>CAJMSE010000018.1 GCA_905216025.1 uncultured bacterium | reverse complement strand
GCGGCTTGTTGTTCGAGTCGTTCCCGAAGCCGTCGAAGAGAGCCCTAACCTCGACGCCCTCGCTTGCCTTCTGCTTCAGCAGGGAGAACAGTTCGGAGGCTATCGAGTCGTTGCGGAAGTTGAAATACTCGAGGTGTATGCTGCTGCGGGCCTGGCGGATGGCCTCGAACATGTCGTCGAACTTGGCCTTGCCGCTGGTCAGCAGCGTGACGCTGTTGTTGTGCGTGAACGTTATCCCCTTTTTCTCCAGTACCCGTACGATGGCGGAGTCGCTCGTCTCGGCTTTGCACCATGCGTGCGGCAAGGCCATCATTATGATGGCGATAAGTGTCTGCCTCATGCCTCCTTACGATGTTTTATCCTGTATTCGAGCGGCGACATGCCATACTTATCCTTGAAGATGTTGGCAAAGTTCTCGGCCGTCATGAAGCCGAGGGTTATCGCCAGTTCGCTCATGTTGATGTTCGTGCGCTGGAGCAGGGTGCAGGCGTGCTTCAGGCGCAGCTCCCTTACGAACTCGGCAGGCGTCTTCGAGGTGATGTTCCGTATCTTGTGGAAGAACGGCACGCGGCCCATTCCCATGGCCGAGGCCATCTCCTCGAGGTTGATGTTGCCGCGGCTCATGTTGTGGAGCACATACTGTTCGACGTTCATCATCAGCTGGCGGTCCATCATGTCGTTCATGGAGTAGTCGCCGATGGTTTCACCTTTCTTATAATATAGCTCGTTCTTGCTCTTTTCTCCGGCGTCTCCGGCATCGTCTCCGTTGTCTCCGGCATCGGCCGTCTCCAGCCCTGCATTTCCGATTATCTCTTCGAGGCTCTCGCCCGCGATGCTGCCCGTGCTTCCGTCCGACACCGTTGCCGTCGTCATGCTCGAGTTGCGGCCCTCGAGCATGCGCGTCTCCTTACCCTCGATGACGTCGTCGAGGCTCGTGTTGGGAGCCAGGCCGAGCAGGCTGTTGAAGCGCATCATGGCCTCCTGGATGTTGAAAGGCTTTGCCAGATAGTCGTCGGCAGCCAGCGTGATGTTCATGCTCTGCATGTCCTGCGAGGTCAGCACGCTGTCTGTCATGAGCACGAACTTCGTCTTCGACGTGCTGCTGTTCCTCTTTATCATGTTGCACAGATCGCTTCCGGAGATGCGCGGCATACCGTGCTTGCACACGATGATATCGGGGTTGAGAATCTCTATGTCGGCCATGGCCGGTTTCATGTCGTCGTATGCGTGCATGTCGTAGACGTCGCGGAGGTGTGCCATGACGAAGTTGAGGAACTCCTTATTGTCGTCTATCAGCACGATGACATACTTCTTGGTGGCCAGGTCGGTCCTTCTCGGCCTGCTCTCGGCCGTAAGCGTCTCGCTGCTGTCGAGCTGTGCGAGCGATATCTCGCCCTTGCTGTTTAGCTGCATCCTGTTCGTGGCGCTCTCCGAAGCCTGCGCCTCGGGGTTCTCGAGGCTTGTCTGCATCTCAGATATCCTCGTGATTATCTGCAGCATGAGGAAGTGCAGCGAGTTTATCTGCTCCTTGCCCTCCACCGACGTCTCCTTCTCGGCCATGTTGCTGATTATCGAGGTCATGCGCGCCATCGGGTTGCGGAGCTCGTCGCTGGCGGCCTTTATCTCCTCGCGTTGGGCCTTCAGCTCCATTATCACCGCTTTCTTACGTGACCACAGGTATGAAATCTGTTTCGTTCCGGCTATCCATATATATATCGCGATGATGACGGTGACGGCATATAGGAGAATCATCCACCACGACATCCACCACGGGCGGAGTATCGTTATGCCGAGGGTGCGTTCCTGGTTGCTGACCGCTCCGTTGGCGCTTATCGCCTTGACGTGAAGCGTATACTTGCCGCTGGCAAGGTTGTTGAAGGTCACTCCGTGCAGCAGGGGATCGCCGTTCTTCCAGTCGTCGTCCCTGCCTTCGAGCCAGTACATGAACATCAGGCGCTCGCTCTGGTTGTAGTTGCCGGCTGCGAACTTGATTGTAAACGTGTTCTGGCTGTTTGCCAACTCAATCTTTGTGCTCTCGTTGAGCGACTGCGGCAGCGGCACATGTCCGTCGTATTCGTGTCCGGTCATTATCTCGGTATCGTCGATGAACAGCTGCGTGAGCATCACGCGCGGCAGGGAGGTGTTGTCTGCCTTGCCCTGCTGCCTTATCCAGTTCACTCCGTTCAGTCCGCCGAACAGCACGTTGCCGTCAGCCTTGGTGAGTATTGCGCCCGGGTTGAACTCGTTGCTCTGCAGTCCGTCCGACGTATTGTAGTTGTATAGTCCGTAGTTGAACGTGCCTTCCTCATGGTTTCGCTGCACTACGACGCGGGTGATGCCGTTGCTCGTCGTTATCCAGATATTGCGGTTCTTGTCTTCCGTCAGTCCGCACACACAGTTGTTGGCCAGTCCCTCCTTCTCGGTGAGGAAGTCGAGGTGGTCGCTCTCGAGGTCGAGCACGTTCACGCCGCCGCGCGTGCCTATCCATATAAGGCCGCGCGAGTCTTCGATTACCTGTGTGATATAGTTGTTGGTGAATTTCTCCAGGCCCTTCGACGTACCCGTCAGCGTGGTCCGGTCGTTGGTGGAGAGGTTCTGGATGATGAGTCCCTCGTTTGTGCCGATGAAGAGGTTGTTGCCCTTTCCGTAGAAGAGCGACGTGATGTTGTTCGTGCTCAGCTTGCCGTTCTCGCTCGTATATGCGGCAAAACTCTTCGTGCGCGGGTTGAAGACCTGCAGTCCGCCGTTGGTGGCAATCCAGAGATTACCCGTCTTGTCGGTGCACAGGTCGTTGATAGTGTTGTTTACCAGCGTGTGCATGCTGTCTCTTGTGGCCGAGTATATCGTCGTCATGCCGTCCTTGACGCGTGTCAGTCCGCCACGTTTCGAGCCGAACCATAGACTCCCGTCCGGAGTATAGGCCATCGCCGTGACCCGTCGTCCGGCCAGCGGGCCGTCGTATCCGATTACTCCCCGGTTACCCGTGCCGTACCATACCTTGCCGCTTGCGTCCTGTGTCATGGCGGTGATGTCGCCGCACAGGTCAGACTGGAACTTGTAGATGTTGTTTCCGCAGAAGGCCACGCCCGACTTTTCCGTGCCCACCCACAGCAGGTCCGTGTCGTCCACGTATACGCTCTGTATGCCTATGCCGCCGGCATTCTTGTCCGGATCGTTGATGCTCCGCGGCACCACGGTTCCCATCTCGCGGCTGTTCACGTTCATGCGTATCAGTCCCGGCTCGTCCGTTCCTATCCATATGTTTCCGTTCCGGTCGCCGGCCATGCTGTTGACGGTGCGGTCCACGTCGGTGCCGGTCAGCCCGATGCGGTCGCCGATGGCCGTGTCCCACGTGCCGGCGTTCTTGTTATACACCATGAGGGTGCCCTGGCCGTAGAGCCAGATGTTGTCCATTTGGTCTGCAAAGGCCTTGAGCGACGCCGACCTCAGCTTCCTGGCGCCTTCCGCCGGCCTCGTTTGCCAGATGGTGCGCTGCTGGTGCGACACGTCGCAGCATACCATCCTGCCGTCGGTATATACCATCACCGCGCCGTCGTGGCACTCGCTGATGGAGCAGATGTCGCCCTCGGGCACTCCGTGGGCATCGTCCGTGTATCCGAACTCATAGAGAAGCTGCTGCTGCATGTTGTATGCCATGACGCCTTTCTTCGGTATCGACATCCACATGTTCTTGTGCTTGTCGATGTATACGATGTCCGGCTGTCCCTTGAATCCCATCTTTGAGAAGACCTGCCGCATGTCGCGCTCGAAGCTGTCGGACTGCGGATGATAGATGCACATGCCCGACGGCGTCTGTATCCACAGGTTGCCGTCGAGTGATTCCTGTATGCTCGAGATGTAGCTGTCGGGCAGTGAGGAACCGTCCTGCGAGTTGCACTGATAGTTTCTGAACGTGTATCCGTCGTAGCGGTACAGGCCCGCCGGGGTGCCGAGCCACACGAAGCCGCGAGAATCCTTGAGTACGCAGTTTATCTGGCTGCTGTTCAGTCCGTTGCGCGCATCGAGAGTCTTGAACATGTATACGCCCGCGGCATACAGCGGCAGCAGCGCCATTATCATTATCAGTACTTGTTTCAGTCTTTTCATGTCTTCCCTTGTCATTGTCCTATATCATGCACGAATAGTGGTCGACAACTCCGAGCAGCCTGTTGTCGCCGTCGACGACGAGCACGGAGTGTATCTTGTATCTGTTCATGATGTTCTGTATGTCCGAAATCTTTGTCTGGGGCATAACTGTCTTGGGGTGCTCGGTCATGATGTCGGCCACGGTGCGGTCGAAGAATTCGGCCCGCCACGTCTCCATGGCCCTGCGGATGTCGCCATCGGTGATCAGTCCGCACACCTTCCCGTCTCTCTCGGCTACGCCTAAGCCCAGTTTTCCCTTGCTGACGAGGATGATAGCCTCGCCGAGGTGCATGTCGGGGGTGATGACGGGCATGTTGTCCTTGTGCATCACGTCCTGTGCCGTGGTGAGCAGGCGCTTGCCAAGTTCGCCGCCGGGGTGGAACTGAGCGAAGTCGTTGGGCTGGAAGTTTCGCTTCTCCATCAGTGCCACGGCGAGGGCATCGCCCATTGCGAGCATTGCCGTGGTGCTGCTCGTGGGCGCGAGGTTCAGCGGGCAGGCCTCTTTCTTCACGCTCACGTTGAGGTGGCAGGTGGAGTATTTGGCGAGCAGCGACGCCGGGTTGCCGCTCATGCCGATGATTGGAATCTGCATGTGCAGCACCATCGGGATGAACCTGAGCAGCTCGTCGGTCTGTCCCGAGTTTGATATGGCCAGCACGACGTCGTCCTTTGTCATCACACCGAGGTCTCCGTGGAACACGTCGAGCGGGTTGATGAAGAACGAGGGCGTGCCCGTGCTCGATAGCGTGGCAGCTATCTTGGCGCCGATGTGTCCGCTCTTGCCCACACCGGTGATTATCACCTTGCCCTTGCAGCCGAACATCAGGTCGACGGCGCGGTCGAGGTTGTCGTCCATTTTGGGGATGAGGTCGAGCAGTGCTTCGGCTTCATCCTTTATGCATCGTATGGCATAGTCTCTTGTTGTCATGTCCGTTGTTGCCGTTTAGTCAGATATCAGTTTTCTCACGAGTCCCTCGAGCTTGGCGAGCTCGAGCATGTTTGCGGCGTCGCTCAGTCCGCGGTCGGGGTCGGGGTGCACCTCGAAGAAGTATCCCGTGGCTCCGAACGCCTTGGCCGCCAGTGCCATCTGCGGCACGAAGCGCCTGTCGCCGCCCGTCTTTCCGCCGGCTCCGCCCGGCCGTTGCACGCTGTGTGTGCAGTCCATTATCACCGTTGGCACGATGCCGAGCATGTCGTCGATGTTGCGGAAGTCGACCACAAGGTTGTTATAGCCGAAGCTGTTGCCACGCTCGGTGAGCCACACCTCGCCGGCTCCGGCGTCGCGGGCCTTCTCTACGGGGTAGCGCATGTCCGCTCCGCTGAGAAACTGCGCCTTCTTGATGTTCACCGTGCGGCCCGTGCGCGCAGCGGCTACGAGCAGGTCGGTCTGCCGGCAGAGGAAGGCGGGTATCTGTATCACGTCGGCAACCTCGGCCACGGGGGCAGCCTGCCAGCTCTCGTGTATGTCCGTAAGAATGCAGAGGCCGTGGCGGCTCTTGATGTCGGCCAGCATGGCGAGGCCCTTCTCCAGGCCCGGACCGCGGAAAGAGCTTACTGAAGTGCGGTTGGCCTTGTCGAAGGAGGCTTTGAATATTATGTCTGTGCCCAAGAGCCGGTTGATTCTTACCAGTTCGCGGGCGACGGTGTCTAAAAGTTCTGCCGATTCTATCACGCAGGGACCGGCGATGAATGTATTTCTCATACTTTGGATAAAACAAATATTTGTCATTGCAAAATTAAGCAAAAATCATGTAACGGACCAATCTTTCACGATAAATTTGTAAAGCGGTGTGTATTTTGCCTGTTTCTGCTTTCGTTTTTGCCAGCTCTCAAACACGCTTGGCTTAGCTCTCAAAAACACTTTTGATAGCTGGCACAAACACTTTTTAAAGCAGGCAGGATACCATGACGGGCAGCCGATCGCACCGTTAAACGCACTCCGTTACACCGTCAGAAGGCCTCCGTTGCACCGTCACGGGCTACCCCTTGCATCGCCGGGAGCTGCCCGCTGCACCGTCATTGAATCCCGGATGCTTCTCTTCCTGCGCTCCTTTCTGCCTCGCTATAACTTCTTTTAACTCCCGGCAGTTCCGTAAAGCCCGTTTAAATGCCTATATTTGCACCTCATAAACGGACCGCAGGGCGCGGCCGCGCATTGTTTTAACGAGCAGAAAAGAACCGGATGATACTCATAGCAGATAGCGGAAGCACGAAGACAGACTGGTGCCTGTCTGAAAACGGGACGGTGGCGGCAAATGTTTCCACACAAGGTATAAACCCGTTCCATCAGAGTGAGCAGCAGATAAGCGCCATAGTGCAGGGCGAGCTCCTGCCCGCGCTTGCCGGCCGGGACGTCAGCGCCATATTCTTCTACGGCAGCGGATGCCGCGAGGAGTGCATCCCCGCGATGCAGGGGGTGCTCGGCAGCGCGTTCACCGGTTGCCGCAGGATAGAGATCGGCGGCGACCTGCTCGGGGCTGCGCGCGCCCTCTGCGGGGCAGGGGAGGGCATTGCCTGCATCCTCGGCACGGGGGCGAACTCGTGCCTGTACGACGGCAGCCGCATCGTGATGAACACCCCGCCGCTCGGCTACATCCTCGGCGACGAGGGAAGCGGCGCCGTGCTGGGCCGCATCTTCATCAACGCGCTCTTCAAGGGCCTGCCCGGCGACGGCGGCAGCTGCGGCCAAAGCGCCACCGAGACGCTCCGCGAGGCATTCCATAGCCATACCGGCATGACCATGGCCGATGTCATAGACCGCGTATACCGCGCCCCGTTGGCCAACCGTTTCCTCGCCTCGCTCGCCCCGTTCATCCACAGTCATCTGTCTGTGCCTGCCGTGCGCACCCTCGTAACAGACAATTTCCGCGCCTTCTTCCGCCGCAACGTCAGTCAGTACGGCCGTCCCGACCTGCCCGTGAATGCCGTGGGCAGCATCGCGCACTATTTCTCCGCCGAGCTGTCGGAAGCCGCCCGCGCCGAAGGATTCGCCATCGGCCGCATAGAACGCAGCCCCATGGCAGGGCTCGTGGCATATCATGGTTTGCAGTGAGGTGAGGATAATATGAAAATATATAGCCGACCGGCAAGATATTCAATAATAAATACTAAATTTGCAGCCAAAAAGCATTATGCAGCAGACATCCCCTCTCTCTTCAAAGCCGCGCTACGAGATTCTCGACGGGCTCCGCGGCGTGGCCGCAATGATTGTCGTGGCCTTTCATCTTATTGAGACTTATTTCGAAGGTCAGCCGGTGATACAGCCCCTGAACCATGGCTATTTAGCCGTCGACTTCTTCTACATGCTGTCCGGTTTCGTCATCGGGTATGCCTATGACGACCGTTGGGGAAGGATGACTACTGGCCTGTTTTTCAAGCGACGCCTCGTCAGGCTGCACCCGATGCTTATGTTCGGCACGCTGTTCGGTGCGATGCTGTTTTATTTCGAGGGTGACTTCCCGGGTGGGAGGCTGTCCTTGACACTCCGTGGTGGCTGCTGGCCGTGATATGCCTGTGGGGATTCACGCTCATTCCCGCGCCCAAAGCGTTCGACATACGCGGGTGGGGAGAGATGCACCCGCTGAACAACGCCCAGTGGTCGCTGATGTGGGAGTATATAGCCAACGTGCTCTATGCCCTTGTGATACGCCGCTTCTCCCGCGCGGTGCTTACTGTTTTCGTCATATTCTCGGCGGCGCTCACCGTCATGCTGTGCCTCAACATCGACGTCTTCGGCCTGCTGGCCCTGCGCAGCCATGCCGCATACACCGTCATAGGCGGCTGGAGCCTTGACCCGGAGCACCTGCTCATCGCCGTGACGCGCCTCTTCTACCCGTTCTTCTGCGGCCTGCTGCTCTCGCGGATGTTCACCGGTGCCGACGGCGGGGCGAAGACGCTCGACCTTGGACGGTTCAGTGTCAAGGGCGGATTCGCGTGGTGCGCCTTGATAATCGTCGTCTTGCTCGTCATGCCCCGTGTCGGTGGCTCTGACGAGGCCTGCTACTGGATGAACGGAACCTACGAGGCCGTGGTCATCCTGCTGGTCTTCCCCGTCATAATAGCCGTGGGAGCCGGCAGCAAGGCTACCGGGAAGAGAGGCGGAGCCGTGTGCCGCTTCCTCGGCGAGATATCCTATCCGCTCTATGTGACCCACTATCCCTTCATCTACGTGCAGATGTCGTGGGCTTCCGCCCATGCCGACCTTCCGGTGTCTACGCATGTAGCCGTTGCCGTCAGCTTTTTCCTGCTGGCCATCGGCGTGGCCTACGCCTCCTTCCGCCTTTACGACCTGCCCGTGCGCAGTTGGCTGAAGAAGAAGGTTCTGGGGTAGAAGAGCCTTAATTTGATTATTCTCGGGATGTCTCTTGGCAGTTTTTAGGATGTCTCTTGGTAATCCTCGAACTGTCTTTTGGTAATCCTTGGACTGTCTTTTGATAATCTTTTGGTTGTCCCTTGATTATTTTGGGATTTGTTACGATCGGCTCGTAGCATTGTTACCTGCCGCTCGTAACACTGTGACGTGCCGCTCGTAACACTGTGACGTGCCGCACGTCACACCGTTACCTGCCACGCGTAACACTGCGACGCGCGGCAGGTAACAACTCCGGCGCTTGCTTCCAGTCAATCTGTGGCTTGACGGCAATCCGTCGTCAAGCGCTTTTTTACGCCTTATGTTTGGCGTATTGAAATTAATTATATATCTTTGCTGACATGTAATCCGGTCATTTCCGGGGGCGTTATTGAATATCAAGACACGTATAAGCAAGAGTGATTATGAGTAAATATATAGAGACCTTCGAAATAAAGGGATTGTGGGGCCGGTGTGATTTGGTTTGGAATGAGATCAAAGAAGATGTCAATATCGTCGTAGGTATAAACGGCGTGGGTAAGACAACTTTGATAGATGCCATCAATAACCATTACACCAACAAAAGGAAAAGTAATCTTTATAAGACCGTGAAGGGTAATGACTTGGATAGTCCGTTGACTTATATCCAGTCTTTTGACGTGCCGGCAGACGGAAAGAAGAAATCGGCAAGGAGCCCGTTGCTTGACAAGTTGCTTGCTGTTGTCATGCAGAATCCTGACCGTACGTCGCTTACGAATTATAGACTGATACCTGTCAATTATCCGGAGGAAACGAAAAGGGTGAACAAGCGGGTCGCAGATTTCTTTAAGATGGTAAACGGTTTCTTTTCGGAAACGGGTAAGAAAATCGACATAGACAAATCGAACAACATGCCGATCTTTAACACGAAGACCGGTGACGTGATACAGTTGAGCGGGCTTTCGGCAGGAGAAAAGCAGATGCTGCTTATTCTTCTGAATGTATTTCTGATGGATGAGAAACCTGCTGTGTTGCTGATGGACGAGCCGGAACTGTCTCTTCACATAACTTGGCAGGAAAAACTACTGCGCACATTGAGACAGTTGAATCCTCAATGCCAGATCATAATATCGACACATTCGCCGAGCATATTCCTTGACGGCTGGCGGGATAACATCGTTTTTATAGAGGATCTGATAAAGCCGATGGACAATGGGACAGGCAAGTAAGCAGAGATTTTTTGACGCAATATCGCGGTATGAGGCCAACAGTCCCGTTCTTGCCAGGTTCGACATATATTTCCGTGTAGAGGACGGGGAGGATATACCTTTTTGGGAGAAAGTACTGAGCCCGCATGTCAAAGGTCTCAAAGTGAAATTCGTGCCGTGTGTGGAACGTAGCGGAAAGAAGATAACCGGGAAATCATATATATTAAAGAATACTGATGTGGCCGGACCACAATATATATTGTGCATAGACAGTGATTTTGACTATCTGTTAGACAGGGGAGATCTTAGCGCTGAAAGGTTTATTTTGCAGACTTACACATATTCATGGGAGAACCATTATTGCAGGAAAGAACCCCTTAAAGAAATGTGGGATAAACATGGCTGCGGTGCTGCAATATGTTTTGACTTCATATAATTTTTCAAAAAGCTGAACACGGCCCTTTATGAACCGCTCATTCTCCTGCTGATGGCAAAGCATAAAGGTAAGCGGAGGCCGACATTGAATAGTATATGTACGGCTATTTCAAAGATACAGCCCAACAGTTTGGAAATGTTGAAAGACAACGGAGAGAAGATAATATCTGCTTTGAAACAGAATCTTACAGGATTGTTTGATATTCCAGCCAGTGATGATAATACTGACGATGAAATTAATGGATTCAGGACAGCCATGCTTCAGAAAGGGCTTGACGGGCAAACTGCATATCTTTACATGCAAGGGCATGCGGTGTACGACTTGGTGGAGAAAATAGGACGGGCTCTTTGTGGAAACTCTTTTGAATATCAGATATTGTTACAGACATTTGATGAAAAGCAGAAATATCCGGAACTTGATAAGATAAAGGAGGATATTTCCCTTATTTCAAGTAAATGGGGTGGTATGGTAAAGAAATGATTTGATTATATTCTGAAAACAGAATAACGCTTATAAACAAGAACAAGGTGCATCCGCAGTTGGTTGCCAACTTAGGATACACCTTGTTCTTATTGCTTGAATGTTGTCCAATCTCTTCGTCAGAAAGCGTATTGCTGCTCGTATCTGTCGAAGACAACGTCTTCCGGATAGCCGTAGCCGGCAAACATCTTGCGGATGTATTGCTGCTGTTCGGGCGTCAGTCCGCGCTTGCCGTGCTTGTAACTGTAGTACATGCCGTTGTTGCCGAGGTAGGCGGTAAGTTGCTTGCGCATCCCGGTGTAGTGCTTGCGCAGCACATTTTCATAGATGTGCTCGAAGCCGTAGGCATATTCCACCATCTCCTTCTTCTTGAAATACTTGCATTCCTTGCCGCGGCAGGCAGACGGCAGCACGGCCGTGCCTATGTTCATCCCATCCGGGATGTGCTTGCTGACGGAATAATATATGCACTCTTCTCTCTTCGGGCATTCGGCATTGAAGCAAAACAGGCAGCCCGGGCCAATCTTCTTAAAATCAAACTTGTTTTCCATGATATTGCAAAGATAATATATTTTGCTGCGGAATGCAAGATATATAGCGGCTTTTTTGCACTTTTGGTATATTTTCGGGACACCAATTGTAACGGCTCAGTGGTCTTTACCTCTCATAAACTCATCGGCAACATAAAGGTCGCTGTATAGGTATAGGCCTGTGCGCTTGTCGTGCAGATCGGCACATGTCTGGCTTTCATAGAACATCTGTAAGGCTTTCAGCGGAGCTATGTTCAACCGTTTTGACAGTTCCATGGATATTGCGGCAATGCGGTTGCTCATTATTATCTCCTGTATTACCGGTGATTTAATAGGATCATCATAGCTGTTCTGTTTCATAATATACGAGATATTTGTCTGCAATGTCTTGGTTGAGGATGCATATCTGATTGTTCGGACTGTGCATTGATAAACGCGTTAAGGCCGTGTTGATATCCATTAGTCCGGTCATGTAGAGATTGACGGTGTCTATGACGCGGTCGTCGGCAATTCCGCCTTCTATATAGTCGTATCTTTCTGCGACATTATGCCCTTGCCTGCTTGCAACGATGAATTCAAGCCACTCAATGTCATACGCCTTGAAAATCTTACAACATGCTTCTTTTAAGACGGCTTCCTTATCCAATCGGTATATGTTGAGCAAGGGTCTTTGGTTCCTACGGCTGGCTGTTATGGCTGCCCATGACTCTGCTTGCCGGCGTATGTCTGTGATATAGAAGCCGCAGCCGAAGTCGAGGTTGGCCCTTCCATATTTGCATACAGGATGCATTACAGGCTCCGTGCCGCCATGATACACTGTTATCGTTTTCATGATGGTCTTGCCTCCCAGTTCTTAAGACATTCAACCATGCCGGCGGCAATGTTTTCCCTGCTTTCACTATGCAGCAACTCATAGTGCGGGATAATGTAGTTCTCTATCAATCCCACACGTTTCATTCTTTGGTACACCTCTTTATAACTCACGTTGAGCAGCCTGGCTGTAGACTCTATGCAGGTGGCAACAAAGGCTAAGACGACTTGTGTCTTTGGTATTTCAATGAGTTGTTCCATACATTATTTATGTGTGAATATATAAGTTGCTATTATGCAAAGATACATTTAAATCCATTTACAGCAAAAGTATCCGGTGCTAAAATGGCTTAAAAAAGCAAATAACAATGCGATTCCATATTTTTTTACTTTTAATAATACTCTTTGCAATTATTTTATTACCTTTGCACCGCTTTTAACAGCGTACAAATTTGTAATATTATAATATTTTATGTATTTTATCTTGTTACTTACCGTCATTATGACGGCTATCGTACTGGTGGCTGCGGCTTATGTGATGGCAAAGCTCATCGGACCGCGCACATATAATAAGGTAAAAGGAGAGCCTTTCGAGTGTGGTATTCCCACGCGCGGATCGTCTTGGATACCTGTTCATGTGGGGTACTACCTGTTTGCGATTCTTTTTCTGATGTTCGATGTGGAGACAGTCTTCCTGTATCCATGGGCAGTAGTGGTTAAGGAATTCGGTGCGTTGGCGCTGTGCAGCATCGGCTTTTTCCTTTTGGTACTTGTATTTGGCTTGGCATACGCCTGGCGGAAAGGAGCGTTGGAATGGAAGTAAGAAAGCCGCATATCAAGAGTATCCCTTACTCTGAGTTTAAGGACAATGAGAACCTTGAGAAAATTATAGAGGAACTCCACGAGGGTGGGGTGGATGTGTTCGTTGGCTCGCTTGACCAGGCTATCAACTGGGGACGCAGCAACTCTCTCTGGTCGCTGACCTTTGCAACGAGCTGCTGCGGTATCGAGTTCATGGCCGTGGGATGCGCCCGCTACGACTTTGCCCGCTTCGGATTCGAGGTTACGCGTAACTCTCCGCGTCAGGCAGACCTGATAATGTGTGCCGGAACAATCACGCACAAGATGGCTCCGGTGCTGAAGCGTCTTTACGATGAGATGGCAGAGCCGAAATATGTGGTTGCCGTCGGCGGATGCGCCATATCCGGAGGCCCGTTCAAGAGCAGCTATCATGTGGTGAAGGGCATCGAGGAGATTGTCCCTGTGGATGTGTTCGTACCCGGTTGCCCCCCGCGTCCGGAGGCGATACTTTACGGAATGATGCAGCTGCAGCGTAAGGTGAAGATTGAAAAGTTCTTCGGCGGCCGCAACCACAAGGAGAAGAAACCGCTTGTTGTGGCCGGTGTGCCTGAAGAATCCAATAACGACTAAAAGGAGAGGAAGACAAAGATGAAATTAGAACACATACAATTCGAACTGAATGTTTTTGCCGAGGAGATGGCGAAACTGAAGAAAGAGAAGGGTTTTGACTTCCTTGTGACGATAGTTGGAGAAGACTTCGGCGAGGAAGGACTCGGATGTATATATATTCTTGAGAACACCATTACACATGAGCGCATCAGTGTCAAGGCTGTAAACGCAGACCGCAACGAGCCGTATATACCCTCGGTTTGCCGCCTGTGGATGGCAGCCGAACTGCTCGAGCGTGAGGTTTATGATTTCTTCGGAATAAAGTTCATCGGGCATAAGGATATGCGCAGGCTTTATCTGCGTTCCGACTTCAAGGGATATCCGTTCCGCAAGGACTATGACATGAGTCCGGAAAACAACTCGTATGTACTGACTGACGACCCGGAGCCTGACTATACGGTTGAGTATAGCCTTGACAATAACGGCAGGATCGTGGAGAAGAAGCGTCCGCTGTTCTCTTCCGACGACTATGTTATCAACATCGGTCCGCAGCACCCGGCCACGCATGGAGTGCTCCGCTTGCAGACAGTGCTTGAGGGAGAGACCATAAAGAAGATATATCCGCACTGCGGATACATACACCGCGGAATAGAGAAGATGTGCGAGAGCTACACCTATCCGCAGACTCTGGCCCTGACAGACCGTATGGACTATCTGAGTGCGATGATGAACCGCCATGCTCTCTGCTCGGTGATAGAGGAGGCTATGGGCGTGGAACTGACGGACCGCATCAAGTATATCCGTACGATAATGGACGAGTTGCAGCGTATCGACAGCCATTTGCTGTTCTACAGCTGCTGCGCACAGGACCTTGGCGCACTCACGGCATTCATATATGGCATGCGTGAGCGTGAGCAGGTGCTGAACGTTATGGAGGAAACGACAGGCGGCCGTCTTATCCAGAACTATTACAGGATTGGCGGATGTCAGGCAGACATAGACCCGAACTTCGTGCAGAATGTCAAGAAGCTGTGTGCTTATCTGAAGCCTAAGTTTGAGGAATATCATGAGATATTCACCGGAAACGTCATCTTGAGAAACCGGTTCATCCGGGTGGGACGCCTGTTCAAGGAGGATGCCATAAGCTACGGATGTACCGGAGGTACAGGACGTGCCGCAGGATGGAACAACGACGTGCGCAAGAACCATCCTTACGCCATGTACGACAAGGTAGAGTTTGATGAGATAACCAGCTCATTCGGCGACTGCTACAGCAGATACATGGTCCGTATGAAAGAGATGGAGCAGAGCATCCGTATCATCGAGCAGCTCATCGACAACATTCCGGCCGGTGACTTCTATATCAAGCAGAAGCCTATAATCCGTGTTCCGGAGGGACAGTGGTACACATCATGCGAGGGAAGCCGTGGCGAGATTGGCGTATATCTTGACTCAAGAGGAGACAAGAGCCCGTATCGTCTGAAGTTCCGCCCGATGGGCTTACCGCTCGTATCGGCCATGGATGAGATTCTGCGTGGCGAGAAGATTGCCGACCTCATCTCTGTAGGCGCAACATTAGATTATGTAATTCCGGATATAGACAGATAATAAGTTATGTTTGATTTTAGTATAGTAACAACTTGGTTTGACAGTCTGCTGCGCAACACCCTCGGGTTGGGCGATCTGCTGTCTATACTTATCGAGTGCGTGCTTGTCGGCGTGCTGATTCTTGCAGCTTATGCCATGCTTGCCATCGTGCTGATATTCATGGAGCGCAAGGTCTGTGCTTATTTCCAGTGCCGTCTCGGCCCGATGCGTGTCGGCCCCTGGGGCGTATTTCAGGTGTTTGCAGACGTGCTGAAGATGCTCCAGAAAGAGATTTTCTTTGTCGATAAGGCAGATAAGGTGCTTTATCTCGTTGCTCCGTTCCTTGTGCTTATTGCTTCGGTCGGAACGTTCTCGTTCCTGCCTTGGAATAAGGGTGCAGGCATCCTCGACTTTAATGTAGGTATATTCCTGCTCACGGCGATATCCAGTATAGGTGTCGTCGGCATCTTCCTTGCCGGATGGGGCTCGAACAACAAGTACAGCGTGGTGTCGGCCATGCGTGGTGCGGTGCAGATGATTTCCTATGAGATGTCTCTCTGTCTCTGTCTCATCACGGCCGTGGTGCTGACAGGTACGATGCAGATGAGCGGTATTGTAGAGGCTCAGGGCGGTCCTTTTGGATGGCTCGTGTTCCAGGGACATATCCCTGCCATCATCGCTTTCCTTGTGTTCCTCGTTGCCGGTAATGCCGAGGCAAACCGTGGCCCGTTCGACCTCGCTGAGGCCGAGAGCGAACTTACGGCCGGTTATCACACGGAGTATTCAGGCATGGGATTCGGCTTCTTCTATCTGGCCGAGTATCTTAACATGTTCGTCATTGCAGGAATCGCCACGACGGTGTTCCTCG
This sequence comes from uncultured bacterium, assembly GCA_905216025.1. GTDB lineage: Bacteria > Bacteroidota > Bacteroidia > Bacteroidales > Bacteroidaceae > Prevotella. The sequence goes on along the minus strand of CAJMSE010000018.1, from coordinate 64,958 downwards.
GCGGATGGATGCCGCTGCATATAGGTGTATCCGGTGTCGATGCCGTGATGGACTATATCCCCGGTATCGTTTGGTTCCTCGGCAAGACATTCGCCATCGTTTGGGTGCTGCTGTGGATACGCTGGTCGTTCCCACGCCTGCGCATCGACCAGATACTTAAGCTCGAATGGAAATATCTTATGCCGCTGTCTCTGCTGAATCTGGTACTGATGACAGTCGTAGTAGCTTTGGGATTGTATTTTTAAGTAGTAAGAAATGGAAGATTTTAAGTATTATATTTCAGAGGCGGTGAGTGGTGTGAAGTCATTGCTTACCGGAATGAAAGTCACTTGGAAGGAGTATTTCATTCCCAAAGTGACCGAGCAGTATCCGGAGAACCGTAAGACCACGCTGTATGTATCCGCACGTCACCGCGGACGTCTTGTCATGCCGCATGATGCAGAAGGCAACCACAAGTGCATCGCCTGCACACTCTGTGAAAAGGCATGCCCTAACGGCACAATCACGATAAAGTCGGAGATGAAGGAGATGGAGGACGGCAAGAAGAAGCGCGTGCTCGTCGACTATCAGTACGACATGGGTGAATGCATGTTCTGCCAGTTGTGTGTGAATGTGTGTCCGCAGGATGCTATCAAGTTTACAAATGATTTTGAGAATTCAACATTCGGACGCGAGTCGTTGGTGCTGCATCTGGACAAGGAAGTGGAGTATAAGCCTTCGTTGCCCAACATCATAGACGGCGGTAACCAGCCGGAGGTTGGAACGTGGAATACTAAAAAGTGATAGGAGAATGAAGATATGGCTAATTTAATAATGTTTATAATTCTTGCTGTCGTCATCATAGGCTCCGCCGTGATGTGCGTGGCAACGAAAAGGATAATGAGAGCAGCCACATTCATGCTGTTCGTTCTCTTTGGAGTGGCAGGACTTTATTTCCTGCTTGACTATACTTACCTTGGTGCGGCACAGATAAGCATCTATGCAGGTGGTGTGACAATGATATACGTCTTTGCCATACAGCTTGTGAGCAAGCGTGCGCTTCAGGGACTGGTTGAGAAGATGAAGGGCAGCCGCATCTTATCGGGTGCCGCCTTGTCTCTCGTGGGCTTTGCTCTGGTATCTCTGATACTGCTGAAGAGCGAACTTATCACCGTAGCTTGCGATGCATCTGCCGGTGAGGTGCCTATGAAGGTCATCGGAGAGTCTCTGCTCGGCAGCGATAAGTATCAGTATGTACTTCCGTTCGAGTTTATCTCGATATTTCTGCTCGCATGTATTATCGGAGGTATTGTGGTTTCAAGGAAGTTGTCTAACGAAGAAGAGGAGGAAGACATATGGTAACAGTAGAATATTATTTCGTGCTCAGCGCACTTTTGTTCTTTATCGGTGTGTTCGGTTTTGTAACACGCCGCAATCTGATAGCTATGCTCATATCCGTTGAACTTATCCTCAATGCGGTCGATATCAACTTTGCAGCGTTCAACAGACTTCTCTTTCCGGGACAGTTCGAGGGCTTTTTCATGACCTTGTTCTCCATTGGAGTCAGTGCAGCGGAGAGTGCGGTAGCTATCGCTATAATAATTAATGTTTACCGGAACTTCAGCAGTGATACGGTGGACAATATCAAAAACATGAAATATTAATGTGACTTATGGATTATAGTTATGTATTTTTAATACTTCTTCTGCCTCTGTTGTCGTTCCTCGTGCTCGGACTTGCAGGCATGAAGTTGTCACATAAGACGGCCGGACTCATCGGTACTGTGTCATTGGGCATTGTCACACTGCTGTCATATTATACGGCGTTCTGCTATTTCACGGCAGACCGTGGTACCGACGGCACGTTTGCCACATTGGTGCCCTATAACTTTACATGGTTGCCGCTTGGACAGCTGAACTTCAACCTCGGTATCCTGCTCGATCCGATTTCGGTGATGATGCTTATCGTTATTTCAACCGTCAGCCTCATGGTGCATATCTATTCGTTCGGATATATGCATGGCGAAAAGGGCTTCCAGCGTTATTACGCATTCCTCAGCCTCTTCACCATGTCAATGCTCGGACTGGTTGTGGCTACCAATATTTTCCAGATGTATCTGTTCTGGGAGCTTGTGGGCGTAAGCTCTTACCTGCTTATCGGTTTCTACTATCCGTTGCAGGCAGCTGTGTCGGCATCAAAGAAGGCATTTATCGTCACACGTTTTGCCGATATGTTCTTCCTTATCGGTATTTTGCTCTTCGGTTACTACACCGGTTCATTCAGTTTCTCCTTTGCCGGAGATATCGTGATGGGCAACGGCGCAGCACCGTTTATTCCTGCTGACGTGATGAAGGCCGTTGCTGCCGGAGGCTTTATCCTGCCCACGGCTCTGGTCCTGATGTTCATCGGAGGTGCCGGTAAGAGTGCCATGTTCCCGCTGCACATCTGGCTGCCCGATGCCATGGAGGGACCGACACCTGTCAGCGCCCTTATCCATGCAGCAACGATGGTCGTTGCCGGTGTGTTCCAGATTGCACGCCTGTTCCCGTTGTGGATTGAATATGCCCCCGGACAGATGAGCATCGTGGTATGGGTAGGTGTGTTTACTGCATTCTATGCAGCAGCTGTGGCCTGTGCACAGAGTGATATCAAGCGTGTGCTTGCTTTCTCGACAATATCTCAGATTGCCTTCATGATGGTTTCTCTCGGCGTATGCATGCCCGGCCATCATGGTGCAGTGCTTGACGATCATGCACAGCTTGGCTATATGGCATCGATGTTCCACCTGTTCACACATGCCATGTTCAAGGCCTGTCTGTTCCTTGGAGCCGGATGCATCATCCATGCCGTTCATTCAAATGAAATGTCGACCATGGGCGGACTCCGCAAGTATATGCCCATAACGCATATCACTTTCCTTATCTCATGCCTTGCCATTGCCGGTATACCGTTCTTCTCGGGCTTCAGCTCTAAGGACGAAATCATCACGGCATGCTTCGCATACAGCCCTGTTGTTGGCTGGATAATGACTGGAGTGGCAGCCATGACGGCTTTCTATATGTTCCGTCTTTACTACGGAATATTCTGGGGAACGGAGAATAAGGAGCTCCATGCACATCACACTCCGCACGAGGCTCCGCTTAATATGACCATTCCGCTCATCATTCTCTGTGTCATCACCGTCGGTGTAGGTGTATACACCACTATAGCCGGTTTTGCAGGGTGGGGTGGCAGCTTCGGCAGTTTCGTTACGGCATCCGGTGCAGAGTATACCATCCATTTCGATACACAGGTGGCTGCAACGAGCACAATCATCGCTATCCTCAGCATTACTCTTGCCACATATATATATATAGGTGAGAAGCAGCCTGTTGCCGATATGCTTTATAAGCGCTTCCCGAAACTTCATCGTGCTGCTTACAAGCGTTTCTACATGGATGAGGTATGGATGTTTATCACACATAAGATAATATTCCGTTGTGTGAGCACACCGATAGCATGGTTCGACCGTCATGTGATAGACGGAACGTTCGATTTCATGGCTTGGGGCGCGAATGCCGCCGGTGAGTCCATCCGTCCGTGGCAGAGCGGTGATGTGCGCCAGTATGCAGTTTGGTTCCTCACGGGAACTGTCGCATTAACATTAGTATTACTTTGCATATAAAAATAAAAGATGAGTATATTAAGTCTATTCGTAGTAATTCCCGTCCTGATGTTGCTCGGTCTTTGGATTGCGCGCAACCTCAATCAGGTACGTGGCGTGATGGTGGCCGGCTCGACCTGTTTGCTTGTACTGTCCGTATGGCTGACAGTTGCTTTTATTCAGGCGCGTCAGGGAGGCGATACTTCTCCCATGCTTTTTACCTTCAGCAGGCCATGGTTTGAACCTCTCCATATCTATTATGCCGTCGGTGTAGACGGTATCTCTGTCGTGATGCTTCTTCTTTCGAGTATAATCGTCTTTACCGGAACGTTCGCATCATGGCAGCTGAAGCCTATGACAAAGGACTATTTCCTTTGGTTCACCCTGCTTTCTACCGGTGTTTACGGATTCTTCATCAGTATGGACCTGTTCACCATGTTCATGTTCTATGAGGTGGCCCTTATCCCTATGTATCTTCTTATCGGTGTGTGGGGAAGCGGTAACAAGGAGTATGCGGCAATGAAGCTGACTCTCATGCTGATGGGAGGCTCGGCGTTGCTCATCATCGGAATCCTTGGCATATTCTACTTCAGCGGCGGAAAAACAATGGAAATAACCGAGATAGCCGCAATGCACAACATCCCAGTGGAGATACAAAAGATTTTCTTCCCGTTCATCTTCATCGGTTTCGGTGTGCTTGGTGCTCTTTTCCCTTTCCATACGTGGTCTCCCGATGGTCATGCCTCTGCGCCTACGGCAGTGTCGATGCTCCATGCCGGAGTGTTGATGAAGCTTGGAGGTTACGGATGCTTCCGCATAGCAATGTACCTGTTGCCCGATGCCGCTAAGGAATTGGCTTGGGTGTTCCTCATTCTTACGACCATCTCCGTTGTGTATGGAGCGTTGTCGGCCTGCGTGCAGACAGACCTGAAATACATCAATGCCTATTCTTCGGTGTCTCACTGCGGTCTTGTGCTCTTCGCACTGCTCATGATGACAAAGACTGCTTGCACCGGAGCTATACTCCAGATGCTCTCACACGGTCTTATGACAGCATTGTTCTTCGCCCTTATCGGTATGATTTACGGGCGTACCCATACCCGTGACATACATAAGCTCGGCGGTCTGATGAAGATAATGCCTTTCCTCAGTGTCGGTTATGTCATTGCCGGTCTTGCAAACCTCGGTCTTCCGGGATTCTCCGGCTTTGCTGCCGAGATGACAATCTTTGTCGGTTCATTCGAGAATGCAGACATGTTCCATCGTGTGGCAACTGTCATTGCATGTATGTCGATAGTAGTCACGGCAGTCTACATCTTGCGTACCGTCGGCATGATATTGTTCGGCAAGGTGACAAATCCACATTACCTTGAGCTTACCGATGCCACATGGGATGAGCGGTTATCTGTATGCTGCCTCATTTTCTGCGTGGCAGGCCTTGGTTCCATGCCTTTGTGGGTCAGCAATGTGATCAGCGACGGAGTCGCTCCTGTTTTAAATGCAATTAACTTCTAAAATCGTTAGGGAAAATGGATTACAGTCAATTTATATGTATGGTGCCTGAAATCACACTGACGTTCATGCTGATTGTGGTGTTTATCGCAGACATGATGCTCGATGATGAAGGCAAGCGTTACAATGCATTCTATTATCTTACGGCATCCCTCCTTGTTGTTCAGTGCTGGGCTTGTTTCTCAACAATTCCCGGAAAGGCTTTCGGCGGGCTTTATAATGCCACCGATGCGGCAAATCTCATGAAGGCTATCCTTACGGCTGGTTCTGCCATTGTCGTGATGATGGCCCAGCCGTGGCTCCGCCGTGACTCTGTGATAAAGCGTGAGGGTGAGTTTTACGAGCTCATCATATCGACTCTTCTCGGTATGTACATAATGATGTCTTCAGGACATTTCCTTCTCTTCTTCCTCGGATTGGAGATGGCTTCCGTGCCTATGGCATGCCTTGTGGCATTCGACAAGAAGAGCAGGGAGTCTGCTGAGGGTGCGGCCAAGTTCATCCTCATGGCTACATTCTCGAGCGGTGTGATGCTCTATGGCATATCGTTCATCTATGGTGCTGTCGGCACTCTCTATTTCGAAGATGTGGCTGCGGCAATCCAGGTGTCTCCGTTGACAATAATGGGACTGGTGTTCTTCTTCAGCGGCCTTGCCTTCAAGATTTCTCTCGTGCCTTTCCATTTCTGGACGGCTGATTCATATCAGGGTGCGCCGACTCCGGTCACCGGTTATCTGAGTGTTGTCTCGAAAGGTGCGGCTGCATTCACGCTAATGGTAATCCTGACCAAGGTGTTCGGCAATTTGATTGAGTATTGGAACTATCTGCTTTATATAACCATCGTACTGAGCATAACGGTTGCCAACCTCTTTGCCATACGTCAGAGAGAGCTGAAGCGCTTTATGGCTTTCAGTTCCATATCTCAGGCAGGTTATATAATGCTTGCCATACTCGGTGTTAACTATCTGAGCATGGCTTCGCTGATATATTACATACTCGTCTATGTGGTGGCCAACCTGAGCGTGTTTGCCGTCATCAGCATTGTCGAGCAGCGCTATAAGAGCACATATATCAGCCGTTACAACGGGTTCTACAAGAAGAATCCTAAGCTGGCTTTCCTTATGACGCTTGCGCTGTTCTCGCTTGCCGGAATACCTCCGTTTGCCGGAATGTTCAGCAAGTTCTTCGTCTTCATGGCGGCAGCGCGTCATGGTGAGTTGCTCGCTTATGTCGTGCTGTTCGTTGCCTTGATAAACACGGTAGTGAGTCTCTATTACTACCTGCTGATAGTCAAGGCAATGTATATCACTCCAGAAGACGATATCCCCGAGTATCTGGCACAGCCAATTGTGGTTCCTACATGCTGTAAGCTGGCCTTGGGCATCTGTACATTCGGTATAGTTGTCTTCGGTGTGTTCAGCTACATATACGACAGGATTTATTTTATAATATCTTGAAATAACTGACAGACGGGAGCCGGATGACGAACTCATCCGGCTCTTTTCTTTTATATATGAAAGACGTAGCCCTGTTCTCCTTATATCCGCTTGTTCCCTTTGTCATTGCTCTTGTGCTCGGCATGATGACGGCGCACTTCTTTTTTTCATCTGTCGGTGTATTCGTGTGGTGCGTTTTCCTTTGCCTGTCTGTTCTTATCAGTCTGCCGTCTTTCAATCATCCGGTTTTCCAAACGTGGACCCTTCTTGCCTCTGTATTCTTCTTCGGTTGCTCTGCCATGTGCCTGTCTGAGCAGAACTCGTCGGTTCCGCTGTCCGGTGCAGCGGATGATTATGAGGCCGTAGTGGCCGGTGAGCCTGTGGAGCATGGCAAGGTCGTGCGTTTCGATGCCATCATCACTTCCGGCCGTCTGTGTGGCGAGAAGGTGCGCGTTTCTCTTTTCAGGGATACCGTCGAGGGGCGCTATCGAGGATTAACGGTTAACAGCGGCATCCGCTTCCGTTCCCGTCTGACCGCACCCGGCAGTCTTGCCGGTAAATCATCCGGTAAACCTTCCGATTCAAACTTTGATTATGCCATGTATCTGAAGGTCCATGGCATTGCCGCTCAGTGCTTTGTGTGGCATGAAGACTGGAGACCTGCACGTGTCAGCTTGCTTGACCTGTCACTTTTTCAGCGTATAGCTTTGGCCGGACTTTACTATCGGCATAAGCTGATAGAGGCGTATCGTGATGTAGGGTTGAGCGGTCAGGTGTTTGCCGTGACTGCAGCGATGACACTCGGGCACAAGGCAGAGCTTACTGCAGAGACAAAAGGAGCCTATTCTTCATCAGGAGTGTCCCATACGCTTGCCTTGTCCGGCATGCATCTCAGCATCATATACATCATCATATCCTTGTTTACACTCCGCCGCCGGCCGTCGTTACTGCGCGAGCTGTTCATAATAGTCTCCGTTTGGGCTTATGTATTCCTTGTCGGCATGCCGCTGTCCGTTGTCCGTGCGGCAGTGATGATAACTGTATATTCCATTGTCGGCCTTGGAGGGCGTGACCGCATGTCGCTCAATGTCCTTGCCTTCACGGCCATCGTCATGCTCGTTGCCAATCCGTTGAGCCTTTACGATGCCGGTTTTCAACTCTCTTTCATTTCCGTTGCGTCTATAATGCTTCTCTATCCTCCTTTGGCGTCGCTTTTCTCGGAGCGGTTCAGGCGGTCACATCCGTTGCTCGTGCGTTTGTGGCAGATGCTTTCCGTATCGTTCTGCGCCCAGCTTGGCACAGCTCCGCTTGTGGCATACTATTTCGGCAGCCTGCCCGTATATTCGCTCCTTGCCAACGTGATAGCCGTTCCTGCCGTGGCCGCCATTCTCTATCTGTCCGCTGCCATGCTTGCCCTGTTTTTCGTCCCAGCAGTCCGTTCCGCCGTGGCATCCCTGCTGATATTTATCGTCTCTTCTCTTAATTCAGCCCTTACAGCAATTTCTTCCCTCCCGTTCGCTTCGATAGGCGGCATACGCCTTAATACCGTTCAGGTTTTCATCGCCTATGCCCTCATGCTTACGGTCTACCTCTTCCTGCGTATATTGTTCACCAAGGCAGACCGATGGTACTCAAATATACGGTGAGCAGCTGACTTTGAAAGTACTGCTGTCACCTCATTAGATATTAAACGCTAAGGCGCAGAGACGCAAAGAACTTTTTATGGTTAAAGAAATCTCTGCGTCTCCGCGCCTTAGCGTTAACAATATAATACTATCTGACAAACACTTTACGAGTAGTTCCGTCTGTATAGCGGATGATGTTTATTCCATACTGCATCGTGTCAATCTTGCGGCCGCTCAAATCATAACAGCCCTCGATGTCCGGTTTTGGAGCATCTGCATCCACAGTGTCAATGCCTGTCACATCGGCCGTCGTGGTAAATGTTTGCTCCTCGCCGTATGTCGTGCCGGTAGCCGTCTTCACAAAAGCGCGGCATGTATATGTCGTCTCCGGTTTCAGATCGCGTAGCTCTGCCGTCATTACCTGTCCTGTGGCAAACACGGTAATCACATCATCACCCGAGTTATCCGCCGCAGCAGCAACACGCACGATCTGTGTCTTTGCCCCATTTGTCTCTAACGGACGGTACTCAAATCCCTGCTCCGTTATGTTGTCCGTGCCGGCCATCACGTAGCCTTTCACTTTCGCAGTGTTCGACGTCACGTCTGTTACGTTGTAAGTGTGTACCGTTGGCTCGAAATAGCTGAAATCGCTCGGGTCGAACGTCACCCAGTCACCATAGTAATACGTTCCGCCTGCCGATTTATAAAAAGCCCTTACATTGTAATATGATGTTGACTGCAAATTTTTGATGTATCCCTCCAATTGTCCGTTGTAAATGGCCGCATAGCCCTCATTGGGATTCAAAGACTCAGGCGCATCATATTTCTTCCACAGGAAACCAACACTCGGCTCATCATCACTTATATTAGTCTTGGCAGCTACAATAGCGCAACTGCTCGACACGCACTTAGGTTGTAGTGTTGTTAGTTCGAGAGCGGGGGTGGTGAATTCCCCATCCCAAGTACTGAAACTTCCTTCTGCCGTTACAACATTATAAACATATTCATAATCAGTTCCTGGCTTCAAACCTGTAAAACAAACATTGTCACCATCAAGATTTTTTCCTTCACTGTAATCAGGCTTTTTGTATATCGAAAAGTATGTCCTTTTTATATGAGCATCACCAACATCACATCTCCCTGTAACAGTTATAGAAGTAGGCCCACATTCAACAATCGTAGTTAGGGCATACAAATGCCCAGTACTAAATGGTCCAAAGGATTTATTGTAAGTGCGACCTTTATCATACTCAACATTGATATTTCCATAATAAGGATGACTTGGAATCAATTCTGTTATACTTATAGTTTCATCCCCATTTAAGACATATTCTTTACCTGAAAAGGAAACAGATGCTTTTTTTACAGAATAAGTAGGCCATCCATCAGGTACTTTTGCAGATGCAGTCTTTTCTGAGAGTCGCAATTCAATAAAAAAAATCGAGTTATCAAGCCTTATTTGTCAGAAAAATAAAAACAGATATCAATTCTTTGATTAATCAGTTATCGGGAGTCAGATATAAAGCGAATATCTTAGTCTGAATATTAGGAATGCGGCGGTTCAACGCGCCTGATGATGCCGATGTGGCAAATGTACAGTAAAGTCTATGTGTCCTCCTGGCGGTTGTGATAAAAACGCAAAGGCGCAAAGGACTTTCAATCTTCAAAAAGTTCTTTGCGTCTCCGCGCCTTAGCGTTTTATATCTTTGTTTACTCTTTTACTTCAGGAACTCCACCACCGACTTGTCCGGTCCGAGGTAGAAGCCGGTCCATGCGGGCTGGTTGTATGCCACGTTCTGCGCGGCTACGCTCAGGCGGTAGGGCATGTCCTCCATGAGGCAGTTGATGCGGTGGCCGGTTGGGATGGGGGAGACGTAGATGCGCATCTCGCTGCTGTCGTCGGTGCGGGTGATTACCTCCTCGCGCCAGTCGCCGAGGATGTCGGCGCTGAGGCAGGGATTCGATTTCGTGCCGTTGTTGAACTGGCATCCGTCAAACTTTATCAGCGGATATGTGCGTCCCGTCTGCCAGTCATATTTCGTTACGGTCTCGTGGTCGAGCAGTTCGCGCAGCAAGTCGCCGTCCCACCATATTCCGAAGTTTGTCGATACCCGCGCTCCTTTTATGTAGAGTGCGGTGTCGTCGTTCGCGTTCGGTTTGTAGTAGTCTTTGTCTTTGTCGGCTTCCATTTGTTTTTTTGCCTTTGCCTTTGCGGGGAGCACACGCTCTCCTTTGATGTTTCTGATGCCCTTGCTGTCTGAGCTCCACATCTCCAGTCCGGGGTTGGTCGGGTCTATGTCGGCGGCCATGCAGCGGCCCACGTCGATATTGCTCTTTATCTGGAATATGACTTCTCCTGTGGCGGCATCGCGCAGGTCGCTGCCGTCGCGGCGGTTCTCGTGGCAGTCCCAAAGCTGTAGCCTGTCAGACGTGGGGTCGAATACGGTGAGGTGCATGGCGTCGCCGTGCCCCATGCCCGTGTTGTAGAGTCCCGTGCCGTCGTGGTCTACGGCCATCGAGCCGTATGTTATCTCGTCGCATCCGTCGCCGTCAACGTCGGCCACGCGGATGTTGTGGTTGCCCTGTCCGGCATATTTGCGCCAGCGCTCGTCGTTGGTGTCGAATGTCCAGCGGTTGGTAAGCTGCTTGCCATCCCAGTCCCACGCCGCGATGACGGTGCGGGTGTAGTATCCCCGGCAGAAGATGGCGCTTGCGTGCTTGCCGTCGAGATATCCCACGGCGGCCAGATAGCGCTCCGAGCGGTTGCCCTTCTCGTCGCCCCAACCTCTTAGTTCGCCGCGTTCGGGAATATAGTCGACCGTGGCCATCGCCTCGCCCGTCAGTCCGTTGAACACCGTGAGATATTCCGGACCTTCGAGGATGCGGCCGGCCTTGAACACGATGCCCGGCCACGGAGCGCGCTGCGGCCGCCTGTTGTTCTTCCTGCCGTCTCTGCCGTTCTTCATGTTGCCGGCGCCTGGTTTCTCGGGCCGTTTCCCTTGTTTTCGCATTTCTTCCCATTCGCGGCGCATCTTTTCCCGCTCCTGCATCTCTTTGGCGGCACGTTCCCGGTTCTCGTCGAAGTGGGCCATCGCCTCTTTCACGCCGAAACGCCAGTCGGCCTTCGGATCACCGATGACCTTTCCGCGGCCGTCTACGGTGCCGTCGGCCGTCTTCACCATCATCTCCGCGCGCCCGTCACCGTCGAAGTCGTAGACCATGAACTGTGTGTAGTGAGCTCCCGCGCGGATGTTCGGTCCCATGTCGATGCGCCACAGGCGCTCGCCGCTCAGGCGGTAGCAGTCGAAGAGCACCGGTCCGGTGAAGCCGTCGTGCGCGTTGTCGTGCGCGTTCGATGGTTCCCATTTCAGTATTATCTCGTATTGTCCGTCGCCGTCAACGTCGCCCACGCTCGCGTCGTTTGCCGAGTAGGTATACTGCCGTCCGTCGGGCGTGATGCCGCCCTCCGGCTTGTCGAGCCTTATCGGCAGATATCCCGCAGGCGCTCCGGCCTTGACGGTGTACGTACCGTTCTTTGCGCCGCCGCGTATCTCGTACGTCACATCCCCCTCGGGAGCATCCTTGTCGATGAAGAATGTACCTCCGTCGGTCATTGGCCGGTCGTTGAGTTTCACTCCGTTGCGCAGGATGTCGAACGGCTCGCCCTTGGCGTCACTTGTCAGCGTGCGCCACGTCACCACCGTGCTGCCGTCGGCCTGCCGCAGTGCCACCACGCCGCGGCCGAGCTGTTCGCGCTGTATCGTCTTCATGTCATAGCGCGGCTGCCCCCATGCCGTGATGCAGATGAGTGCTGCCGCCGCAGAAATAAAAGTCCTTTTCATCATGTTTTAGAAGTTAGTTGTAATTTGAATGCGCCGCATCCCCGATGCCTCCGCGCATGTATTATTGTGACGTATGCCGTGCGCAATGGTTTAAACTGCCGCTGTAAATCATCCGGAAATATCTGCCTTTGTCATCTCCTTTCACCGCTTTTGCCTTGGATTTTGGAAGGAAACGGCGTGTTTTTTGCCTTGGATTTTGGAAGAAATTACTTGGTTTTTGCCTTGGATTTTGGATGTTTCTTCGTATCTTTGCAATCAAAACATGCTGATATATGGTATATTACAGACGACAAATAGACGAGCGACTGCTGGATTGGAAGATGTCTGAACGGAGAATGCCGCTGCTTGTGAGAGGGGCGCGGCAGGTTGGAAAGTCCACTGCGGTCAGGGAATTGGGCAAGTCATTCCGGTATTTTTTAGAAATCAATCTTGAAAAACAACCGTCGTTAAGACAGTTTTTCACGAGAGACATCGACGTGAAGAAGACGTGTGAGCTGCTGAGCATCACGCAGTCTGTCCCGATAGTGGCGGGAGAGACATTGCTTTTCATCGATGAAATTCAGGTATGTCAGGAAGCAATCATGGCATTGAGATATTTTAAGGAGGACTATCCTGAATTGCATGTGATAGCGGCAGGCTCATTATTGGAGTTCGCTCTCGAAGAATTGCCGTCGTACGGCGTTGGAAGAATACGCTCGCTTTATATGTATCCGTTCTCGTTCGATGAGTTTCTCACTGCACAGGGATTACAGGCAATGGTGGATTATAAGCGCAATATGACAGGCACGAAGCCGTTGCCGGAGCCGATGCACGTGCAACTGACGGAGCAATTGAAGTCGTTTTATCTCGTCGGCGGCATGCCGGCAGCCGTAGCGGAGTGGGTGGAGAGCCGTGATTATCGGAAATGTGTACGCATACATAATGATATTTTGGATACTTACATGGATGATTTTTCAAAATACAAGAAGCGCACATCTCCGGTGCTGCTCAGGCAACTGTTGCGCTCGGTGGCTTTGCAGGCCGGGCAGAAGTTTGTGTTTGCACAGGCAGTGCGTGATGTTCATTCGTCGTTGATACGCGAAGCCCTGCATCTTTTGGCGCTTGCCGGACTGATAATCCCTGTAAAGCATAGTGACGGTAACGGGATACCGTTGGGTGCGGAAGAAGACAACAGCTATGTAAAATATCTGTTTCTCGACCTCGGACTGATGCAGACGATGCTTAATGTACCGTCATCTGACATACTGCTTGTCACGGATGCCGACTTTGTCAACAAGGGAGCGGCTTCCGAGATGTTTGCCGGTTTGGAACTGGTTAAGTACTGCGACTGTTTCCAAAAAGCAGAAATGTATTATTGGCAGAACGCATCGCGCAACGGAAATGCCGAGATTGACTACCTGACGGTACGTAATGGGCATGTCCTGCCGGTTGAAGTGAAAGCCGGCAGGCAGGGAAGCATGCAGAGCATGTGGCTGTTCATGCGGAAGAAAAAACTGTATGACGGCGTAAGAACGTCGTTGGAGCATTTCGGAAGTTTGGAATATATGGACAAAGAGGCCGATAATGCCGTGCGGCATATCGATATCGTCCCGCTGTATGCGTTGTCTAATCTCAATAAATGCTTCTCTTTGCGGTAAATAAGGCGGCTATTTGGATAATCAAGAAACAGCATTGTGGAAAATCGCAAGTTTTATATGGTGATTTAATTACAATCAAACGATAAAACTTTGTTTATGATATGACTTAATACAGATTTACTTTATACGTTTTAATTGTTAAACACGTGTAAAGTAAATCTGTATTAAGTCAGTTTGTTTTTATCTTATATCAGTTTCAGTTCCTCAATATCGGGGAATGCCTGTTTTAATTTATCGGGCATTTCATCAGAAGTCTTGTACGTTACAGCTCCCATTGGTTTGTCGTAGTTTTGAATTACATATTCCACATACTTTTTATCTGTACTCTTGCATAACACTATGCCAATAGAAGGGTTTTCGTGTGGCTTGCGCATTTGGTCATCTAAAATCGCTAACTGCAGTTAGCGATTTTAAATTATCACACCAAATCTCATAAAATTGACGCATAATTTTGATGTTGGCAGTCGAAAACCATGAAGCCTGGGTAATTCTTTTCAATTATTATTGAATAAGATAACCTCTTTCTTGCAGTTTTTTATAGCAAAAAGAAAAACAGTCAGGCTTATTCTCCGTTCGATTTAGTTTTCGTATCTTTGCATCCGGTAGATTCCAATCCTAACATTTAAAGATTCTAGGAAAAGAGACTTATGGCAATAAATCAGGAAGAGAACCTTGGCCCGATGAAGCTGATATTCAATTATAACAATGTGTTCTACAGCTTCTTCTACGACGACGTGAGCGGGTGCATACACCGTTCGCGCGAGTATGCGCTCAATTATGTCTATTCGGGCGAGATGATACTGGACAACGGCAACGGGAAGATACACGTACGCAAAGGCGAGTGCGTGTTCATTCCGCGCGACCACCGAATAACGATGTACAAGAAGACATACGGCGGCGAGCGTTATTGCGGCGTGTTCCTCATGTTCACCCGCAGCTTTCTCAGGGAGATGTACACTAAGTTGTCGCTGAACAAGGTGCGGACTACGGCGGGAAAGCTGGACGGCGGTGTGATAAAACTGCCGAAGACAGTGGAACTCTCCAGTCTCTTTGCCTCAATGACTCCCTATTTCGATCCCGATGTGAAGCCGAGAGACAACTTCATGGAGCTGAAACTTCAGGAGGGACTGATGGCCCTGCTCGCGATAGATGAAAGGTTCATCTCCACCATGTTTGATTTTAACGAACCGTGGAAGATAGACATCCTCGGATTTATGGATGAGAACTTCACATGTGACCTGAGCATCGAGGAGATAGCCCACTACACCGGGCGCAGCCTTGCCACGTTCAAGCGCGACTTCAAGAAGATAAGCGAGCTGACACCGGAGAAATGGCTCATAAAGAAAAGGCTGGAGAGGGCATACGAACTGATGAACGCCGGAGGAAAGAAGGTTGTCGATGTCTATGCCGAAGTGGGCTTCCGCAATCCGTCCCACTTCTCCACCGCCTTCAAGCGGGAGTACGGCATGTCCCCGACAGCCGTTTTAACACAAAATGGCTGAATGACCTTTTCAATAATAATGATTGAGCCTCACAGTAATTGCGCTGTGAGGCTCTTTGTGTAATTTTGCACCATAATCCTCCTACGGAACAGAATATTTAGAAACAACAGATATATGAAAAAGGTAAAGATTACAGTAATCCGAAAAGATTTCAATGAGGAACTGGCACGTGAATACGGAGTGGAGGGCATCACTCCCTGCCCGTGTATGAACGTCGGTGATGTGTTCTATGCCGGAGCGTCAAAGCCGGAAGGCATGTGTGACGGCGCATGGCGGTCTATCCACCAATACGTATTTGCATTGGCCAACGGTGCAAGACAGTTCTGGTTCAACGACTGGATACGCAAACCAGGTACAGCCATAAGCTGCTGCAACGACGGATTGCGCCCGGTGTTCTTCCTTCTTGAGGCAACCGACGAAGAAGTAGCCTCGCCATTCGCGAAACAGTAAAAAAGCCACGCATCATGACAAAGAAGATTTTGATCTTAGTGCTCCTGTCGATAGCGGCAGGCGTCTACGGAATGAATCCGGCAGGAAACAGACATAACGAAAACAAGAATATTATGGAGAAACTGACATTGACAAAGGAGTGGGACAAGACGTTCCCGAAAAGCGACAAGGTGGACCACAGCAAGGTCACGTTCGTAAACCGCTACGGCATAACCCTCGCGGCAGACATGTACAAACCCAAAGGAGCGGCCGGACAGCTGCCGGCAATCGCCGTGTGCGGACCTTTCGGAGCGGTGAAGGAACAGGCCGCCGGACTATATGCGCAGGAGATGGCGGAGCGCGGCTTCCTCACGATAGCCTTCGACCCGTCGTTCACCGGCGAGAGCGGCGGCACACCGCGTTACATGACCTCGCCCGACATCAACACCGAGGACGTCAGCGCGGCGGTAGACTTCCTCGTCACCCGTTCGGATGTAGACCCTGAAAATGTCGGCATCATCGGCATCTGCGGCTGGGGCGGCATAGCCATCAACGCTGCGGCAGCCGACACGCGCATCAAGGCCACGCTGGCCTCAACGATGTATGACATGAGCCGCGTGAGTGCCAACGGATATTTCGATGCCGATGACAATGCCGAGGCACGGAAAGCTATCCGCGAGCGCCTGTCGGCACAGCGCACCGAGGACTACCGCAACGGCACTCCAAAGCTCGGCGGCGGTCTGCCCGACGTGCTGTCGGAGGATGCGCCCAAGTTCCTCCGCGACTACTACGACTACTACAAGACCCCGCGCGGCTATCACACGCGGTCGCTAAACTCCAACGGAGGCCGCAACGCCACGTCTCCCATACCGTGGATAAACTTCCCGCTGATGAGCCGTGCCGGAGAGATTGAGAGCGCCGTGATGATTCTGCACGGCGAGAAGGCCCATTCGCTCTATTTCGGAAGCGATGCTTACAAGCGGCTGACCGTCGTCCCCGGCCGGGAGAACAACAAGATTTTCATGGTTATTCCCGGTGCGAGCCACACCGACCTTTACGACCGCAAGGACATAATACCCTTCGGCTCGATAGAAAGATTCTTCAGCGAGAATCTCTGACGGCAGGCATTAGGGTGTTGATATCTCAATGTATTTTTTACCGGATATTAACGGATTAAAAACCGGATATTACCGGATTTAAAAACGCAAAGTTCGCAAAGACGCAAAGAGAATTTGTTTCAGCGGAAGATGGCTCTCTCCGCAGCTTATAAGCCTTTGCGTCTTTGCGGACTTTGCGTTTTCGTCCTTTCTACCAGGTTTGTTACCTGCCACACGTAACGGTGTTACATGGCTCATATAACGGTGTGACGCGCCACGGATAACAGTGCGATGTGCGGCACGTTACGTCGCGACGCAGCCGGGGACACATTCCATTACCACAAGTTCGCGTGGCAGGGTGATGAGCTTGAGCCGTTCAAACCATATCTTCGAGGTGCCGGAGACATGGCGGCGGGTGTGGCTGCTGACTATATAGTAGCTGGCGGTGTACGGGTCCATCATCTCAAGAAACACCTTCTTTATTCGTGAGCACTTCTCGTTTATGGCGTTGTCGAGCGGATTGACGAGGCGGTCCACGCTCTCTTCGATTTTCAGCTTGTCCATGCTGCTTGCCGTTGCCATGTAGTATTGCAGCAGTTCGCTGCGATGTTCGGCCAGTCTTTTGAATTCGATGCCGTCCGGATGGGCGAGGAAAAGCAGGTATACGGCTTTGTGCACGGGTTGGAGCTCCACCTCGCGGTTGTAGTCTGTGAGTATGAACCTGTAGTCTTTCGTTATCAGTAGGCGGCTCAGCTTGCTCTTTGCCGCCTCGATGCGCAGCTCTTCCAGCACGGGTATGCCGATGGCGTGGAGCAGCAGGTCCGTCCGTTCCATGCCCAGCAGCTGGCTGGCCAGCTGCGAGAGTTGCTTCGCGATGTTCTCGGGTGTGGTGTCGGTGGTCATACGCTCCTTATTCGACAACGTTTTGTACATACTGGTTCAACCACCGCTTTATTCCCTGCAGCAGTGACGGCTGCGTGGTGTCATCCTGCTTTTCCTCCTCTATTACGGCCGGTTCGGGATTTTCTGGCACGTTCACCTGGAACGCAGGCTCTTCGGCGGGCTTCTCTACGGGTTTTACTGCCGGTTTGTACAGCTTCGCTATCATCGCTTCGTAGTCGCTGTCCTCTTTGACGGCGCCCACGTCTTCCATTCCGCATTCCGTCTTCATCTCCGTGGCGAGGATTGTCACCTTGATGTCCTCGCCTAGAGTGTTGTCCGTCGATATACCCCATATCACTTCGATGTTCGGGTCGAGCCGGTCGAAGAAGTCGTCAATCTCCTGCATCTCCGGCACCATCACGGGAGCTTCGTCGCTCGAGTATATGCTGAACAGGATGCGCTTTGCCTTGGTGATGTCGTTGCCGTAGAGCAGCGGTGAGTCGAGCGCGTTCTTGATGGCGCGCTCCACGCGCTTCTCTCCTCCGGCCCGCCCTATAGCCATGATGGCTCCTCCGCCGTTGCGCGTGACGGCTTCCACGTCGCGGAAGTCGAGGTCGATGCCGCCGTCGCTGTTCACCATTATCAGTTCGGCGATGCCCATGACGGCATCCTTGAGAATGTTGTCGGCGCGTGCGAACGATTCCTTTACGGAGATGTTCGAGTCGGCATATACGTCGCAGAGCCTCTCGTTGTTGATGATGAGCAATGCGTCAACGTTTTTCCTGAGTTCATCCACACCCTTCAGCGCCTTTATTATCTTCTGTTTCTTCTCGAAATAGAACGGCAGCGTCACCACGCCGACGGTGAGGATGCCCATCTTCTTGGCCACGCCGGCCACTACAGGAGCCGCTCCCGTGCCCGTGCCGCCGCCGAGGCTGGCTGTTATGAACGCCATCTTGGTGCCGTCGCTGAGCAGTTTCTCTATGTCGTCGATGTTCTTCTCCGCTTCCGAGCGGCCCACTTCCGGGAAGCCTCCGGCACCGAGACCCTCGCCCAACATTATCTTCACGGGCACGGGCGACGGCGCGAGCGACTTGCTATCCGTGTTGCACACGGCAAGGGTCACTCCCGTTATCTGTTCGTTGTAGATGCTGCGCACGGCGTTGCATCCGCCGCCGCCTACACCGATCACCTTAATTATGTTCTGCGATTGGTCCATTACTGGCTCTCCGAAGTCTATCAGCTGGTCGTCATTCATAAGTCATGCTTTGTTGTTTGGGGACAAAGATAGTGAAAGAAACCGGAATGATGAAATTTCCGCAAGGCTTGTGATGCGATGAAACGATAGATGTTTAACTATCCGTCATGCCGCGTTTTTAAAACAAAAGCATTATCTTTGCAGAATCTGATACGTATCCCTTTATAGTAGGTAGTAAACATAAATACTCATTGATATGAAGACAGAAAAGGAAAAGATGTTGGCCGGCGAGCTGTATGACGCCAACTACAACAGTGAGCTGATTGCCGAGCGGCAGCGGTGCAAGGACCTGTGCCATGAATACAACATGATTATTCCCTCGCATACTGCGGAGCGTGAGGAGCTGATGCGCCGCCTGCTCGGACGCACGGGCGAGCGTTTCCTCGTCGAGCAGCCGTTCTATTGCGACTACGGGTATAACATAGAGATTGGCGAGGACTTCTATGCAAATGTCAACTGCGTGATACTCGACGGGGCAAAGGTGACGTTCGGCAACAATGTCTTCATCGCACCCAACTGCGGGTTCTACACTGCCGGCCATCCGCTTGACATCGCCCAGCGCAACAGCGGACTGGAGTATGCCCGGCCGATAACCGTGGGCACCGACGTGTGGATAGGCGCAAACGTGGCGGTATTGCCTGGCGTGACTATCGGCGACGGATGCGTCATCGGTGCCGGTTGCGTGGTGACGCGCGACATCCCGGCCCATTCGCTTGCCGTCGGAAATCCGTGCCGGGTGGTGAAGTCCCTCCCAGCATCTCCAAGGGTAGGGGAATAAAAAGCAAAGAATAATACGAGGCAGATACCGGTCAGGCTATATTCTCCCGTGCTGTTTGCGTTCAGCCTCTTTTTCCTCTTCAACTTGATGAGGTCGGGATGGGCTTTATCACCCGACACGGGTTGCCTGCAGCGAACATACCTGCGGGAACATCCTTCGTCACCACGCTACCGGCACCGATGACGCATCCTTCGCCGATGGTCACACCGGGCAGCATGACCACATTTGCTGCTATCCACACATCATTGCCTATTGTTATAGGCAGTGCGCGCATTATGCCGGCATTGCGCTGTCCGGCATTCATGGCATGGACGACGGTGCACAGGCTGCAGTTGGGTCCGATGAAGACGTTGTCGCCTATCGTCACTTCGGCCTCATCGAGTATGGCGAGGTTGAAGTTGCCGATGAAATTGTTGCCGATGTGTATGTTCGTGCCGAAGTCGCAGCGGAACGGACTGTGGATGACAAACCGTTTACCGATACTCCCCATCATCTCCCGCACAATCTCCTCCCGCTCACTGCGGCACAGAGGAGAAAGCGCGTTCAGTCTGAAACACTGTTCGGCGCACCGCGACAGCGCCGCCGCAATATCATCGGCAAAGCCATTCAGCCATTCACCTGAGCGCAGCACGACGAGGTCGTCCTTTTCCGTTTCTTTTTCTTCCATTTCGTTCTTTTCCTTTTTCCGGTTTATAAGTAAGTCTGTGGCATGTGCCATTAAATGCCATATTATATAATAAGGTGTAATGCCGGATGCAAAGATACTAAATTAATGCGTCATAGACGAACATGTTGCGGCGTTATCTCCGTCCCGTCCAGGCCTAACCTTTGCAAACATTTTGGCAAATACGTGGAAGCGCCTTAGCTTTATGTAGCTTTTCAACCGCCGCCCGCGCATTCTTTATCCTGCCTGTGCGCGTAATCTCAGGATTTATATTTACCTTTGCGGCAGATTATATATAAATAATGTATAACGGATGAAAGAATTTGTAATATCCGAGGCCAAGGCCGAGACGGCCGTGCTCGTGGGTCTGATAACCAAGGACCAGGACGAGGCCAAGACTAAGGAATATCTCGACGAACTGGAGTTCCTGGCCGACACAGCCGGAGCCGTCACCGTGAAGCGCTTTACCCAGAAGGTGAACGGCCCCAGCTCGGTGACATACGTGGGGTCGGGAAAGCTCGAGGAGATAAGGCAGTATATCGAGGCAGAGGAAGACGCTGAGCGCGAGGTGGGCATGGTGATTTTCGACGACGAGCTGTCTGCCAAGCAGATGCGCAATATTGAAAAGGAACTGAAGGTGAAGATTCTCGACCGCACGAGTCTCATCCTCGACATCTTCGCCATGCGTGCGCAGACGGCCGAGGCCAAGACCCAGGTCGAGCTGGCCCAGCACCGCTACATGCTGCCGCGCCTGCAACGCCTTTGGACACACCTCGAGCGCCAGGGCGGCGGCTCGGGAAGCGGCGGCGGAAAGGGTAGCGTGGGACTGCGCGGACCCGGTGAGACTCAGCTCGAGATGGACCGCCGCATCATCCTCCAGCGCATCACCCTGCTCAAGCAGCGCCTCGAGGAGATTGACAGGCAGAAGACAACGCAGCGCAAGAACCGCGGCCGCATGATACGCGTGGCCCTCGTGGGATATACCAACGTGGGCAAGTCGACGATGATGAACCTGCTCTCGAAGAGCGAGGTGTTCGCCGAGAACAAGCTCTTCGCCACGCTCGACACCACGGTGCGCAAGATGGTGATCGACAACCTGCCATTCCTCTTGGCCGACACCGTGGGCTTCATCCGCAAGTTGCCCACAGACCTTGTCGACTCGTTCAAGTCGACGCTCGATGAGGTGCGCGAGGCCGATCTGCTGGTGCACGTCGTAGACATCTCGCATCCCGACTTCGAGGAGCAGATCGGCGTGGTGGAGAAGACCCTTTCGGAACTCGGCTGCGCCGACAAGCCGTCGATGATAGTCTTCAACAAGATAGACGCCTACACGTGGGTGGAGAAAGACGAGGACGACCTCACCCCGCCGACGAAGGAGAACGTCACGCTCGACGAGCTGAAGCGCACGTGGATGGCGCGTATGGCAGACAATTGCCTGTTCATCTCCGCCCGCGAGAAGCAGAACATCGACGAATTGCGCGACGTGCTTTACAAGCGTGTGCGCGAGCTGCATGTACAGAAATACCCCTACAACGACTTCCTATATGACACCTATGAGCAGTGAGTTTACCCAGCCGTCAGTTCCCGAGGGCTTCCGCAGTCTTACCCTCGACGAGATCTCAGCCCTCGAGCAGTCGGGCTGCATGGCCGAAGACTGGAACGACATCACTGTGGCCGACGGCTTCACGCCCGGCCACGTCAGCAACACGGCCTTCTACGGCCGCGTCACCCTCGGCGTCTTCGACAAGCAGATCGAGACCGAAGACGGCTTCATGCGCAGTGCCGGCATCCGCAACGCCACGCTGCACGATGTCACCGTGGGCGACAACTGCCTCATCGAGAACATCGGATGCTACATCTCGCGATATGACATCGGCGAGGAGTGCACCATCTCCAACGTCGGCCGCATGGCCTGCGACGAGGGCGCCACATACGGCGAGGGCACACCGTTGGCCGTGCTTAACGAGGCCGGCGACGGCAATGTGGTGATCTACGACGGGCTGACCTCGCAGATGGCCGCGTTCATGGTGACCGCCGAGCGCGACGCCGGACTGTGGGAGCGGCTGAAGGCCATCGTCCGCAGCCATGTCGAGAGCCGCCGCGGCAGCCGTGCCTCCGTGGGCTACAGGGTGAAGATTGCCAACACCCGGGAAATCAT
The DNA here is from genome assembly GCA_905216025.1 of uncultured bacterium. Lineage (GTDB taxonomy): Bacteria > Bacteroidota > Bacteroidia > Bacteroidales > Bacteroidaceae > Prevotella. The sequence continues at coordinate 42,516 of CAJMSE010000018.1, read as the reverse complement.
CAACACCATGATCGGCGACGAGTGCGAGATAAACTGTGCCTCGCGCATCTACGACTGCACCCTGGCGGGCAGCAGCGAGGCAAGCGTATACATCGGCAACGACGTCATCTGCGAGAGCACCGTGGCCGATGCGGGCGCGTCCGTGCTCGGCGGAGCCAAGGTCTACAACTGTTTCGTGGGCGAGGCGTGCCACATCGGCAAGGGATTCTCGGCCGAGAACTGCGTGTTCTTTGCCAACTCATACATGGATAACGGCGAGGCCTGCGCCGCCTTCTGCGGCCCGTTCACCGTCAGTCATCACAAGTCGACACTGCTCATCGGCGGCATGTTCTCTTTCTATAATGCCGGTTCTGCCACCAACTACAGCAACCATGCCTACAAGCTCGGCCCCATACACTACGGCACGCTCTGCCGCGGTGCCAAGACGGCCAGCGGCTCCCACCTGCTCATGCCCGCCACGATAGGCGCCTTCTCGATGTGCATGGGCAAGATAGAGAATCATCCCGACACGTCGTCGATGCCTTTCTCGTATGTCATCGCCTCTGCCGGTAAGACGTGGCTCGTGCCCGGCCGCAACCTCGCCACCGTCGGCACCTGCCGCGACACGGGGAAATGGCCCAAGCGCGACATGCGTCCGCGGATGGGGCGCCGCAGCATCGTGTGCTTCGACTGGCTCAGTCCGTACACCGTTCAGCGCATCATCGAGGGCAAGCGCATCCTCGAGCGCCTGCGCTCGGAGCAGGGCGACGATGCCGCGGAGTATTCCTACGGCGGCTGCACCATACGCCGCAGCTCGCTGGTCAAGGGCATCCAGCTCTACGACATGGCCGTCAACATGTATTTCGGCCGTGTTGCCGCCTCCCGGCCGTGCCGTCTTCCGGACAGCGCCGCCGGCACCGGCGCATGGATTGACCTTGCCGGCCTGCTCGTGCCCGAGTCGGAGGTGGAGCGCCTTGCCGACGATATTAAGGAAGGCACGATTGCCAGTGTTGAGGCCATCGAGGCCCGCATGGCCGCCCTCCGCGGGGGCTATGCCGACTTCGCATGGAACTGGGCCTATGGTGCGATGCTCTCTTACTATGGTCTCGAGACGCTCACCGACGGCGATATGCAGCGGATTGCTGAGCGGGGCGAGGCCGCCGAGGCCGCATGGCGCTCGGCCGTGGCCGCCGATGCCGAGCGTGAGGCCCGTCTCGGCGACATGGATGAGGCTCTCCTGAAGGACTTTCTCGACAGCCTGCGCTGAGGCGTAACACTACCGTAACTTCATTGTCACACAACCGTTAACTCCGTGTAACGGTTGTGAAACAATGTCTCAGTACTTTTGCAGCGTAAACAATAGCGTATACAAAAGTATGAGAAAAATTACCATGGCAGCAACGATTGTGCTGCTGACAGCCGCCGGAAGCATAGCGGTGAGCGGCGAACGGAAAGATGCCGCGTTCGGGCAAAGCGCCATACGTGGCCGCGTTGTCGACAGCGGACGCCGGATATTGCCCGGTGCCTCCGTGTTCGTGTCAAACCTGCACACCGGTGTGGTGAGCGACATCAACGGTTTCTACACTCTCCCCAATCTTTGTCCCGGAACATATACGGTAAGGGTGACGTATGTCGGATACACCCCTGTAGAGTTCAAACTGACCGTGCCCGAGGGCAAGACCCTCGAGCGCGACATCGTGCTCAGCGAGGGCGTGGAGCTCCGCGAGGTGGATGTCAGAGGGGCATTCCACGGGCAGAGCCGCGCCCTCAACATGCAGAAGAACAGCATGGGCGTCACGAATGTGGTCTCGGCAGACCAGGTCGGCAAGTTCCCCGATTCTAATATAGGTGATGCCCTGAAGCGCATCAGCGGCATCAACGTGCAGTACGACCAGGGTGAGGCACGCTTCGGACAGGTGCGCGGCACGTCGGCCGACCTTACGTCGGTGACCGTCAACGGCAACCGCCTGCCCTCGGCCGAAGGCGGCACGCGCAACGTGCAGCTCGACCTCATACCGGCCGACATGATTCAGACGATAGAGGTCAACAAGGTGACCACTGCCGATATGGACGGCGATGCCATCGGAGGCGCCATCAACCTCGTCACCAAGAGCACGCCCTACCGCCGGGTGCTGAACGCCACGGCAGGCAGCGGATACAACCGGGTGAGCGACAAGATGCAGCTGAACCTCGGCCTGACATACGGCGACCGCTTCTTCGGCGACCGGCTGGGCCTGATGCTTGCCGCATCATATCAGAATGTGCCGGGCGGGTCGGACAACACCGAGTTTGAATACGACGTTGACGACGACGGCCGCGTGTTTCTCAACAAGGCTGAGGTGCGCCAGTATTATGTCACCCGCGAGCGGCAGAGCTACTCGCTGGCTGCCGACTACAAGCTGGCTGCCGACCACCGTATATCGTTCAAGGGCCTATACAACCGCCGCAGCGACTGGGAAAACCGTTACAGGATAACATATAAGAAGCTGGGCGAGGCCGCATCGAAGCAGTCGGTGGTGCTCCAGACAAAGGCCGGCAGTGCCGACAACCGCTCGGCGCGCCTCGAGCTGCAGCAGACGATGGACTTCGCCCTCAACGGCGAGCACCGCTTCGGCGCCCTCAAGGCCGACTGGACCGTAGACTGGTCGCGGGCCACGGAAGACCGCCCCGAGGAGCGTTACTTCGGAGTGGAGATGAAAGGAAAGAAAAACCAGGACTTCTTTGACGGCTTCAGCTTCATCGGTGCCGGCGGCCGGAAGCCGTATCCCGGCAAGCGCCTCGGCGATATAGGCAGCTACTCGTGGAGCATCGACGAGCTCACCGATGCCGACGAGAAAATCTGTGAGGAGGAGTGGAAGGCACGCGTCAACTTCGAGTTGCCGCTGTCCGTGGGCCTGTATGGCAGCAAGCTGCGCTTCGGCGGCAAGTATGCCTCGAAGACCAAGGAGATGGATGCCCACTGCTACGACTATATCGAGCCTTACGAAGCCGCTCACGGCGATGCCTGGATGGACAATATGAGCAGTCAGATACGCAGCGGTTTCTTTGCCGGCAGCAACTATCCAGCCGGCACGCCCTTCATATCTAAAGACTATATCGGGAACCTCGGCTTTGCCGGTATGCGGCCGGAAGCTGTCGAACTGCTCGAGAACGCTTCTGGCAACTACAGTGCCACGGAGCGCATCTCCAGCGGATACCTCCGTCTCGACCAGCGCTTAGGGCGGCGGCTCGATGCCGTCGTCGGCCTGCGCATGGAGCACACGGCGCTGCGCTATAGCGGATACAATTGGGTGGTGGACGACCTCGACGACAGTCAGGGACGCCTCGACCCCACCGGCGACCGTCGCAACTGCTACACCACATGGCTGCCGAGCCTGCTGCTGAAATACAGCCCCGTCGACGACCTGAAGCTGAAGGCCTCGTTCACCAAGTCGCTCGCACGTCCGAAATACTCGGCTCTCGTGCCGTGCAACAGCTACAGCATAGCCGACGAGTCGGCCAAGTTCGGCAATCCCGGTCTCAATCCCACCACATCGTATAACTTCGACCTCAGCGGCGAGTACTATTTCTCAAGCGTCGGCATGGTCAGCATAGGCCTGTTCTACAAGGATATCCGCGACGTCATCGCCGAGGAGCGCTGGAAGAGCACCACTGACCCGAACATCCCGGCGGGCCTGCTCAACGAAGACGGCGAACCGGTGAAGTATGAGATAACAAAGCCCATCAACGCCTTCGATGCCGGAGTGTTCGGCGCGGAAGTGGCATGGCAGCGCGATTTCGGTTTCATTGCGCCCTGCCTGAAGAGCCTCGGCTTCTACGGCACCTATACCTATACGCACAGCACCACGCGCAATCACCGTTTCGAGCACCGCATGGATGCCGACAACAGCAACGTCAGGCTGACCGGCTCGCCCGAGCACACCGCTAACGCATCGCTATACTATGAGAACAAGGGGCTGAGCATGCGCCTGTCTTACAACTTCGCGTCCGATTTCATCGACGAGTTCGGCACCGTGGCCGCCCTCGACCGCTACTACGACAAGGTCAGCTATCTCGACCTCAACGCAAGCTACACCTTCGGCCGCCGGTTCAAGACCACAATCTATGCCGAGGCCACGAACCTGCTCAACCAGCCGCTGCGCTACTATCAAGGCACCAAAGACCGCACCATGCAGGCTGAATATTACGGCGTGAAGGTGAACGCAGGCGTGAAGGTGAGCTTCTGACGGCGCTGTCCGTTCCGTTACCAGTGGCGTGTAGCACTGTTACCTGTCATGCGTAACAGTGTTACCTGCCACGCGTAACACTGTTACACGCCACGCGTTACATCGTGACGCGCGGCAGGTAACGGAACAGATATTATGCCGCGCCGCCGGACGGCGCTGTGTACGGGCATCCGGCCGGCTGGTATCCAACAGTATAAATCATAATAAATACATAGAAAAATCAAATGAACATGAAAAGAACGACAACAGTGATGTTGATGGCGCTGTTTACCGCCGTTGTGTGTCTCGCACAGACGCATGAAGGATGGAAGGCGCTGAAGAGTGACGTAAACTTCTTCCTTGTGAACGATATGGGGCGCAACGGCTACTACGACCAGAAGCCGATAGCCGCACTCATGGGCGACATGGCAGACGAGATTGGGCCGGAATGCGTCGTGGCCGCCGGTGACGTGCACCATTTTGAGGGTGTGCAGAGCGTTTCCGACCCGCTTTGGATGACCAATTACGAACTGATATACACCCATCCAGAGCTGATGCTCGACTGGTTCCCCCTGCTGGGCAATCACGAATACCGGGGAAACACGCAGGCCGTGCTCGACTATTCGGGTGTGAGCCGCCGCTGGAACATGCCGGCGCGCTACTATACGCGTGTGCTCGAATCGCACGGCACCACCGTTCGCCTCGTAATGACGGACACCACGCCGCTGATGCAGAAATACCGCAGCGGCACTGACACATATCCCGACGCATGCCGGCAGGACAACGGGCGCCAGCTGGCATGGCTCGACTCGGTGCTTACCGCGGCCACGGAAGACTGGGTGATAGTGGTGGGCCATCACCCGATATATGCAGAGACGCCCAAGGACGGTAGCGAGCGCGCCGACATGCAGAGCCTGCTCGCCCCCATACTGCGCCGCCACAACGTGGACATATACGCCTGCGGCCACATCCACAACTTCCAGCACATACGTCCTGCCGGCGCTTCCATCGACTATGTGGTGAACTCTTCGGCTTCGCTCAGCCGGAAGGTAAAGCCCGTCAGCGGCACTGTGTTCTGCAGTCCGGAGCCCGGCTTCTCCGTCGTCGCCGCCGGCAAGAAGGAGCTGAGCCTGTATATGATAGACAAGACCGGCCGCGTGATACACGCGGTGACGCGCCGGAAGTAGCCCGCCTCTTCATTGCGGGGCCGTACCCGGTTTGTCACCAGCCGCGGGTGACGGTGTCACTGAGGCTTAGTGACATCGTCACCGGTTGGAGGTGACATCGTCATCTCGGCCCGGTGACGCGCCGGCGGGCAGGCTTTCATCCGTCTTTGCCCGTATTACTCCATCTTCTTCGCCCTTATCAGGGCCTCTATATAGTAATAGTCGGCATAGACGATGCTGGCATCTATCTCGCTGCCGGCGGGGTGGTGGCCGGTGGAGTGGAGCAGGAATGCCACGTTGCGGTCGCCGCTCAGATAGCGGGGAGTGCTGAGGTCGGTGAGCATCCTGATGGCCGCGTTGCGGTAGTTAGTGCCCCGCCATCCGTCGAGATAGGTGCTGAGCTCGAGCAGTGCGCTCGCCACCACGCATGCCGCAGAGGCATCTTTGGGAGCGTCGGGGCGCAGGTCGTCCATGTCCCACCGCGGCACCCAGTCGTCGCTCGTCTCGCGCAGGCGCTTCAGATATATGTCGCTCACCTTCTGTGCAAAGGCGAGGAATGCCGGGTCGCGTGTCCACCGGTATACCATCGTATATCCGTAGATGGCCCACGCCTGTCCGCGGGCCCACATCGACCAGTCGGCATATCCCTGATGGGTCTGTCCGCGCATGAAGGCGCCCGTCAGCGTGTCGTATACGGCCACATGATAGCATGAGCCGTCCGGGCGGAAGTGGTTGCGCATCGTCGTTGCGGCGTGGCTTATGGCAAGGTCTTTCAGCAGCGGGTTGCCGCCGTTTGCCGCCGCCCAGAACATCAGTTCGAGGTTTATCATGTTGTCCATGATGGTGTTGTGTCCGCCGTAGTCCTTCACGTGGCGCGGCCAGCTCAGCATCGTGCCCGCCTTGGCGTTGTGCAGCGTGGCCAGCGTGTCGGCCGCGGCGAGCAGCGTCCGCTTGTATTCCTCTTTCCCCGTCTGCTCATATCCCTTGCCGAACGAGCCCAGCATGATGAAGCCGAGGTCGTGGTCGAATGCCGGCCGTGCGGCCATCGGCGCCAGCACCCCGGTGTATCCCTCGGCCGCGCGGAGCACCTCCTTGTCTCCCGACACGCTGTAGTCCATCCATAGTATGCCCGGCCAGAATCCCGAGCACCACTCTTCGGGCACAGCCTTGCGGCAGTTCCACGTCTTTCCGTCGCCAGTTATGTTGCGCGGCTCCATGGTGAAGTCGTACGGCTTCTGCGTCTTCAGCGCCTTCATCACCTGCCGGTGGCAGTAGTCGAGTTGCCGTCCGGCATCGAATGTATGTGCCTTTGCCGTCATTGCGGCGAGCAGGCATAACGTAAAAAACACTTTCCTGTTCATAGTTTAATATCCATCTGTTATATTAAATAAATACGACTGTAAGGCCCTAAATACGTGGTCGCGGTAAAAAAATGCGCGGCAATGCAAGTAAAAATGCAATAATAATCGTATCTTTATAAAAGAAACGTGAACATTATGAAGAGTAATATATACCTTGCAGCCATTATCGGCCTGTGCATGGCGGCGCATGCAGCTGCCGTACAGCCGGCTTCTGCCACCGGGCGGGCGGATGTGCCCGAGTGGCGGCGACGCGTCGACGCATGTCTTGACAGCGTGGCCCGCAATCCTGACTGGCTCGCCAGCCGCCTGCAGATGTACTGGCACTCGCACGCCACCGACGTGTATGTCAACGGCGAGGCGTTCGACCATGCCGGCGGACAGCGCGCCCCCGAGCCCACGGTGAAGTTTAACGGCACGCGCGGCACAGCCTCGGCCTACAACCGGCCGCGCCTTGAAGACGTCGTGCCCTACGATGATGACGGCCAGTCGCGCGTCACCTTCGTCAATCCGGCCACCGGCGCGATGGAGAAGGCGCACCCCTCGAAGACCGGATGCAACATCTCGTCGCTCAACCGCCATATCCTCGGCATTGCCCGCGATGCGGCCCGGATCTACAACGAGACGGCCGACGGGCGCTATGCGCAGATGGCCGAGCGCGTGTTCGACGTGTATATGCGGGGCATCTACCACCGCAACGTGCCCACAGACCTCAACCACGGCCACCAGCAGACGCTCGTCGGGCTGGCCACCTTCGAGGTGATACACGAAGACGAGATAGACATCCTCACCGAGATATACCGGCTGCTGCACGCCCGCCTAACCGCCGGCGCCGCCATCTACGACGCCGCTTTCAAGAAGTGGGCCGACTGCATCATTGCCAACGGCGTGCCCCACAACAACTGGAACCTCTTTCAGGCCGGATTCGTCATGCGCATCGCCATGGTGCTTGCCGACGACGGGGCATACAGCGACGGCCGCGGCCGCCAGTATTACCTCGACTATATCGTCAACAAGTCGTCCGTACGGCAGTGGGGACTCCGTCGCATGGCCGCCTTCGGCTACGACGACCGCACGGCGATATGGTATGAGTCGCCGGGCTACAGCTGCACCGTGACCGGCGAGTTTGCCGATTTCGCCAACCGCATGGACCGCGATGCCGGCGTCGACGTGTTCGCCGATATCCCCGTGCTGCGCCGCAGCATCTTCGCCGCCGCCCAGTATCTCATGCCCAACCGCATGGTGTGCGGCTTCGGCGACACCCATCCGAACTATCTCTCCACACGTGCGGCCGATGCCGCCGCCGACTATTCTACGCGCCGCGGCGACACGGCCTCCGTGGCGGAGCTCAGCGCTTTCAAGGCCGCCGTCAGGGCAGACGCGCCCGACAGCATGATATGCCGCTACGTGTCGCCCCTTTTCCACGCGCCTAACGTGTCGTGGCTGATTCACCGCTCGGGCATGAACCCGCGCCACGACCTCAGCATCTCGCTCAATGCGAGCCTCGGAAACCACCAGCACGCCAACGGCATCTCCATGGAACTATACGGCAAGGGCTTCGTGCTCGGACCCGACGCCGGAATCGGCAAGCACCTGTACAGCGGTCTCGACTATGCGGAATACTACTCGCAGATGCCCGCCCACAACACCGTGTGCGTTGACGGCATATCGAGCTATCCCGTGATGATGTCCAACCACGCCTTCACCGTAGAGGGCCGGTATCCCAAAGACGACGTCCCGGGCCGCTTCGTGCCCGCCACCTACAGTCAGGTGAGCTTCACCGAGCCGGAGAGCGGTGCCCGGCAGATGCGCACCAACGGCATCGTGAAGACCAGTGGCACGGGCGGATACTACGTAGACATATTCCGCAGCGACGGCAAGAAGCTGAACGACTATTTCTATCACAACCTCGGACAGGACATGCGGCTGACCGCCGCCGACGGCTCCGACCTCAACCTGCAACCCACGGACGAGCTCGCCTTCGCCGGCGGCCACCTCTATGCCTACTCCTATATATATAATAAGGTGAGCGCCGCGACACAGGAAGACGTCAGGGCCACGTTCACCACGACATGCCCTGACGGCCGCCGCATCGACATGACCATGTGGATGCAGGGCGCTGATGGCCGCGAGGTGTTCAGTGCGCTATCGCCCGCTAACATGGAATACGAGCGCTTGGGCCGCTTCATGCCCTACGACGTGCGCAACCAGCCCGTGCTCACCTATGTGGCGCGGCAGCACGGCGAGGCCTGGAACCGCCCGTTCGTGGCTGTCTTCGAGCCGAGCGACAGCAGCGAGCCGTCGGAGATAGCCCGCGTGAGCTTCTTCCGTCCCGAGAGCAAGGAGCCGTCGGCCGTCGGCATCAGGGTGGAGCTGAAGGACGGACGCACCGACTACATCTTCTCCGCACCGGTTAAGACGCGCATGAAGCATGCCGGCATGACCGTCAATGCGGCATACGCAGTGATAAGCAACAACAAAACGATAATCAATGAATAAAGTGATAACCCTTCTCTGGGCCTTGCTCCTTTCATCGGCCCATGCCGGAGCCTCGGCTCTGAAAGTATACTCCGCCCCCGAGGGCGCCCCGATGAGCGGCGACTTCACGCTGCTGGTACGCAACACCGCATCCGACCGCTGGCAGACGGTGCCGGTATATTCGTGGAAGGTGGACGACGCCACCACCGGAAAGCACCGCACCGAGCAGACCTCGGTGGCCTCGTTCGACTTCGAGGGCACGGTGCAGCTGGCCGTCGTCAGCCGCCGGCAGTGTGTGCAGACCTGCCGCCTGCGCCCCCTTTCATACTCGATAGGCCACAGTGTGAGCGGCGATACCGTCATGTTCTCGCTCGACCGCCCGCGCTATGTGTCGGTGGAGATTAACGGCGACATATTCCACAACCTGCACGTGATGGCCAACCCGATGGCGCCCGAGGTGACGAAGAAGATGCGCCGCAGCCGCAACTTCGTCTATTTCGGTCCCGGATACTACGACCTCGGCAGCGATTCGGTAGCCATAAAGTCGGGCACTACCGTGTATATCGACGGCGGAGCATACATCAAGGGCTGGATGTCGGCCTACGGAGTGCGCGACGTGAAGATTATCGGGCATGGCTTCGTCAATCCCGAGCGTCAGCACGAGGGCATCATGGTGCGCTACTCGCGCAACGTCACCATCGACGGACCGATGACGACGCAACTCCCCGTGGGCGGAAGCGACTCCGTGACGGTGCGCAATGCGAAGGTGATGAGCTGGTACGGGTGGGGCGACGGCATGAACGTCTTTGCCAGCAACGACGTCAGCTACGAGCACGTGTTCTGCCGTACGAGCGACGACTGCTCCACGATATACTGCACGCGGAAGGGCTATGCCGGCGGTTGCCGCAACATAAAGGTGCGCGATGCCGTCTACTGGGCCGACGTGGCGCATCCCATCATGATAGGCCTGCACGGCGACGTAGACCGTAACGAGGTTATAGAGGATGTGTCGTACGACGATATCGACATACTCGAGAATCCCGAACGGCAGATTGACTACAAGGGATGCATCGGCATAAACAACGGCGACAACATCACCGTGCGCCGCATGACGTTCAGCAACATCCGCGTCGAGAGCCTCTCGCGGGGCGGCATGCTCTTCAACTTCAGGGTGTGTTACAATAAGAAATACTGCGCTGCGCCGGGCCGCGGCATCGAGGATATCGTGCTGCGGGATATCTCCTACACGGGCGTGGAGCCGCAGATGTCCATCATCTCCGGCTACGACAGCAGCCGCCGGGTGCGCAACATACGCTTCGAGAATCTCCGTATCAACGGAAAGACGATATCAGACGACATGCCAGGGCGTCTGAAGTGGTACAAGACGGCCGACTACGCCAACATCTTCGTGGGCGAGCACGTGGACAGCGTGACGTTCACGGCCACCGGAGGCCGCTGACAGGGCTGCCGCCGGACATCGTATAAAAAGACAATAGACACATTATTGATATATGAAACTGTCATCACTGATTATGGCCGCGGCCGTGCTCATGCCGTTGCAGGCCGCTGCCCAGTACCGTTCTGAGGTGTGCTGCCCCGACAACGGCGACGGCACATACACCAATCCCGTGATAAACGCCGACTACAGCGACCCCGACGTATGCGCCGCCGCTGACGGCTACTATCTCACGGCATCGTCGTTCAACTGCATTCCCGGCCTGCCCGTGCTCCATTCTAAAGACCTTGTCAACTGGACCATCGTCGGACATGCCCTTCAGGAGCAGCTGCCCCGCGCGGTGTTCGACCGCCCCGCCCATGGCAAGGGCGTGTGGGCACCGGCCATACGCCACCATGCAGGCGAGTTCTACATCTACTGGGGCGACCCGGACCATGGCGTGATGATGGTGAAGACCACCGACCCTGCCGGCCGTTGGAGCGAGCCCGTCTGCGTGGTGGAGGGTAGGGGGATGATAGACCCCTGCCCGCTGTGGGACGACGACGGCCGGTGCTATCTCGTCAACGGATGGGCCGGTTCGCGTGCCGGTTTCAACTCGGTGCTCAGCGTGCGCGAACTCAGTGCCGACGGCACACGGGCCATCGGCCGGCCGCGCATCGTTTTCGACGGCGGACAGGAGAATCATACAACCGAAGGACCGAAGTTCTACAAGCGCGGCGGCTACTACTGGATACTGTGTCCCGCCGGAGGCGTTGCCATGGGGTGGCAGCTGGCCATGCGGAGCCGCTCGCCCTACGGGCCGTATGAGTGGAAACGGGTGATGGAGCAGAAGGGCAGCGGCATCAACGGACCTCATCAGGGGGCGTGGGTGCACACGCCGTACGGTGAAGACTGGTTCCTGCACTTCCACGACAAGGGAGCATACGGCCGGGTGGTATACCTGCAACCGGTAGACTGGAGTTCGGGATGGCCTATGATGGGAGTGGGCGGCGAGCCTGTGCTCACATACCGCAAGCCAAAGTCTGACTCGAAGACGATATGCAATCCGCAGGAGAGCGACGAGTTCAACGGCGGCGAACCGGGCCTGCAATGGCAGTGGCACGCCAACTACAACCAGTTGTGGGGCATGGCGCTGACCGACGGAGTGATGCGCCTTTACACGGCCGATGCCGACACCATGCGCAGCCTTTGGGATGCTCCCAACATGCTGTTGCAGAAGACACCGGCCGACCGTTTCACGGCTACGGCGAAGCTGCGCGTGGCTTCCAAGGAAGACAATCAGTACGGAGGAATCGTCATGATGGGCCGCGACTATTCGGCACTCGTGGCCCGCCGCGTGGGCGGCAGCTTCCTGCTTCAGCGCCTCACGTGTACCGGTGCCGACACCGGCAGCCGCGAGACGGTGGAGACGCTGGCCTCATTCAAGCCCACCACCGCCGACACGATACCCTATTCGCCAGCCGTTTTCCTCGACATATACATGCGCATGGAGGTCGCCGACGGCACGTGCCGCTTCCTCTACAGCACCGACGGCCGCCGCTACAAGCCGGCCGGAGCGCCATTCCGCATGAAGGAAGGCAAGTGGATAGGGGCAAAGATGGGATTCGTGGCCGAGTGCACGGGCCGTACTGCCAACCGCGGATGGCTGGATGCCGACTGGTTCCGGGTGACCAGATTATTGTAGAAGGCATCTCCTCAAACCCCACCCGGCCTCCCCGAGGGGGAGGTGAGGGGTGTCCGGTTTGTTGTGTTCCTATTATATTATACCTTTTCCTGCTTCAACTGCTCGACGTATGCGTCTATGCGGTGCAGTTCCTTGGGGATGTTGATGCGTTGCGGGCAGTGCGGGCTGCACTGGCCGCAGCCGATGCAGTGGCTTGCCTGGCGCAGGCGCGGCACGCTGCGGTCGTAGCCGATGAGGAAGGCGCGGCGCGCCCGGCGGTAGTTCTCGTCCTGTGTGCCTTCGGGTATGTTGCCCTCGTTGAGGCATTTGTTGTAGTGCAGCAGTATGGCGGGGATGTCGATGCCGTACGGGCATGGCATGCAGTATTTGCAGTCGTTGCACGGTATGGTGTCGAATTGCATCATCATCGTTGCCGTTTCCTGGAGGAAGCGGAAGTCGTCGTCGGTGAGCGGCTTCAGCGGGGCATATGTCCGCAGGTTGTCCTGCAGGTGTTCCATGCGCGTCATGCCGCTCAGCACGGTGTGCACGCCCGGCAGGCTGCCCGCGAAGCGGAATGCCCACGAGGCCACGCTCTTCTCTGGCTCGCGCTGCTTGAGGCGCGCCACGATGTTGTCGGGCACGTTCGACAGGCGGCCGCCCAGCAGCGGCTCCATCACCACGGCGGGAATGCCGCGCCGCGACAGTTCGCCGTATAGGTATTCGGCATCGGTGTTGCGCGGGTTTATCTGCTTCGCGTATTTCCAGTCGAGATAGTTGAGCTGTATCTGCACGAAGTCCCACTTGAACTCGTCATGCCGCGAGAGCAGGTAGTCGAACACGGCGACGTCTCCGTGATACGAGAAACCGAGGTTGCGGATGCGTCCCGCCTTGCGCTCGGCGACGAGGAAGTCGAGCACTCCGTTGTCGATATAGCGCTTGTTGAACTCCTCCATGCCGCTGCCCATGCCTATGCCGTGCATCAGCAGGTAGTCGATATAGTCTGTCTTGAGCTCTTTCATCGAGTTGCGGTACATGGCTATGGAAGCCTCCCGCGTCCACGTCTCAGGCGCGAAGTTCGACAGTTTGGTGGCTATGAAATACTTGTTGCGCGGATGCCGGCTCAGTGCTATGCCCGTGGCGCGTTCCGACAGGCCGCGGCAGTAGGCGGGCGACGTGTCGAAATAGTTGACGCCGTGGTCTATGGCGTAGTCCACCAGTTCGTTAACCATCTCCTGGTCGATCTCTTCGTCCTTGCCCTCGCGTGCGCTGCGGCCGCTTTTCGACGGCAGGCGCATCATGCCGAAGCCCAGCAGCGACACGCGGTCGCCCGTGGTAGGGCTGGTGCGGTAGGTCATCTTGTCTTTTGGAATGTCTCCCGTTGAGGCCGTTTCCTGAGCGCCGCCGTTGCGGATTGTGCATGCCGTGGCCAGTCCAGCGGTAGCCATTCCGGCCGCTCCCAGGGTCTTGAGGAAGTCGCGGCGCGATATATCTCTATTCTTCATGATGGGTGTTTCCTTTCTTTTTAGGTTCTTAAAAAGTGCCGTGCACGGAGTTTCCCTCCACGTATATGGCGCTGAACGGGCGTGCCGGGCACAGGTTCTCGCATGCTCCGCAGCCCGTGCAGCGTGCCGTGTTGACCGCGGGAATCTTCGGCGAGTCGGGGTTTCCCGGCTCCGAGGGCACCATCAGTATGGCTCCCGAGGGGCAGTGGCGTGCGCAGTTGCCGCACTCGACGCCGTCGGTGAGCGGTATGCAGTTGCGCTTCACCCACACGGCGTGGCCTATCTGCGTGGCCGACTTCTCGGCCGTGGTAATCTTCAGTATTGCTCCCGTGGGGCATACCTCGGAGCATCTGGTGCATTCCGGCCGGCAGTAGCCCCGCTCGTATGAAGCCTCGGGCTGCATCAGCGTCTCCAACCGCGACGAGGGGCGCAGCACGCCGTTGGGACATGCCGACACGCAGAGCTGGCAGGCCGTGCAGTGGCGTGCCATGTTGCGCAGACTGACGGCACCCGGCGGCACGATGGGCGTCTTGCGCTCAGGTATCTCCTTGTCGGCGATGACGGCCAGTCCGCCGTCCACCTTCTTCTCCTGCGCCTTCAAAGCCGATGCCGCTATGACCGCCGACGTGGCCGTGAGGAACGTGCGGCGGCTGCCGTCGACTTTCCTTTCTTCCGCCTTCTCCTTGCCTGAGTGGCCGGCGGCGCTGCTGCGCAGGGTGTAGCTTATCGCACCCTTATGGCACTTTCCGATGCAGTTCATGCAGCTGACGCAGCGCGAATAGTCTATCCTGTGGCTCTTGCTGTCGATGCATGCGGCCTTGCAGTTGCGCGCGCAGAGGCCGCAGCTGTTGCACTTAGACGTGTCTATGACAGGCTTGAAGAGCGAGAAGCGCGACAGGAAGCCGAGCACCGTGCCCACCGGACACACCGCGTTGCACCATGTGCGGCCGTTGCGCCATGCCAGTACACCTATTATAATAAGGGTGGCGAGGGCGATGGCGAACGTCACGGCGCTGCGCACCCATACGTCTACCATGTAGAAGGCGTAGCTTCCGGCACGCTCAGCCACGTAGGCTAAGGCGTTGTTGCCCAGTGCCCACACCGGCGCGAGCAGGTTCTGGGCGATGCGGCCGTATGTGCTGTACGGGGCGAGCAGTGCCGCCAAAGAACCGAGGCCCGCCGCAAGGGCAACGGCCAGCACCGCCAGCATCGTGTAGCGCAGGGTGCTCAGGGCAGGCGAGTAGGCATAGCGGTTTTTCCTTGACAGGCGCCCAAGCCTGCCGAGCACGTCCTGCATCACTCCGAGCGGACACACAACAGAGCAGTATATGCGGCCGAACAGCAGCGTGAGCACCACCAGCGCCGCCACCACGCCCGCGTTGAGGGCAAGCAGGGCGGGCAGAAACTGCACCCGCGCCATCCATCCGAACCAGGCGTGCACCGTGCCCGTGAAGTCGAGAAACAGCAGTGTCGTCAGCGTGAAGAAGACTACTGCCAGCGTAATTCTTATCTTTCTTAGCATATATCAGAGTGTTATACGTTGTCTGCAACGTTGCAAAATTAATACTATTATTATATAATAAGGATAAACAAATTACTGAAAACGTTACCCTTTTTACGGATAGGCCAGCCCGTTACGCCGTCATTATCAGCCCGCGGGAGTAAAAAAAAGCATATTTTTGATTGCTGTCTTGACAAAATAAGCTACCTTTGCACACGTCTGTTGACATAAAGAAGACAATCAACATCTAAAAACAGCATAATGAAACTGAAATCAATTGTTATGGCCTGCCTCATTGCCGCTTCCTCAACGGCGGCCCAGGCCAAGGATTACAAGTATCAGACCGTCAGCGGCGACTTGATGAACACACGCATCTACACGCTCGACAACGGCTTGAAAGTGTATCTGTCGGTGAACAAGGAGAAGCCGCGCATACAGACCTACATCGCCGTGCGCACCGGAAGCCGCAACGACCCGGCCGAGACCACCGGCCTGGCACACTATCTGGAGCACATCATGTTCAAGGGCACGACATCGTTCGGCACGTCGGACTATGCGGCAGAGAAGCCTCTGCTCGACTCCATCGAGGCCCGCTATGAGACCTACCGCAAGCTCACCGACCCGCAGCAGCGCCGTCAGGCCTACCGCGAGATAGACAGCCTGTCGCAGCTCGCCGCCCGATACTTCATCCCCAACGAGTACGACAAGATGATGGCGTCTATCGGTGCCCAGGGCACCAACGCCTATACGGGCAACGACGTGACGTGCTATGTGGAGGACATACCGTCCAACGAGGTGGAGAAATGGCTCAAGGTAGAGAGCGACCGCTTCCAGAACATGGTCATACGGGGTTTCCACACCGAGCTTGAAGCTGTGTACGAGGAGTACAACATCGGTCTTGCCAACGACTACGAGAAGATTTACGAAGCCCTCTTTACAAAGGCATTCCCCGGTCATCCGTATGGCACGCAGACTACGATAGGCACTCAGGAGCACCTCAAGAACCCATCGATAACAAACATCAAGAACTATTTTAACCGCTATTATGTGCCCAACAACACAGCCATCTGCATGGCCGGCGACATGAATCCTGACGAGGTGATAGCACTGATAGACCGCTATTTCGGTTCGTGGAAGCCCAGTGCGACCCTTTTACGCCCTGAGTATCCGGCGCTGAAACCCCTCACATCAGTGCAGGACACCACCGTCATTGGTCAGGAAGCGGAACGCCTTATGATGGCGTGGCGCTTCAAAGGCGCTGCCGACATGCAGGCCGACACGCTCGACGTGATATCTGAAATGCTCGCCAACGGCAAGGCCGGACTCTTCGAGATCAACCTCGAGCAGAAGATGCTGGCACAGGGCGTGGGCGCGTTCTGCTACGGACTGAACGACTATTCGGGCTTCATCATCTCGGGTGTGCCAAAGGACAACCAGAGTCTCAGCGAGCTGCGCAGCCTCATCATCGGCGAGCTTGGCAAGTTCAAGGCCGGCGACTTCTCCGACGACCTGCTGCCCTCGGTGGTCAACAACATGAAGCTCGCCTACTACAAGTCGCTCCAAAGCAATGAAGCCCGTGCCGACATGTTCGTCGACGCCTTCATCAACGGCAAGAAATGGGAAGACGTAGTGGGCCGTCTCGACCGCATATCGAAGATGACGAAGCAGCAGATTGTCGACTTTGCCAACCGTCATTTCGGCGACAACTACGTGTGCGTGTTCAAGGAGCAGGGCAACGACACCACGCTGAAGAAGATAGACAAGCCCGAGATAACGGCCATACCGACAAACCGCGACCTCTGCAGCAGTTTCCTCAACGCTGTCAACGGCATGGAGACGCACCCCATAGAGCCGCGCTTCCTCGACTTCGGCCGCGACCTGACGGTAACCGCCACGAAGAGCAAGCTGCCCATGCTGTACAAGAAGAACACCGACGACGGACTCTTCAACCTCACATTCTACTACAACTTCGGTTCGGAGGCAGACCGCGCCATTGACCTCGCTCCGGGCTATCTGTACTATATAGGCACTGACAAGAAGACGTCGGCGCAGATAAAGCAGGAGTTCTACAAGCTCGCATGCGACTATTCCGTCAACGTCGGCTCAAACACTATAAGTGTCAACCTGTCCGGTCTCGACGAGAATCTGCCGCAGGCTCTCGCCCTTTGGGAAGACTTCATAGCCAACGCGAAGGGCGACAAGGAGTCGTACGGCAAGTATGTCGACCTGCTGCTGAAGTCGCGCGACGACGCCAAGAAGAACCAGCAGGCCAACTTCTCATATCTCCAGACCTACGGAATCTTCGGTCCTTACAACAGCATGACCAACACCCTCAGCGAGAAAGAGCTGCGCGAGGCCGACCCGCAGATGCTGCCCGACCTGCTCAAGAAGCTCAGCGGCATAGAGCATACCGTGCTCTACTACGGTCCGTCGGCCGAGAAGGACATCGCCGCCCTCGTGGCAAAGCACCACAAGACGCCCCGCAAGCTCGCCCCCGTGCCTGCCGGTAAGGAGTATACCGAGCAGCCGACGCCCGTCAACGAGGTATACATCGCCCCCTACGAGGCAAAGAACATCTACATGCTGCAGTATCACAACGAAGGTACGGAGTGGACTCCCGAGCAGGCACCGGTACGCCGGCTCTTCAACGAGTACTTCGGCGGAAGCATGAACGGCATCGTGTTCCAGGAGCTGCGCGAGTCGCGCGGACTGGCCTATAGTGCCTCTGCATACTATGCACAGCCGTGGCGCAAGAGCCATCCGGAGTACTTCTATACATATATTATATCCCAGAACGACAAGATGGGCGACTGCATCCGCGTGTTCAACGACATCCTCGACACGGTGCCGCAGTCTCAGGCAGCTTTCGATATAGCCAAGCAGAGCCTCACGAAGAGTCTCCAGAGCCGCCGCGTCACCCGCGCCTCGGTGCTCTATGCCTATCTCAATGCCCGCCAGCGCGGCATCGACTACGACATCAACGAGAAGATATACAACGCCCTGCCGTCTCTCACACTTGCCGACTTAGTGAAGTTTGAGAAGGAGAACATGGCCGGCAAGACCTGCCGTTACATCATCCTCGGCGATGAGAAAGAGCTCGACATGAAGGCCCTCGAGAAGATAGGACCGGTGAAGCGGCTGACGACGGAGGAGATTTTTGGGTATTAAAAGCCCCTCCCGGCCTCCCCAAAGGGGAGGTGAAGTGAGGCGGTAGCGTTCCCATTGCTCCCATTTCTCTCAGTATTCCCATAGCTCCCATCCTGTGATATCGATGGGAATGCAGGGAATACAGGGAGAAATGGGAGCGATGGGAACAGCTGTTTATAGGCTTTCCCCACTTTGCCAACCTCTTTCTTTCCCCTTTTGAGGAGGTCTCATAAAGGTTGTAATGAGTTTCCCATCACCCTTCACCTCCCCTTTGGGGAGGCCGGGAGGGGCTTTTAGGTTGGTCGTGAGGGGATTCCGGGCTGCTTCTGACGGTGTAATCAGCAGCCTTTGATGCTCTGATCGGTTGCCCGCTGATGTATCCTGCGTGCTTTCAAAAATGTTTGTGCCCGCTATCAAAAGTGTTTTTGAGAGCTAAACTAAGTGTTTTTGCCGCCTTACAAAAAACGCAATTGCCGGCTGCGGGAATCTGTTCCCTGCAGCCGGCAATCGTGTTTTGCGGCATGTATGCCGCGGCGGGCCTGTCCGTGATTCCGGTGCGGGCCTGCCGCCATGCTATTTTATCTTGTCGAAGCCCTCGCCGAAGACGCCCTGGCAGAACGACTGCGACACGAGGGCATACGGGTCGATGGTCTTTATCCAGCTGAAAACTTCCTGCGATTCGTATTTCCTGGCAAGCACGATGAGCAGCTTCACGTCGCTCTTCGAATACCAACCCTTGCCTTCTATCAGCGTCACGCCGCGGTTGACCTTCGTGTTTATCGTGTCGGCAATCTTCTCGTATTCCTTCGATATGATGATGAACTGCACCGTCTGACGCGATCCGTTGACCACATAGTCGCACACGAAACTTGCTATCAGGGTGAACGCCACGCCGTAGACAATCGTCTCCGTGCTGTGGAAGAGCACGTAGGAAGAGCAGATGATGCTGATGTCTATGAACTGCATGGCACGTCCGAAGCTCATCCTGAAATACTTGTTGAGCAGTGCGATGACGATGTCTGTGCCGCCGGTGGAGCCGTTGTGCGAGAAAGTCAGGCCGAGACCGGCACCGCTGAGCGCACCTCCTATCAGCACGTGCATGAACTTGTCCTCGCCCGCCGTGATGATGGGGTTGGCCTGGAAGAACGGCTGAAGCAGACCGATGAACACCGACATGATGGACACGCCGATGATGGTGCGTATCGTGAACTGCTTTGTCAGCGCGCGGAAGGCGATTATCAGCATGAGCACGTTCAGCACCCAAATGGATATACCGGCCGGAAAGCCGAACGCATAGAACAGCAGTGCCGATATACCGGCGACGCCTCCCATCACCACCTGTTCCGGAAGGATGAACGCTGTGTACCCGAATGAGTACATTAGAATGCCGAGAGTGATGAAGAACAGGTCCTTGTGACTCTGTCTTATCCTGGCCTGAAAGCCTTTGTCAGAAGTATTTGCCATTAGTGAAAAGATATTCTCCGTTACGGCAGGCAAAGGTAAATCAAATATCGGCAACATGCAAAGAGAAAGGTATGAATATCGCATTAAAAGCCCCCTTTTTAACAATTGGTAACCATATGGGGCAAATTTCCGCCGTTTCTATTTGGCTGTTTGCCCTTTT
Source organism: uncultured bacterium (assembly GCA_905216025.1). GTDB lineage: Bacteria > Bacteroidota > Bacteroidia > Bacteroidales > Bacteroidaceae > Prevotella. Next base: position 22,437 of record CAJMSE010000018.1, on the reverse strand, counting down.
TGCCTTATATTTGTGGTGTCTTAATAACATAATGACAATATTACATACTAATAATAAAGAACCTTTTAATAAATAGATTACTATGGAAGTGGAGAAAATAATGCAGGCTCTGGAGCAGAAGCATCCGGGCGAGGCAGAATATCTGCAGGCAGTAAGGGAAGTCCTTATCTCGGTAAAGGATGTGTATAACCGGCATCCCGAGTTTGAAAAGGCAAAGATTATAGAGCGTATTGTCGAGCCGGAGCGCATCATAACGTTCCGTGTGCCGTGGGTGGACGACAAGGGCGAGGTTCATGTGAACATCGGATACCGCGTTCAATTCAACAGCGCCATAGGCCCGTACAAGGGCGGATTGCGCTTCCACCCGTCCGTAAACCTGTCCATACTGAAGTTCCTCGGTTTTGAACAGACGTTCAAGAACGCCCTCACCACGCTGCCCATGGGCGGCGGAAAGGGAGGTTCCGACTTCTCCATCCGCGGGCGTTCGGATAATGAGGTGATGCGTTTCTGCCAGTCGTTCATGACCGAGCTCTACCGCGTGATAGGTCCGGAAGAGGACATCCCGGCGGGCGACATCGGCGTCGGGGCGCGAGAGATAGGCTATCTGTTCGGCATGTACAAGAAACTCACCCACGAGTGGAGCGGCATGATGACCGGCAAGGGCCTCGAATGGGGCGGCTCGCGCATACGTCCCGAAGCCACGGGCTACGGCGCTCTCTATTTCGTCGACCGCATGTTGCAGACCCACGGTTTCGACATTAAGGGCAAGACGGTGGCCATCAGCGGATTCGGAAACGTGGCATGGGGTGCCGCCAAGAAAGCCACCGAGCTGGGCGCCAAGGTGATAACGATATCCGGTCCCGACGGCTACATATATGATCCGGCCGGTCTCGACGACGAGAAGATAGAGTATATGCTTGAGCTCCGTGCGAGCGGCAACGACGTATGCCAGCCCTACGCCGACGAGTTCCCCGGCTCGACGTTCGTTCCCGGCAGGAAGCCGTGGGAGGTTAAGTGCGACATCGCGCTGCCCTGCGCCACGCAGAACGAGCTCGACGGCAACGATGCCGACATGCTGCTGGCCAACAAGCCGCTGTGCGTGGCCGAGGTTTCCAACATGGGATGCACGGCCGAGGCCGCCGAGAAGTTCGTCGCCGCAAGGCAGCTCTTCGCACCGGGCAAGGCCGTCAATGCAGGAGGCGTGGCCACATCGGGCCTCGAGATGACGCAGAACGCCATCCGCCTGAGCTGGAGCGAGGCCGAGGTGGACGAGAAGCTGCACGGCATAATGCACAACATACACGAGCAGTGCGTGAAGTATGGCAGGCAGGACGACGGCTACATCGACTACGTCAAGGGCGCCAACATCGCCGGATTCATGAAAGTTGCCAACGCCATGATGGCCCAGGGAATAGTGTAGGACCAAAACGACATGACGTGATAGATATACGACAGGCATTCATACTGGCGCTGATGACATTAAGCCTTACTCCGCTGCGGGCACAGCCCACGCAGCGGGGTAAGGCTTCTTACTATTCCAAGAGGGCCACGGGGGCAAGGACGAGCAGTGGCGAGCGCCTTCACCACGACAGTCTCACCTGTGCCCACCGCACCCATCCGTTCGGCACAAAGCTCAAGGTCACCAACCCCTCGAACGGGCGCAGCGTGGTGGTGAAGGTCACAGACCGGGGCCCGTTCGGGCGCGGCCGCATCATAGACCTCTCCTGGCGGGCGGCGAAAGAACTCGGAATACTGTCGCAGGGCGTGGCCATGGTGTCGGTGGAGCCGGTCGACACCACGATAGTGCCGTTCCGTCCGAGCGATACCGTCGAGCTGCCCGAACTCGACTTCAACACCAACCGCATGGAAGGCATACGCCCGGCATGGCACGAGATGAAGGCTATCATGGAGAAGAAGAAAGGACACTGACAATCTGGCACATTCGCCGCACAGGCATGTATTTTGTCTCTTGGTTACCGTAACGGGATAACCGGAAAAGCAATTATAAGGAAAGGAGACAAAATATGACATTAGACAAGTTTACAATCAAGGCACAGGAAGCTGTGCAGGCCGCCGTAGATACGGCGCGCCGCTCCGGACAGCAGAGCATCGAGCCGGTGCATCTGCTTTCAGGAGTCATCGAGAAGGGCAAGGACGTGAGCGGTTTCATCTTCCGGAAGCTCGGCGTCAACGCCGCACAGACAGAACAGCTCGTAAGGCAGGAGATAATGCACCTGCCCCGGGTGCAGGGCGGACAGCCCTATCTCAGCAACGACTCGAACAACGTGCTGCTCAAGGCCGAGGACATATCTCGCGGCATGGGCGACGAGTTCGTGTCCGTTGAGCCGCTGCTGCTCGCGCTGCTCGCGGTGGATTCCACGGCATCGAGGATAATGAAAGACTCTGGAATGACGGAGAAAGGCATGCGCGCGGCCATCGGTGAGCTGAGGCAGGGGCAGAAGGTGCAGTCGCAGAGCGCCGACGACAACTATCAGAGTCTGGCCAAATATGCGAAGAACCTTGTGGAACAGGCACGCGCCGGCAAGCTCGACCCCGTCATAGGACGCGACGACGAGATACGCCGCGTGCTCCAGATACTGTCGCGCCGCACCAAGAACAACCCTATATTAATAGGTGAGCCCGGAACGGGAAAGACCGCCATCGTCGAAGGTCTGGCCGCCCGCATCGTGCGCGGCGACGTGCCCGAGAACCTCAAGGACAAGCAGCTCTACTCGCTCGACATGGGTGCGCTCGTAGCCGGAGCGAAGTATAAGGGCGAGTTTGAGGAGCGGTTGAAGAGCGTCATCAATGAGGTGACCAAGGCCGAGGGCCGCATCATCCTGTTCATCGATGAGATTCACACCCTCGTCGGCGCGGGCGGCGGAGAAGGCGCGATGGACGCCGCCAACATACTCAAGCCGGCACTGGCCCGCGGCGAGCTGCGCTCCATCGGTGCCACGACGCTCAACGAGTATCAGAAATACTTTGAAAAGGACAAGGCTCTGGAGCGCCGCTTCCAGACGGTGCTTGTCGGCGAACCCGACGAACTGAGCGCGATAAGCATCCTCCGCGGACTGAAGGAACGCTACGAGAATCACCATAAGGTGCGCATACAGGACGATGCGTGCATCGCCGCCGTGCGCCTTTCGGAGCGTTACATCAGCGACCGCTTCCTGCCCGACAAGGCAATAGACCTCATGGATGAGGCCGCGGCCAAGCTGCGCATGGAGCACGACTCCGTGCCCGAGGAGCTCGACGAGATAACGCGCCGCCTGAAGCAGCTCGAGATAGAGCGCGAGGCCATAAAGCGCGAGGACGACCGGCCTAAGATAGAGCAACTCGACCGCGACATCGCAGAGCTGCGCGACCAGGAGAAGCAGTACCGTGCCAAGTGGGAGGGCGAGCGCGCACTCGTCAACAGGATACAGCAGAACAAGCAGGATATGGAGCAGCTGCGCTTCGAGGCGGAGCGCGCGGAGCGTGAGGGCAACTACGGACGCGTGGCAGAGATTCGCTACGGCAAGATGAAGGAGCTGGAAGACAGCACCGCCGCCATACAGAAGCAGCTGCACGATGCGCAGGGAGCCGAGGCCATGGTGCGCGAAGAAGTCACCGCTGAGGACATCGCCGAGGTGGTGAGCCGCTGGACCGGCATCCCCGTGACCCGCATGATGCAGAGCGAACGCGAGAAACTGCTGCACCTCGAAGAGGAACTTCACCGCCGCGTGATAGGGCAGGAGACGGCCATCCGCGCCGTCAGCGATGCCGTGCGGCGCAGCCGTGCCGGACTGCACGACCCGAAACGGCCCATCGCCTCGTTCATCTTCCTCGGCACGACGGGTGTCGGAAAGACCGAGCTGGCGAAGGCGTTGGCGGAGTATCTCTTCAATGACGAGACGATGATGACGCGTATCGACATGAGCGAATATCAGGAGAAGTTCAGCGTCAGCAGGCTCATTGGAGCCCCTCCGGGATACGTAGGCTACGACGAGGGCGGACAGCTGACCGAGGCCGTGCGGCGCAAGCCGTACTCGGTGGTGCTCTTCGACGAGATAGAGAAAGCCCACCCGGATGTGTTCAACATACTGCTGCAGGTGCTCGACGACGGACGTCTGACGGACAACAAGGGCCGCACGGTGAACTTCAAGAACACTATCATCATCATGACGAGCAACCTCGGCAGCCAGATTATCAGGGAAGAGATAGAGAAGAGCGGAGGCACGCTCACCCCGGAACAGACTGCACAGCTGAACATGTCGCTCCTGTCGCTGCTCAAGCAGACGATAAGGCCGGAGTTTCTCAACAGGATCGACGACACGATAATGTTCCTGCCGCTGACCCGCAGCGAGATAGCCGACGTGGTGCGGCTTCAGATGAAGGCGGTGGGCAGCATGCTCGAGGCTCAGGGCTTGACGCTCAACGTCACCGAGGCAGCCGTCAGCGCGATAGCCGACGCCGGCTTCGACCCCGAGTTCGGAGCGCGTCCGGTGAAGCGGGCAATACAGAACTATGTGCTGAACGACCTGTCGAAGAAGATTCTCTCGGGCGAGGTCAGCAGCGGACGGCCTGTCACCGTCGACGCCGAGGGCGGCCGGCTCGTATTCCGCAACTGACGGAATGGACCTATGTGATAAGGTAAATGCTGATATTCAACGCAAAGACGCGGAGACGCAGAGTATAATATAAGCTCTGCGTCTCCGCGTCTTTGCGTTGAATATAAAAGGGTATTCTTTCCTTTTTTACACCGGAAGCTCGAACACGAAGCGTGCTCCGCCGGTATATCCAGGGTCTACATAGATGCGTCCGCCCATCTTCTCAACTATTGTCTGGCAGATGGACAGGCCGAGACCGGTGCCCTGCTTGAACTCGTCGAGTTTCTCGAAGCGGCGGAAGACGAGCTTCTGCTTGTCGGGAGGGATGCCTATTCCCGTGTCGGTGACGGCGAAGCGGATGATGTCTCCGGTCTTCTCTATATGCAGTCCGACGCTTCCTTCGTCGGTGAACTTGATGGCGTTGTTCAGCAGGTTGATGATGACCTGCTGCAGATAGCGGATGTCTGCCGTATACCACAGCTCGTCGTGAGGGCTCTCGAAGTTGAGAGCCACGCCGTCTTTATGGTTGCTGTTAGTCTCCGTAAGTATGATGGAGCGGGCCAGTCCGATGAGTTCCACCCGCTCGGGACTGAACTGCACCGTGTTCGACTCGATGCGGGAGAAGTCGAGCACGTCGTTAATCAGCTTGAGAAGAAGCTGCGTGTTCTGCTCAATCAGTTCGGAGAAGCTGTTTATCTCCTCTTCCTCCAGTTCCTTGTGGCTTGTCACTATCAGTTCGGAGAAGCCCACGATGGCATTCAGCGGGGTGCGTATCTCGTGACTCATGTTGGCCAGGAACTTCGACTTCAGCATGTCAGCCTGTACTGCGCGCTCCTTTGCTTCTGCGAGCTGGGCATTCACGCTCTCCAGTTCCCTTATGCTTTTTCTTTTCTGATAGATGTATACGGCGAAATAGATGACAGTTATCACGAGTATCACCATGGCCGAACAGAAGAGGAAGAAGAGCATCGGGTTCGACTCATAGTATGACAGCGGCCTGTTTCTTATTTCCGCATCGTCGGGCAGCAGCTTTTGGGCGATGTTCCATTTGTTCAGCTGGTTGTAGTCGAAGGCATAGTGGTTGTTCACGGTCTGTACTTTTTGGGCACGGCCGGTCTTTATCCATCTGTTGACCATCTTTCCTATATCCTTTCCCTGAGTCTTGTATATTGGGATGTATCCGCCCACGCAGACGTCGCCGATACCTGTCGACGAGATGGATATTCCATGTATATGGCTGTTGTAGTCGAGCAGTTTCTGCGTGGTGCTTATCACGAAATAGTTTCCCGTTTTGTCTATGCGCCATGTGGAGAACATGGCCAGGTCAGACTTCGGGTCGAGGCCTTTGTATATGTTTCCGGCATTCTTGAATGTATAGGTGCGTCCGTCTATGATTCTGAACTGCAGCGGCAGCGTGTGTATGTGCCTTTCCGTCCAGTCGTGGATGAGTCCGAGCAGGTTTATCCCGCCGAAGGTGTTGTCGATGAAGAAGTTTATGCGCCTTGTCCCAGGAAAGAGGTTTAGGGCGAGCTTCACGTTCTTGTCAATGTCATATCTGTATGCTATGGCGCCTTTAAGGTTGCATTCTCCCATATTGGTGGAGAAGATACGCATCTCCGGCCTCCATGTGTCGGTGTTCACTTTATGCTCCGGAATGCGGACGATATGCTCGTTGACGAGCATGGCGAAGCACGGCACGGACCTCGTGAAGTCGTTGTCGAGAGAAAGATATGATGCAAAGGCCTCATTGCCGAGCAGCAGTACGAGGAGCGGACGGTCGGTGTCATACTTGCTGATAATGTCTCCAATCCTGCCGCGCCATTCGTTGAGCTCGCTCAACGACCTGCAGTTCATGTTCTCAACAAGATATTCCAAGCCGGGGTTCTCGCGGTGCACCTCTTCGTAGAACTCGCTGAGGTTGACCTGATACTTGTCCAACTCTACCTGAAAAGACGTTATGATGAGTACCTTGCGGTTGTCTTGGGCATGCAGCCCGACACTGCACAGCACGGTTGCCAGCAATATGATGATAGTCCGGCAGCGTGTGCAGACAGAGCTTCTGTACTTTTTGCTGAATATCGGCATTTTGTCTCAGTATATTATTTAAGTATCTGCAAATTTACAGTTTTTTGCCGTTACTATCCTTTACTGTAAGCAAAAAAACATTACATCCTTATTAAATTTTAACCATGCGGATGCTCTGCTTAGCTTTAAATAACATTTCAACCGGCTTTCAGGCCGGTAGGTGAATCCCGTCGGAATAGCCGTTGAAAAGGTGTTGTCAAGCCGTTGAAAACGGGTGCAAAGGGCTCAAGGCGGCCAGTAAAGCCGGGAAAATTGCAATTAATATGTAATAAAGATGCAAAAATAACGCGTTTGTAACATTTGTTTTGACTTTTTTGATTAATTTTGCTGCGTGATAGATAAGGAAGGATAAACCTTCTGGCTTTAATTTTAATTTTAAACATTAATTATTTATGTGCAAGAGATTGTGTTTCCTATTTGCCGCGATGATGCTGATGGTTTCTTCAGCCGTGGCACAGGTAACTACATCCGGAATGTCCGGTAAGATCACGGCAAACAATGAGGAAGTCATTGGAGCCACCATCGAAGCCGTGCACAAGCCTTCCGGTACACGTTACATGGGAGTTACTAACACCAAAGGTATGTTCAACATCCTTGGTATGCGCTCTGGAGGACCTTACGAGGTCAAAATCAGCTACATCGGTTATGAGACAAAGGTTGTTAAGGACGTCACCCTACAGCTGGGTGAAACCTATAACCTGAGTACTTCCATGAACGAGGATGCCCAGTTGCTCGGCGAAGTTGTCGTTACTGGCAAGGGAACGAAGCTGAACATAGAGAAGACTGGTGCTTCGACGAACATCACGAACCAGCAGATAGTGAACCTTCCGACGGTGACAAGAAGCATCACGGACGTCACCCGTCTCTCTCCTTATGGAGGAAACGGCATGAGCTTTGCCGGTTCAGACGGCCGTACGGCAAACTTCACAGTGGACGGTGCCAACTTCAACAACAATTTCGGCCTCTCGTCGAAGTTGCCCGGAGGTGGTAATCCTATCTCGCTCGATGCCATCGAGGAACTCCAGGTGGTGATTTCGCCGTTCGACGTGCGCCAGACGAACTTCATCGGAGGTGGTGTCAACGCCATCACGAAGTCCGGTACAAACACATTCAAGGGTACGGCATACATTTATCACCGCAACGAGAACATGCGTGGAGATGCTGTCGACGGTGAGCAGATTGCAGGAGCACGCGAGAAGGACCGCACCACGACCTACGGTTTCACCTTCGGTGGTCCGATAATCAAGGACAAGCTGTTCTTCTTTGCAAATGCAGAGTATTCAAAGACTCCTACCGTGCCTGTGCGCTGGAGAGCCTCGGAAGACGGTGTAGGCAATGCCGACAGCTATCTGTCGTATGCCACTGTGAGCGATATGGAGCGCGTTCAGGCTCATGCACTCAGCAAGTACGGATATGACACGGGCTCTTTCACCGACTTCCCGGCCGATGAGGAGAACACCAAGTTGCTGGCACGCTTAGACTGGAACATCACCAACAACCACCATCTGGCACTCCGCTACAACTATACAAGCAACACGGCATGGAACGGTCCGAACGCCTCTTCGATGGACGGAGGCACCCGCTCGGCCTACTCACGTACATCTTTATATTCCATGGCGTTTGCCAACTCGATGTATTCGATGGAGAACAAGGTGCATTCTTTCTCGTTCGACCTGAACAGCCGCCTCACGGACAACATCTCAAACCAGTTCCTTGCAACGTTCTCGAAGCTCGACGACGTGCGCGGCACCAACTCTTCCGAGTTCCCATTCATCGATATTCACGATGGAACGAACACTACCACGCAGTACATGGCATTGGGATATGAACTCTTTACATATAACAATGCGGTGCACAACACCATCTTCAACATCAAGGACGACGTGACCTACTATCTCGGCCAGCACAAGATCACTGCCGGTCTGAGCTATGAGTACCAGATGGCCGACAACCAGTATATGCGTAACGGTACGGGTTACTACCGCTATAAGAGTGTCGACGACTTCATCAACGGTGCCACTCCGGAGGTTGTCTGCCTCACCTACGGCTACAACGGAGAGAGTTCTCCCGCAGCCCGCGTGAAGTTCAACCAGGCCAGCCTCTATGCCCAGGACGAGTGGAACCCGACCGACAAGCTGAAGCTGACCGCCGGCATACGCTTCGACGGACTCTTCTTCAACAACGGAGACCTGATGACCAACAAGGCCATCTACGACCTCGACTACAACGGCCGCCACATCGACACAGGCAAGTGGCCGTCTTCAAACATCATCATCTCTCCCCGCGTGGGCTTCACCTACGACGTGTTCGGCGACAAGAGCCTCAAGGTACGTGGAGGTACGGGTCTCTTCGCAGGCCGTCTTCCCCTCGTGTTCTTCACCAACATGCCTACCAACGGCGGTATGGTACAGTATCAGGCACAGCTCGGTCCGTCTACCAACTACAACCGTCTGCCTGATGCCGTGAAGGCACAGTATGGCAGTATGACCGACATTATGAGCCAGTTCAAGGGCGGGCTTGTTACCGATGGTAACGGCAACGCTTCCGTGGCAGCCCTCAAGGACAAGCTCATCGGCATGGGATTCCCCAACACCATCTCTCCCGAGGAAGGCGCAGTGCCCTCTTCGATATCGGCCGTAGACCCCGACTTCAAGATGCCGCAGGTATGGAAGACCTCTATCGCCGTAGACTATGAGGTGCCAGTTTCATTCCCGTTCACGGTTACTGCCGAGGGAATCTTCAACAAGACAATCAACGGCGTCACCATCTCAGACTGGAGCATGCTGCCCGTGGAGGGCTTCGCACATCTCAACGGTGCCGACAGCCGTCCTGTCTTCCCCGAGACATTCCGTACGAACACCAAGGCTTTCGTGCTTGAAAACACGAGCAAGGGTTATGGATGGACAGCCAACGTGACCGTGAACATGCGACCCATCGAGACTCTCAGCCTCATGGCAGCATACACGCACACCGTATCCAAGGAAATCACCGGTATGCCTGGCTCTAACGCCGAGTCGGCATTCACGTACGTTCCGACCGTCAACGGCCCGAACAACATCGGCCTGCACAACTCGCAGTATGTCACTCCGGACCGCTTCGTGGTATCAGCCACCCACAACGACAAGCACGGCAACCACGTGAGCGTCATCTATGAGACATGGCGCGGAGGCTACAACTACTCTTACATGATGCAGAACGACATGAACGGCGACGGCTATAACTACGACGCTCTCTATATCCCGACCGACGAGCAGGTGAAGAACGGCCAGTTCCGCTTCAAGACTCCGGACGACCAGAAGCGCTTTATGGACTACGTTCACGGCGACAGCTACCTGAAGAACCACCAGGGCGAGTACGCCGAGGCTTACAGCGTATACTCTCCTTGGGTACACCGCGTAGACCTGAGCTACAAGCACGACTTCAAGGTGAACTTCGGCAAGACGACCCACAAGCTCCAGCTGAGCTGCGACATCAAGAACGTGCTTAACCTCTTCAACTCTAACTGGGGTGTAAGCAAGATCATGAACTCAAAGCTCAATGAAGGCCGTATACTGAAGTATGAGGGTGCGGATGCCGATGGATATGCTGTATTCTCTACTCCGTCGGCAGTCAGCGGAAGCACCAAGACATGGGTTCCGTCGCATGCTATCGGCCAGTGCTGGTACGCTTCGGTGGGTATTAAATATATCTTCAACTAATATAAAAAGGATTCTGATATGAAACTGAAATATTTATTTGCGGCCATGCTGTCGGCCATTCTCTTCACGGGATGCTCTGACGACATCGAACCCGCCGGACAGTTGGGCAACATGGGACTGTCTACTACATACGCCATAATACCCGAAGCGGGTGGTACAGCAACGGTGACGATCACTGCCAGTGAAGACTGGGAGATACAGAACGTTGCCATAGACGACCAGACGGGCAACCAGGTGCTTGCCAAGGAGGCCGAGCCCATAAGGGACAAGGACGGAAAAACGACTGAGTCGTGGTTTAAGTTCTCACAGCTTTCGGGTGCTCCCGAGGTTGCCGGACAGACGTTTACCACCACTCTTGAGATTTCGGCTCCGGTCACAGAGTATGGCCGTGAGTTTGAACTGGAAATCCGCGTAGGTGATAATACGCAGTTCCTGAAAGTGCGCCAGGGCAGCATGGAGGCCACTACGGCAACATGCGCAGAAGTCATAAGCGGTGTGGAAGGCAAGACTTACCGCGTGAAGGGTGTCTGCACGGCTATTTCAAACACTACATACGGTAACTGGTATCTCAACGACGGTACAGGACAGGTCTATATCTACGGTACTCTCGACTCTGAGGGTGCAACCAAGAACTTTGCCAGTCTCAATATCGAGGTCGGCGACGAGGTAGAGGTTGAAGGCCCGAAGAAGACCTACGGTTCTGACATAGAGCTTGTGGACGTCACCGTTATCAAGGTCACCAAGTGGCTTCTGAAAATCCTCACGCCGGACGTTACTCTGTCCAATGCAGCTCAGGAGATAGAGGTCAAGGTGGCATATAAGGGCAAGGGCGTGTTTGTAGACATACCCGAGGAAGCTCAGAGCTGGGTACGCTATACCAAGACAGAGTTCGTCGCAGGTGTTCCCACAAAGATTGAGCCGAGCCCGGCAGATACCGCCGTATTCAAGTTCAATGTTGCAGAGAACATCAATCTCACCGATACGCGCGACTGCAAGCTGACTTTCACCTCGAGCAGCGCAGACGGCACGTCTGCCATGACCTACGGAATACAGCAGGGTGTGCTGGGCAAGACTGTCGCAGAGTTCCTTGCCCTGCCTGACGATCCCAATACTCCGTACCGCATTGAGGGCGTAATCACCAAGATTGAGAATGACAAGTATGGCAACATCCGTGTCAAGGATGCCACCGGTGAGGTGCTCGTCTATGGCACATTGACTCCCGACGGACAGTCAAAGCAGTTCGCTTCTCTCGGCCTTAAGGAAGGCGACGTGATTGCAATATACGGTCCGAAAGTGTCGCATAATGGTAATCCGCAGATGAAGAACGGCACATACGAGAGTCATATCGACGTTACGCCCATCAGCGCAGCCGATTTCCGCAATGTGGAGGACAGCAAGACAAAGTACTATATGCTTACGGGTAAGGTCGAGAAGGTTACCGAATCCGGTGCCAAGGACGACATCGTGACCTACGGAAACTTCAACCTCACTGACGAGAGCGGCTCCGTCTATGTATATGGAGTTACTACTGGATGGAACGGCGAGCGCAAGAAGTTCGGCACTCTTGGCGTCGGCTACGGCGATGAGATAACCATTATAGCCTACAAGGATACATACAAAGGCCTCATTGAGGCTGTAGGTACATACGTATCTCACAAGAAAGCCGAATAAACCGGTTCCTTTCTTGTCAGACAAGTACAGATACAGGCGGCAGCATGCACCGGCGACGGTCGTGCTGCCGCTTTATTTATATAGTGTGTGGGGCAGCCGGCAGCACGTATAATGACGGATAATAATGTTAAAATACGGTTAAATGGGGTATGCAATGCGTTTCCCGTCAGATTTAAAGTGTTATATTTGCATATCATAAAACGTCACATAGTATTAACATAAACATAACAAAACATTAACGATTATGATTTCACAGAGATTACAGGACGCTATCAACGCGCAGATTACACGGGAGATATGGTCTGCCAACCTCTACCTGTCAATGGCTTTCTACCTTGACAAGGAGGGCTTTGCCGGTTTCGCAGTATGGATGAAGAAGCAGTCGCAGGAAGAGATGGAGCATGCATACACCATGGCAGACTACATCATCAAGCGTGGCGGCACGGCCAAGGTGGGTCAGATAGACAATGTTCCCGGCGAGTGGTCGACACCGCTTAGCGTGTTTGAGAATGTATACGAGCACGAGTGCAAGGTTTCACGCTGGATTGACGAGCTGGTAGACATCGCCATAGAGGAGAAGGACAAGGCATCACAGGATTTCCTCTGGACCTTCGTACGCGAGCAGGTCGAGGAGGAAGCAACGGCTTCCGGCATTGTAGACCGCATCAGGAAGATGGGTGATTCTGCCATCTTCAACCTCGACCAGCAGTACGGCAGCCGCAAGTAAGGCCGCGGTGTCGTTTTTTTTGCTTACCTTTGCACCATGAGAATAGCCGTTATTGGTGCTGGGGCGGCAGGCTGTTTCGCCGCCGTGAACCTGAAAAGGATGTGCCCCAGTGCGCACATCACCGTATATGAAGGCGGCCGCAAACCGTTGGCAAAAGTTGCCGTGACGGGTGGCGGCCGCTGTAATCTTACCAATTCTTTTGCCGGAGTGAAGAGTCTCGCCGCGGTCTATCCGCGCGGTGAGCGGCTGATGAAGCGCCTGCTCCGCGAGTTCAGTCACGAGGATGCCTATGCATGGTTTGAGCGTGAGGGCGTGCGGCTCGTCACGCAGGCCGACTGTTGCGTGTTCCCGCAGTCGCAGGATGCCATGGAGATAGTGCAGACGCTCACGCGGCTGATGGCCCGCAGCGGCGTGGTGTTGAAGACGGGGCACCGCGTGGAGCTGATAGAGCGCACTGGCGGTGGGGTAGGGACAGACTCTTATGTCATCACCTTTGCCGGCAGCGGCATGTTGCCGCAGGCAAAGGCCGACGTCGTCATCGTGACCACGGGCGGCAGTCCCAAGGCTTCCGGCCTCGCCATGCTGCGCCGTACGGGTGTGGAGACGGTGCCTCCTGTGCCGTCGCTGTTCAGCCTCTGCATGCCCGGAAATCACGTGCGCGAACTCATGGGCACGGTGGTTGAGCATGCCACCGTTTCGTTTGCCGGCATGAAGCTGCGCGCCTCGGGGCCGCTGCTCATCACGCATTGGGGCATGAGCGGTCCGGCGGTGCTCAAGCTGTCGTCATACGCGGCGCGCATTCTTAGTGAGAGTGGGTATAAGGCCATGCTGAACGTCAACTGGACGGGAGACGGCAGCGAGGCCGACGCGCACGATATGCTTGCCGCCCTTGCCGCGGGGAATCCGCAGAAGCAGCTCTCTTCCGTCTATCCCGTATACCTCAATGCGCGCCTTTGGCAGCATTTGTTGTCGTGCAGCGGGCTCAGCGGCTCCATGCGGTGGAGCGAACTGGGGCGCAAGGGCATGAACCGCCTTGTCAATACGCTCACCAACAGCCAGTATCCAGTGGATGGGAAAAACCGTTTTAAGGAAGAGTTTGTCACCTGCGGCGGCGTATCCCTCAGTTCCGTAGATCCTCATACGCTTGAGTGCCGCACCAGTCCCGGCCTTTATTTCGCCGGCGAGGTGCTCGATGTTGATGCCGTCACCGGCGGCTTCAATCTTCAGGCGGCGTGGACTATGGGGTATGTGGTTGCCAGGGCTGTGGCTGAAAGGGTTATTTCTCCAATATATGCGTAGCCAGTCCGTCGGCCGCCTGTATGATGGCGGTGAGCGGGTGGTCGCTTGCTTCGGAGATGTTGCATTTGTCTTCGTAGCTCTGGAACGGCAGGTTCCATGCGCCCATGTGCCAGCGGATGGCGAGAATCTCGTCGTTTGTCAGTTCGAGGCCGAGGCGCAGCAGCATTATCACCGACTTCTCGCCGTGGCCGAGCGGGAACCGGGAGTAGTCCGCCTCGTACGTGTCATACTGTTCCCATCGGTTCTGCTCGTCCTTGCGCCATTTCTTGGCTTTCTTGTATATGTTCGCCTTGCACACGTCGTGTAGCAGTGCGGCTATGGTGACGCTGTCCTCGCCGAGCTGTGAGGCCATTTCCGGCCGCATCTCAATCATCTGCGAGCGCAGCATCATGGCCATGCGCTGCACGTTTAGCGAGTGCTCCAGCAGCCCGCCCTCGCTGCTCAGATGGCGGTTGACGGATGCCGGAGCCTCAAAAAATCCCACCTTCTCGAGATACGAAGTCACGTTGCCGATGCCCTGCCGGCCGGTGGCCTGGAGCAGGTTTATGAATTGCTCTTTCATCGGCTCAGAGGAGATTCTTCATCTCCTTCTCCTTGAAATACCTGTATGTGCCCACTTTCAGCTCGTCGCATGCCGCGTCGTCGCATACTATGATGCCGTGGCGGTGCATCTGCAGCGCGCTCACCGTCCACATGTGTGTCACAGGGCCTTCTATCGCGGCCTGGAGGGCATGCGTCTTGGCATGTCCGTTGCAGAGTATCATCACCTCACGGGCATCCATCACCGTGCCCACGCCGACGGTCAGCGCATACTGCGGCACGTTGTTTGGGTCTCCGCCGAAGAAGCGGCTGTTGGCGATGCGCGTGTCGCTGGTGAGGGTCTTCATGCGCGTGCGGCTCGACAGAGACGAGCCCGGCTCGTTGAAGGCAATGTGTCCGTCGGGTCCGATGCCTCCCACGAATAGGTCGATGCCTCCGAATTTCAGTATCGTCTCCTCGTAGCGGCGGCATTCCTCCTCAAGGTCTTCGGCGTTGCCGTTCAGTATGTGTATGTTAGCCTCCGGGCAGTCGATATGGTTGAAGAAGTTTTCGCGCATGAAAGAGTGGTAGCTCTCGGGGTGCGACTCCGGCAGGGCTACATATTCGTCCATGTTGAACGTCACCACGTTGCGGAACGACACGATACCTTCCTGATAGGCACGCACGAGTGCCTGATACATGCCGAGCGGCGACGAGCCTGTCGGCAGGCCGAGCACGAAGGGCTTGTCTTTTGTCGGGTTGGCAGCGTTGATGAGTCCGATGACGTGGTTTGCCGCCCACTGTGACATCAGTTGGTAGTTCGGTTCTATTATGACTCTCATATTGTTGTCTTTGTTTTATTTGGTTGTAGTTTTTTCTTTACTGTCCGTTGAATAAAAAAGAGACACAAGGCCGTCTGGGGGTGGAGTTTCACAACTCCCTTGCTGAATGTTAAAAGGGTTGATATTGACGTGCCTTGTGTCTTTATTCTGTATGTTGCGGCATCAGGGCCGCCTTATTCTCAGCATTTGGGACACCACGGCTTCAGCTGCTTGAAGAAGTCGTTGCCCTTGTCGTCGACAAGTATGAATGCCGGGAAGTCCTCTACCGTGATCTTCCAGATGGCCTCCATGCCCAACTCGGGATACTCCACGCACTCGATGCTCTTGATGCTGCTCTGCGAGAGCACTGCGGCCACGCCGCCTATCGTGCCGAGGTAGAAGCCGCCATGCCTCTTGCATGCCTCGGTGACGACGTCGCTGCGGTTGCCCTTGGCAATCATCACGAGACTTGCGCCATGGTCTTGGAACTCGTCTACATACGGGTCCATGCGGTTGGCCGTGGTCGGGCCCATCGAGCCGCAGGGATATCCCTCCGGAGTCTTGGCCGGACCGGCGTAGAGCACCGGATAGTCCTTGAAATACTGCGGCATGTCCTCGCCGGCGTCGAGACGGGCCTTCAGCTTGGCGTGTGCTATGTCGCGGGCCACGATGATGGTGCCCTTCAGGTTGACGCGTGTGCTGACGGGATATTTCGTCAGTTCGGCGCGCACGGCATCCATGCCCTTGTCGAGGTCGATGACGATGCCCGTCGTGCCCTCGCCCGGCTTGCGCAGCTCTTCAGGAATCAGCTCCGTGGGGTTGGTGTCCATCTTCTCCAGCCAGATACCGTCCTTGTTTATCTTCGCCTTGATGTTTCGGTCGGCCGAGCAGCTCACACCCATGCCGATGGGGCAGCTTGCGCCGTGGCGCGGCAGGCGGATGACGCGGATGTCGTGGGCCAGGGCCTTGCCGCCGAACTGTGCGCCGAGGCCTATCTTCTGAGCCTCAGTGAGCAGCTTCTCCTCAAGGTCTATGTCGCGGAATGCGCGTCCCGTCTCGTCGCCCGTGGTGGGCAGGTTGTCGTAGTATTTTATCGAAGCCAGCTTCACGGTGAGCAGGTTCTTCTCTGCCGACGTGCCGCCGATGACAAATGCGATGTGATACGGCGGGCATGCGGCCGTGCCGAGGCTCTTCATCTTCTCCACGAGGAAGGGCAGCAGCGTGCCCTCGTTCTGTATCGTGGCCTTGGTCATGGGGTAGAAGTAGGTCTTGTTTGCAGAGCCTCCGCCCTTTGCCACCATCACGAAGCGGTATTCCGCGCCCTCCACGGCCTCGATGTCAATCTGTGCCGGCAGGTTGCAGCGCGTGTTCACCTCATCGTACATGTTCAGCGGGGCGTTCTGCGAGTAGCGCAGGTTGTCCTGCGTGAACGTGTTGTACACGCCGCGCGAGAGGGCCTCCTCGTCCTCGAAGCCCGTCCAGACCTGCTGGCCCTTCTCTCCGTGGATGATGGCCGTGCCCGTGTCCTGGCAGAAAGGCAGCACGCCCTTGCATGCCGTCTCGGCGTTGCGCAGGAACTGGAGCGCCACGTACTTGTCGTTTTCCGAGGCCTCGGGGTCGGAGAGAATCTTTGCCACCTGCTCGTTGTGCGAGCGGCGCAGCATGAACTCGACGTCGTGGAAAGCCTGCTGTGCGAGCAGCGTCAGTGCTTCCTTTGATACCTTGAGGATTTCGTGACCCTCAAAATCACCCACCGACACGCCTTCCTTTGTCAGGAGGCGGTATTCGGTGTCGTCCTTGCCCACTTGGAACATAGGAGCGTATTTGAATTCCGGTGTTGTTGCCATAATAAGTCGGTTGTTATTAAATAAATGTATATGGCTGCAAAGTTATTATTTTTTTTGGAAAAATGCGCCCTGCCGTACGTTTTTATTTACCATTTGCCCGCTTATTTTTCCGTGCTGTCGAGCCCGTGTCGTTTCCGTAGCCTTGCCAGCGAATTTTCAGGGCCGTCCGGCTTGTTTGTTACCTGCCGCTCGTAACGGTGTTACCTGCCATGCGTAACGGTGTAACGCGCCACGGGTAACAGTGTGACACGCGGCACGTAACACCGTTACGAGCGGCAGGTAACAAATCCAGATGTAGATAAGTGTCTTTTTAGTACCGTCATCCAATCTTGTCGAGAGCCTGGCGTATGTCGTCGAGAATGTCCTCGACGTCCTCGATGCCTACCGAGAGGCGGATGAGGTCGGGGGCGATGCCGGCCTCGCGCAGCTGCTCCTCGCTGAGCTGGCGGTGCGTGTGGCTGGCCGGGTGGAGCACGCAGGTGCGCGAGTCGGCAACGTGCGTCACGATGTTAATCATCTCGAGAGAGTCCATGAACTTTATGGCCGTCTCGCGGTCGCCTTTCAGTCCGAAAGCCATCACGCCGCAGCTGCCGCCGGGCAGATACTTCGCGGCGAGGGCGTGGCACTTGTCGTCGGCCAGTCCGGAATAGTCTATCCATGCCACGCGCGGGTCGTCGTGCAGGAATTCGGCCACGCGCTGCGCGTTCTCGCAGTGGCGTGCCACGCGCAGGTGGAGCGTCTCAAGGCCGAGGTTGAGAAGGAACGAGTTTTGCGGGGCGGGGATGGAGCCGAGGTCGCGCATGAGCTGTGCCACCAGTTTGGTGGTGTATGCCATCTTGCCGAAGGCCTTGGTGTAGGTCAGTCCGTGGTAAGACTCGTCGGGAGTGGTCAGGCCCGGGAACTTGCAGGCATGCTCGTCCCACGGGAAGTTGCCGCTGTCTACCACGCATCCGCCCACCTGTGTGGCGTGCCCGTCCATATACTTTGTGGTGGAGTGGGTGACTATGTCCGCGCCCCACTCGAACGGACGGCAGTTTATCGGCGTGGCGAACGTGTTGTCTACGACGAGCGGTACACCGTTGCGGTGGGCTATGCGGGCAAACTTCTCAATGTCGAGCACCTTGCATCCGGGGTTTGATATCGTCTCGCCGAAGAGCAGCTTGGTGTTCGGGCGGAAGGCCGCCTGTATCTCGTCTTCGCTTGCCTCCTGGCTGACGAAGGTGCACTCGATGCCCAGTTTCTTGAGCGTCACGCCGAAGAGGTTGAACGTTCCGCCGTAGATCTCCGTCGAGGTGACGATGTGGTCGCCGGCCTCGCAGATGTTGAACACCGCGTAGAAGTTGGCCGCCTGTCCGCTCGACGTGAGCACAGCACCCACTCCTCCCTCGAGCGCCGCAATCTTCTGAGCCACCGCGTCGTTGGTGGGGTTCTGCAGGCGCGTATAGAAGTAGCCCTCCTTCTTGAGGTCGAAGAGCATCGCCATCTCCTCGCTGTTGTCGTATTTGAACGTGGTGCTCTGCACTACGGGCGGCTGCACCGGCTCTCCGTTCTTCGGCTTCCATCCTCCGCGGACGCAGAGTGAAGCCGGCTTCAGTTGTTTACTCATATCTGTATAGTTTTATTTGATTATTCCGCTTTTGTCCCGCGAAAGTAATAAAAGATGGCGAGAAATCAAAGGGCAGGGGCAAATAAATGGCCGTGAGGCCTGTTTTAATGACTGCCTGCTTGGCAGTCTCGCCGTTTATTGCTATTTTTGTAACTGATATTGCGCGGCGGCCGCCGGCCGGCAGCTGCGGGCTGACATGCAACAACCAAATAAAACGACAATGAGCAAGAACATACCGAGCGAATGGAACGACTTTCTGTTGAAAGACGTGTCGTTCGCCAACCTGATGACACACCGCATTTTCAACGTGCTCATCGTGGCAAACCCCTACGACGCCTTCATGCTCGAAGACGACGGGCGCGTGGACGAGAAGATATTTGACGAGTATATGGACCTCGGACTGCGCTACCCGCCGACGTTCACGCAAGTGAGCACGATAGAGGAGGCCCGCGAGGTGATGCAGACGACGGACATCGACCTCATCATCTGCATGCCGGGAAATGCCGACAACGACGCCTTCGACGTGGCACGCGACGTGAAGGCCTGTTTCCCCGAGGTGCCCTGCGTGGTGCTGACGCCCTTCTCGCACGGCATCACCCGCCGCATGAAGGACGAAGACCTGTCTATCTTCGACTACGTGTTCTGCTGGTTGGGAAACACCAACCTCATACTCTCCATCATAAAGCTGATAGAAGACAAGATGAACATCGAGCACGACATCACCGCCGCGGGCGTGCAGGTGATACTGCTCGTTGAAGACAGTATCCGCTTCTACTCGTCGATACTGCCCAACCTGTACAACTACATACTGCTGCAGAGCAAGCGCTTCTCCACCGAGGCACTCAACCCGCACGCCGCGGCGCAGCGGAAGCGAGGCCGCCCGAAGGTGCTGCTCGCCCGAAACTACGAGGAGGCCATGGCCATATACGACAAGTATTCGGACAACATGCTCGGCGTGATCAGCGACACGCGCTTCGCCCGGGGCGGACAGGACGACGCACAGGCCGGAATAGCACTGCTACGCGAGATACGGCAGCGCGACGAATACGTGCCGCTGATACTCCAGAGCTCGGAGACGGCCAACGCCGGGAAGGCACGCGAGGCCGGCTTCCGCTTCGTGGACAAGAACTCGAAGAAGATGAACATCGACCTGCGCAAGCTCATGGAGGAGCACATGGGCTTCGGCGACTTCATCTTCCGCGACCCCGTGACCCACGAGGAGGTCACCCGCATAGGTACGCTGAAGGAGCTTCAGGACAATATCTTCACCATCCCGAACGACTCGATGCTCTACCACGTCAGCCGCAACCACGTCAGCCGGTGGCTCAGCGCGCGCGCCATCTTCCCCGTGTCGGCATTCCTGAAGAACGTCACGTGGCACAAGTTGCAGGACGTCGACGCCCACAGGCAGATAATATTCGACGCCATCGTGCAGTACCGCAGGATGAAGAACATCGGCATCGTGGCCGTGTTCGACCGCGGCAAGTTCGACGCCTACGGCCACTTCGCCCGCATCGGCGAGGGCTCGCTCGGAGGCAAGGGCCGCGGCCTGGCCTTCCTCGACAACATCATCAAGCGCCATCCGGAGTTCAACCGCTTCCCCGGCGCCACGGTGTCGATACCGCGCACGGTGGTGCTCTGCACCGACTTCTTCGACGAGTTCATGGACAAGAACAACCTTTACCAGATTGCGCTGAGCGACGCGAGCGACGAGGAGATTCTCAGTCACTTCCTCAAGGCGCAGCTGCCGGACTCGCTGATAGCCGACTTCTTCACGTTCTTCGACGCCGTGAAGTCGCCAATCGCCGTGCGCTCGTCGTCGCTGCTCGAGGATTCGCACTACCAGCCGTTTGCCGGAATATACTCTACATACATGATTCCATATCTCGAAGACCGCTACGAGATGCTCAAGATGCTGGCCTCGGCCATAAAGGGAGTGTACGCCTCGGTGTTCTACAGGGACTCGAAGGCATACATGACGGCCACGAGCAACGTGATAGACCAGGAGAAGATGGCCGTGATACTGCAGGAAGTGGTGGGCCACAGGTATGGCGACAGGTACTATCCGAACTTCAGCGGAGTGCTGCGCTCGCTCAACTACTATCCTATCGGTGACGAGAAATCGGAGGAGGGCATCGCCAGTCTCGCCCTCGGACTGGGCAAGTATATCGTAGACGGCGGGCAGACGCTCCGCGTCAGTCCGCACCATCCGCATCAGGTGCTCCAGACAAGTGAGATGGAGACGGCCCTGCGTGACACGCAGACCCGCTTCTATGCCCTCGACATGAAGAACCTCGGGACAGACTTCAAGGCCGACGACGGTTTCAACATACTCAACCTGCGGGTCAAGGAGGCCGACAAGGACGGCTCGCTGAACTATATAGCCTCGACGTTCGACCCCTACGACCAGGTCATCCGCGATGGTATCTACGACGGAGGACGCAAAATAATATCGTTCTGCGGCGTGCTCCAGCAGGGTGTCTTCCCGCTGCCCGAACTGCTGCGGACGGCGCAGGAGTGCGGTGCGGGCGAGATGAAGCGCCCTGTGGAGATAGAGTTCGCATGCAACCTGAATGCCGACAAGACCGGCGAGCTGTATCTCTTGCAGATTCGCCCCATAGTAGACAGCAAGCAGGTGCTCGACGAAGACCTGCAGGCCATCAGCGACGAGAACTGCCTGCTGCGCTCGCACAACTCGCTCGGGCACGGCATCAGCGAAGACGTCACCGACGTGGTGTACGTCAAAACGGGCGACGACTTCACGGCGGCGAACAATCCGGCCATAGCAAGAGATATCGAGACGATAAACAAGAAGTTCCTCGAGGCGGGCCGCAACTACGTGCTCATCGGTCCGGGACGCTGGGGCTCGAGCGACTACTGGCTCGGAATACCGGTCAAATGGCCGCATATCAGTGCTGCGCGCGTCATCGTCGAGGCCGGACTGAAGAACTACCGTGTGGACCCGAGTCAGGGCACGCACTTCTTCCAGAATCTCACCTCGTTCGGCGTGGGCTACTTCACGGTGAACTCATACAGCGGCGACGGCATCTGCCGGACGGACATCCTCGATGCCATGCCCGCCGTGGAGGAGACCCAGTATATACGCCACGTGCGCTTCACGAGTCCGCTGAAGATAATGATGGACGGCAAGAAGCAGGAGGGGGTAGTGGTGATTTAATCATAAATCATTAATTATGAGTTATTAATCATGATAATAAGGATGTCTCAACAATTAGTTTATATATCGAACACAGGGACACGGAGACACAGAGTGGATAACATAGCTCCGTGTCTCGGCGTCTCTGTGTTCGGAAAAACATACTATAAGTTAATGATGAAGACCTACTTATAATGAAAGAAAGCGATGATTGACATGTTCCGAAACACATTCCCGTCGGCCGTTCTCGCCGGCATCTGCATCTCTATCGGCTGCGTGGTGAACCTGCGCATAGGCGGCGTGGCCGGCGCCGTGCTTTTCTCGTTTGGCCTCACCGCCGTGGTATATTATGCCCTGAAGCTATACACCGGCACTGCCGGATTCATCCGCCGGCGCGGCGACTGGGCCATGCTTG
>CAJMSE010000017.1 GCA_905216025.1 uncultured bacterium | reverse complement strand
GCGGCGGCACGCTCCATCACGCGGGCCTCTTCGAGTGGGAGGCCGAGGCGCGGCGCAAAAACATCGAAACGTGGCGCGCTCTCGGGCGGCCCGCCGTGGCCGTCTTCTGCGCTTCCTGCAAGCACGGCCTCGACGCCTACGCCGCCGAGGGCGACATGGACGCGGAGGAGGCGGCCCTGTGGAAAAGCCGGGTGCGGGGGCTGGCGGATTTCCTCGCCGCGCCCGTGGCCGAGATCACCCCGGAGGCTCCGGCCCGTCCCGGCTACGGCCGCTCCAGCAGCCTTGGCTTCTTCATAGGTGGTCTCCGGCACCGGGTTGGCCAGGGCGAATACGATGGGCTGGTCTGCCATGGAGCGTATCATGTCCTGCGACAGCACATTGCCTTTCGACAGTCCGACGAACACGTCGGCATCCTTAATCGCTTCTTCCAGTGTGTGTATGTCCTTCCGTTCCGTTGCAAAAAGCTTCTTCTGTTCGGTAAGGTTCGGTCTGTCGCTTGTTATCACTCCTTTGGAGTCGAGCATCACGATGTTCTCGCGTCTTGCACCGAGTGCCATATAGAGCTTCGTGCACGAGATAGCTGCCGCCCCGGCTCCGTTTACGACGATTCTGACCTTCGTGATGTCCTTACCGTTAACCTCAAGCGCATTTTTGAGGCCGGCGGCGGAAATGATGGCCGTACCGTGCTGGTCGTCGTGCATCACCGGTATGTCGAGACTTTTCTTCAGACGCTCCTCTATATAGAAGCATTCGGGTGCCTTTATGTCTTCAAGGTTGATTCCCCCGAACGTCGGGGCTATTCTCTCCACGGCCTCGCAGAATTTCTCAGGGTCTTTCTCCGCCACTTCGATGTCAAACACATCGATGCCTCCGTAAATCTTGAAGAGCAGTCCCTTGCCCTCCATGACCGGCTTTCCGCTAAGTGCTCCGATGTCTCCGAGGCCGAGAACGGCTGTTCCGTTGCTTATCACGGCAACGAGATTACCTTTGTCCGTGTATTTGTAGGCATCGTTCTGATTCTGCTGAATCTCAAGACACGGATAGGCAACACCGGGTGAGTATGCCAGGCTTAAGTCTGTCTGTGTACGGTAAGATTTTGTCGGTTTGACCTCTATCTTACCTGGTCTGCCTTGCTCATGATATTCAAGAGCGGCTTCTTTGGATATTTTTACCATAAGTGCTGTTATATAATGTTATTGTAATAATCTGTCGTTAAAGTCCGTTCCGCTTGTTACTTTTGAAACGCAAAGTTAATAAAAAGTAATCAAAAGTGATTCCTTTTTTAATTATTTTAGTAACTTTGCAACTCTAATTAAGGTTCGGTCATGCAAGAAACAAGGAATCTTTCGACATACAGGCAGTCTTTGAAGGACAGGATTCTTGAAACGGCGATGTCGCTGTTCGTGAGGAAAGGCATACGCGCGGTGAAGATGGACGACATCGCAAACATGCTTTCCATCTCCAAGCGTACCCTCTATGAGGTGTACAGCGACAAGGAGCACCTCCTCTATGAAGGTATAAAGATGTATCAGGACAGAAGGCATGAGCAGATGAAGGAATTTGCAGCGCGTAGCAGCAACGTCATGGATGTGATATTGCAGGCATATAAGCTCAACATGGAGAGTTTTAAAGAAACGGTTCCCGTGTTCTTTGACGACCTTGAGAAGTATCCCGCCATACGGGAATATTTTGAGAAAGAGAAGAAGAACACCCGCACACAGTTCGTCGATTTCCTGCGTCGCGGCATCGAAGAGCAGTATTTCCGCGACGGCATAAACCTCGAACTTATTGCCCATATGTTTGATGCGCTGGGTAAATATATAATGTCTGCCCAGCTGTACAGGCATTATCCGATGGATGAAATATGGCAGAACATTGTTCTTGTGTCGCTCCGCGGCATTTGTACAGCCGGGGGGGTAAAGGTTCTCGACGCCTTTTTGT
This sequence comes from uncultured bacterium, assembly GCA_905216025.1. Taxonomy (GTDB): domain Bacteria; phylum Bacteroidota; class Bacteroidia; order Bacteroidales; family Bacteroidaceae; genus Prevotella. The sequence goes on along the minus strand of CAJMSE010000017.1, from coordinate 84,616 downwards.
TTAATGAAACGGAAGTATAGACAAAACATTTTTAAGGATGAACCAGTGTGCGAGGACTTTTGTTCTGGTCGGACTTGTTGCTGTCTTTCTTTTAGCAATGCATTTGTTGCCGACCGTATACATGTTTGGCGTGGAGATGCGGCATGTCAACATCCTTAGTGACATCATTCCAGAGGTATACGGCAGTGCCGATACCGTTGCCCTTCCGGTTCCGAAACTTTCATCGGCAGCTTCACACCCCCAGTCTGATTCGGCTGCTACGCCACGTGAACGCTTTGTCGTTCCGGAGGGTGTGACCATGATAGAAGACTATTCCGGAGGCGCGTCCGGCGGTATGGCTTCCTTCTACGGCAAGCTGGCCGGCGTCCGTTCTCTCGGTCGTCCGGTGCGCATCGCATATTATGGTGACTCGTTCATTGAGGGAGATATCCTTACGTGCGACCTCCGCGAGATGATGCAGGCCCGCTTCGGAGGCAACGGGGTGGGGTGGGTCGACTGTGCCGACAAGCTAAATGGCTTCCGCCGCACCGTGTCGCAGACATCCGCCGGACTTGCAGAGCACGAGGTGGTCAAAAAACCGTTCTCCCATCTTCATGAAGGCATAAACCAGAGATATTTCATTCCGTCGCAAAATGCTTATGTAAAGACTTGCGGTACAAAGTTCCGCAAGCTCTCGTCTTTCTGGCACAGGTCATCCCTCTTCCTGCGAACAGGTGGTGGGCTCACCCTGCATACGGCCGTAAACGGCGGTGATGAGATGGCGTCTGCCATCGGTGCCTCGCCCTCCGTGCAGATGGTGGCGTGCGCCGACTCGGCAAAGACGCGCTGCGTGTCGTACAGATTCGCAGATGTCGGTCCTGATACATATATATATGGTATGGCTCTTGAGTCCGACCGGGGCGTCATTCTCGACAATTTCAGCATGCGTGGTTCTGCCGGATACACCATCGCGGACATTCCGCAGGAGACGCTGCGCGACTTTGCGCGGCTGAGGCCATACGACCTCATCGTGCTGCACTTTGGTCTTAACGTTGTAAGCGACGGCAACACATCGGCCAACTATAAGGCATACGTACACCGGATGAAGCGTACCGTAGCGGCCGTCAGGAGGGCATATCCTGATGCCGCGGTGCTGATTGTCAGCGTTCCGGACAGGGCGCAGCGCACGGCCGACGGCGTGCAGACGATGAAGGGCGTGGAGGCTCTTGCCGCATACCAGCAGGTTTTGGCATCGGAGTGCGGCGTGGCATACTTCAATCTGTTCAAGGCCATGGGCGGACGTGGCAGCATGAAGGATATGGTGGACAAGCGATGGGCCAACAAGGACTACACCCATCTCAGCTTTGCCGGAGGCCGCCATGTGGCCAAATATATATACGACTCGTTCGTCGCCGGGTGCGAGGAACATAAAATGAACGCGGGAGACTGACTTATGACAGACAGAATATTAGACCAACTGGTGTATAATCCGGAGGTGCCGATGATTTTCAGCAGCGGCTTGTTCCTCTTTCTGTTCCTCGGTTTCTCGCTCGTCTATTTCCTGCTGGAGAGGCAACGGACGCTGAGGCTCGTCTTCGTGACTGCCTTCTCCTATTATTTTTATTATAAAAGCAGCGGTCTTTACTTCATGCTCCTTGCCCTTGTGACGGTCAGCGACTACCTCATAGCACGTTGTATATGGAACTACCGGCAGAAAAGACCTGAGGCAGGGGCCATCCCGCGGGCTCTCGTAGTCCTGAGCCTTGCCGTCGACCTCGGTCTTCTCGGCTATTTCAAGTATGCCAACTTCTTTGCCGGCATGATTGAGGGCATGATAGGCAACAACTTCCAGCCATGGGATATATTCCTCCCCGTGGGCATAAGCTTCTTCACTTTCCAAAGCCTCAGCTACACAATAGACGTCTATCGCGGCACGCTGAAGCCGCTTGACCGTCTGCTCGACTATGCCTTCTACGTGTCGTTCTTCCCCCAGCTCGTGGCCGGCCCCATCGTCCGTGCCTGCGATTTCGTGCCCCAGATACGGCGTCCGCTTACCGTGAGCCGCAGCATGTTCGCCCGCGGAGTGTTCCTCATAGCCACCGGACTGTTCAAGAAAGCCGTCATAAGCGACTATATAAGCCTTAATTTCGTCGACCGCGTCTTTGAGAATCCCGGACTTTACAGTGGCGTGGAGAATCTTCTCGGCGTCTACGGCTATGCCATGCAGATATATTGCGACTTCAGCGGATACAGCGACATGGCCATCGGCATAGCCCTGCTGCTGGGCTTTCACTTCCCGCAGAACTTCAATGCGCCTTATATAAGCGACAGTATCACCGACTTCTGGCGCCGGTGGCATATATCCCTGTCAACGTGGATACGCGATTACATATACATATCCCTTGGCGGCAACCGGTGCGGGGCCGTCCGGACCTATTTCAATCTCATCCTGACGATGCTTCTCGGCGGCCTGTGGCATGGGGCCAGCTGGAACTTCATCGTATGGGGCGGCATGCACGGTGTGGCACTGGCCGTTCACAAGTATGTCCGCAAAAATATCTTCCACCACGACCGCCACTACCGTTCCGGCGGCGTGCGACGTCTTTTCGGCTGCCTGCTGACGTTTCATTTCGTCTGCCTCGCATGGGTGTTCTTCAGAAATACCGACTTCTCGATGAGCATGACGATGCTCGGCCGCATATTCACGGATTTCCATCCGGAGCTGTTCACCGACATAATCTCCGGCTACAGATATGTGTTCATGCTTATGGCGCTTGGCTATGCCGCGCATCTTATCCCCGCACGGTGGCAGGACGCCCTCACCGGAGTGCTTGCACGATGCAATGTCGTGGTCTGCGCTGCAGTCATCTCAGCCGTCATATACGTTGTTATACAGGTGAAGAGCAGCGAGATACAACCGTTCATCTATTTCCAGTTCTGAGGTCTCTGCAAGCCGTCAAACCGGTAGTGCCTGACGTATGTTCCTGTGACGTGTGGCCGGCGGAGTTTCCGTCAGCTCTCAAAAACGCTTGGCTTAGTTCTCAAAAACACTTTTGGTAGCTCTCAAAAACACATTTGAAAGCAGGCGGCGGTCATTGGCGGGTTATCCGTTACATCGTCACGGCTTATCCGTTGCACCGTCAGAACGGCCTCGTTGCGCCTTCATAAGGTATCCGTTGCATCGACATAATCCATCATCAGAATCTTCGCAGGCATTCCAGTATCATCCGTTTGCATGTTGCGGCCGGTGCCGTGGCCTTACGATGAGGGATAAACGAAAAGAGCAGCATACCTTTTCAAGTATGCTGCTCCCCAATTATGGAAAACTTAGTACGCCTGCAGGGGTTCGAACCCTGGACACCCTGATTAAGAGTCAGGTGCTCTACCAACTGAGCTACAAGCGCTTCTTGTTTTGCGGGTGCAAAGGTAGGTATTTATTTTGATTCGGCAAAATATTTTCCGTCTTTTTTCTGAATATTTTGTTTTCGCACCGATTTCTTGCATTCAGGAGGCTTGTCACGGCCGGCCGTGCCGGTTCCGGCAGACTCTATAATGCGAGATAGAAATCTTTAAGCATTATATTGTATCTGTCGTCGCCGATTATCAGTTCTTCCGTGCATACTTCTTCACTGTGCTCCACCGAGTATGCCAGCATGTACCGCTTTGGCTGCCGTCCGGCTTTAGTCCTTACGGCGCATGCCTTTCTCGGGTGCAGGCCGGCTATGGCGGCAGCCGAATCCATGTCGCTGCGGCTTCCGGCAGGCACTATCACGGCGAGGATGCCCGTGCCGGCAAGCAGTCTGGCCGCATGCGAAGCCAGCTCTCCGTATGTCAGTGTGGAGGCGTGGCGCGCCATGGACCGCTTCTCGTCGGGGCATTTCAGCGAGTCTGTGAAATATGGAGGGTTACACACTATGAGGTCGAAGCCGCCGTCGGCAAGGTTCTGGAGCGGCGCGTTGACAATCTCAATCCTGCCGGAAAACGGTGAACCGGCGGCATTTGCCTTGGCCTGCATGGCGGCATCTCCGTCTATCTCGACGCCTGTCACCTGTGCACCGGCAAACCGCTGCGCCATCATCATCGCAATAAGCCCCGTGCCCGTTCCGGCGTCGAGTATGCGCGGATGCTCCGCCGGACAGGGGGCGGCCCACGCTCCGAGCAGCGTTCCGTCCGTCCCTACCTTCATGGCGCACATGTCCTGGTGCACTGTGAACTGCTTGAAAGCAAAATAACTGTTAGACATGAGCTGGTCTATGCGTCTTGGTGAGATGCAAGGAACGCCTCAGCCCGCCCGAGATCTTCGGGCGTGTCGATGCCGATGGTCTCCATGTCGGTCGTTCCCACCTTTATCTTATATCCGTTCTGAAGCCATCTCAGCTGCTCAAGGCTCTCGGCAATCTCAAGCGGACTCTGCGGCAGGCGCGTTATCTCGGCCAGCACATCCCTGCGGTAGGCATACAGGCCGATGTGCTTCAGGTACGGGAACAGTTCCGGCCACTCCTCCTGCCGGTGACTCCTGACGAAGGGGATGACGCTGCGGCTGAAATACATGGCATATCCGTTGTTGTCCGTAACGATTTTCGGCGAGTTCGGGTTGGCTACCGCCGCCATGTCGCTGCCGAACGGTTTACCCAGCGTGGCAATCTGCGTCTGCGGGTCGTCGAAGCACCTGCATACCGTCTCTATCTGCGAGCGGTGTATGAAAGGCTCGTCGCCCTGTATGTTTATCACCACGTCCGAGCCGTCGTTGATTTTTGTCATGGCCTCCTCTATGCGGTCCGTGCCGCTCTTATGGTCGGCCGAGGTCATGACGGCGTTGCCGCCAAAGTCTTTCACCGCGTTGTATATGCGTTCGTCGTCCGTTGCCACATAGGCATTTCCGAGCACGGAGTAGACCTGATCGTACACTCTCCTGATGACGGTCTTGCCGCCAAGCATGGCCAAAGGCTTGCCCGGAAATCTCGTCGAGGCATATCTGGCCGGTATTATTCCGATAAATTTCATAACTGTATCGATTGGTTGCTGTTGTCTTAATGGCTTTCCGCGGCCGAAACAGCGGCAAGCGATGCAAAGTTATAAATTATATAAAGATATTCCGTTAAAAAATCTAATCTTTTTTGCCGCATGCTTTTTTTTTGCTAATTTTGGCATTGCAACAATAACAAATAGAAACAAATTGAAATATCATTTAATATCCATATTCATATTATTGATGTCTTCTTCTGTCTCCGCGCAGAAGATAACCCTCGGCACTTGCACCACCAAGGACGGTGGAGAGTATAAGGGAGAGATGTCCGGCGGCAAGCCGCAGGGCAAGGGTAAGGCTGTATATAAGAACGGAAACCTATATGAAGGCAACTACGTGCGCGGCAAACGGCAGGGCTTCGGCATTTATACCTTCTTCGATGGAGAGAAGTATGAGGGGCAGTGGTTCCAGGATCAGCAGCACGGTTACGGCACCTATTACTTCGCAAACAATAACAAATACATGGGCTTGTGGTTCCGCGACTACCAGCAGGGGCACGGTGTTATGTACTATTACAACGGCGACAAGTATGACGGCGACTGGAAGCAGGACCACCGTAACGGCAAAGGCACGTACACATTTGCCGGCGGCGCATATTACAAGGGCGAATGGCTGAACGACAAGAAAAACGGCCACGGGTTCTTTGACTGGGGCGACGGCTCGGTCTACGACGGCGAGTGGGTGGACAACCAGCGCTCCGGACGCGGCACATTCCGCTATGCCGACGGCGACGTGTACGTGGGACAGTGGAAGAACGACATACAGAACGGCAAGGGAATATATAAGTTCAAGAATGGCGACGTATATGAAGGAGACTACGTGCAGGGCGAGCGCACCGGCACGGGAATATTCAAATATGCCGGCGGAGACAGGTATACGGGGCAGTTCCTCGAAGGCGCCAAGCAGGGACAGGGCACGCTAGTATGGAAGAACGGAAACACATACGCCGGTGAGTGGAAGGCAGATAAGCCGAACGGAACAGGCAAGCTGACGATGAAAAACGGCGACGTGTTCGAAGGCCACTTCAAGGATGGAAAGATAGACGGCCCCGGTGTGGCCCGCTATGCCGACGGATGGAAATTCAAGGGCATGTTCAAGGATGGCAAGCGCCACGGGCAGGCCATTGAAGAAGACAAGGACGGCAACAGGTTTGAAGGCTCATACGTGGACGACCGCAAGGACGGTCCGTACGTGCAGAAAGACCGCAACGGGAACGTCACCGAGCGCGGAACATATACGCGAGGGCGTAAACAGGTTGGCAAATAAGCTATCTACATTATTTATAATAACCAATTATTAACGTTTAAATATTTTTATAGTATGGTAATCGACACACTTGACAATCTTAGTAAATACGAATCACTCAATCCTCTGTTCAAGGATGTGGTGGAGTATCTTAGGAATAACGATATAAATGCCGTTGAGGAGGGCAAGCATCAGATAAAGGGAGCAGACCTGTTCGTGAACGTCACCACCGCCAAAGGCAAGACAAAGGAAGAAGCAGTGATGGAGACTCACAAGCAGATGATTGACATTCAGATTCCGCTCTCAGTGCCCGAGACTTACGGGTATACGCCACTCTGCAATCTGCCGGAGGCTGAATACAATGCCGAGAAAGACATAACGAAGATGCCCGGCATTGCTGCTGAGAGCTATGTGACATGTCAGCCGGGAATGTTTGCCATATTCTTCCCCCAGGACGGACACGCTCCGTGCATCTCTGGAGAACCCGCCATCAAGAAGGCGATATTTAAAGTGTTGGCATAAAGATAATGTTTTAAAGCTAATACTAATATGAAAAAGACAGCAACAGCGAAGAAGGCTTGCGGCAGCAAGCGCTCTTTGGAGCAGAAGCCGGAACATATCGGGCTTGTGAGGAATGACTCGTGGCTCGAGCCGTTTGAACCCGCCATCAAGGGACGGCACGACCACGTGCTGTGGAAGCTGAACCAGCTGACGCGGAACGGCAAGAAGACACTCTCCGATTTTGCCAGCGGTCATCTCTATTTCGGACTGCATAAGCAGGCGCGCGGATGGATATTCCGCGAGTGGGCGCCAAACGCCACGGAGATATATCTTATCGGCGATTTCAACGACTGGCAGGAGAATCCCAAGTATCGGATGAAGCGCATCGAAGGCACGGGCAACTGGGAACTGAAGCTCGGCGAGAAAGCCATTAAGCACGGAGACCTTTATAAGATGAAGGTGAAGTGGAATGGGGGAGAAGGCGAGCGCATCCCGGCATGGTGCCGACGGGTCGTTCAGGACGAGAATACGAAGATTTTTTCTGCTCAGGTATGGAATCCGGAAGAGCCGTACGTGTTCAAGAAGAACAAGTTTAAGCCGAGCAAGTCACCTCTTCTGATATATGAGTGCCACGTGGGAATGTCTCAGGACGCCGAGAAAGTAGGCACATACAAGGAGTTTAAGGATAATGTGCTGCCCCGGGTGATAGCCGATGGATACAATTGCATTCAGGTAATGGCCATTCAGGAGCATCCCTACTATGGCTCGTTCGGCTATCATGTCAGCTCATTCTTCGCTCCGTCGAGCCGCTTCGGTACTCCGGAAGAGCTTAAGGAGCTGATAGACACGGCGCATCGGAACGGTATTGCCGTGATAATGGACATCGTTCACTCGCATGCGGTGAAGAACGAAGTCGAGGGACTGGGCAACCTTGCCGGCGACCCCAACCAGTTCTTCTATCCCGGAGGGCGGCATGAGCATCCGGCATGGGACAGCCTCTGCTTCGACTACGGTAAGGATGAGGTTATTCATTTCCTGCTCTCAAACTGTAAATACTGGCTTGAAGAGTATCATTTCGACGGCTTCCGCTTCGACGGCGTGACGTCCATGCTGTATTACAGCCATGGTCTCGGAGAGGCTTTCTGCGGCTATGAAGACTATTTCAACGGTCATCAGGACGACAATGCGATATGCTATCTGACGCTGGCCAACAAGCTGATACATGAGGTTAATCCCAATGCGATAACCATAGCAGAGGAGGTCAGCGGCATGCCGGGCCTTGCAGCGAAGTTTGAAGACGGCGGATACGGCTTCGACTACCGTATGGCTATGAACATCCCGGACTACTGGATAAAGACCATAAAGGAGCTGAGGGATGAGGATTGGAAGCCGAGTTCGATATTCTGGGAGGTGAAAAACCGCCGCCCGGATGAGAAGACGATAAGCTATTGCGAAAGCCACGACCAGGCTCTCGTGGGCGACAAGACCATAATCTTCCGTCTGATAGATGCCGATATGTACTGGCATTTCAAGAAAGGGGATGAGAATGACGTGGCCAACCGCGGCATAGCGTTGCACAAGATGATACGCCTCGTTACGGCGGCATCGATGAACGGCGGCTATCTTAACTTCATGGGAAACGAGTTCGGACATCCGGAATGGATCGATTTCCCGCGTGAAGGTAACGGATGGAGCCACAAGTATGCCCGCCGCCAGTGGAATCTTGTTGACAACAAGGAACTCGATTACCACTATCTCGGTGACTTCGACCGTGAGATGCTCAGTGTCATAAAGAGCGTGCGGAACTTCCAGAACAAGCCGGTGAAGGAGATTTGGCATAATGACGGCGACCAGATTCTGGCGTTCAGCAGGGGCGATCTCATCTTCGTGTTCAACTTCAATCCGATCAAGTCGTTCACCGACTATGGCTTTTTGGTTCCCACCGGTTCTTACGACGTGGTCCTGAACACGGATGCCAGGCAGTTCGGCGGCAATGGCCTGGCCGATGATACGATGACGCACATGACTAATTTCGACGCCCTTTACGTCGAAGACCATAAGGAATGGCTTAAGTTGTACATTCCGGCGCGTTCTGCCGTGGTTTTAAAGAAGAATTAAGTAAAGAAGAATTATCAGGGAAGAGCAAAATGACTCTTGACTTATGAGCAGCAAAAATTCTTATACACGCAATAGCACTATCGTCTTACGGACGGTATGTGCTATTGCTTTTTGTCTATTTTCATTTGTCTATCTTTATTTCAGCCAGGCTAATTTGCTTGCCATGGCGCAGCATGTGCTGAGCAAGGGAGTCACCCATTATGACGGTTTGGTCGGTGCAGTGTTGATTACTGTGGTGCTCATGGCGCTTCAGTTTGGTGTCGGTCTCGCCATGAAGCCACACCGTTATACCTATGCCCTGACTTATTTCCCGTCGTTGTTCCTGCTGGCTGTGATGTCAGATGTGGATTATTGCTATGAGACGGGCTTCTGCATGGGAGTCTCAGTATGGGCTGTTCCGGTGGTGCTGGTGCTGTGGTATGCTGTGACGGCATTCCTGCGGAACCTCCTTGTCAAGGACGGGCCGATGGGATTGTTTTCCCGTACCATGTGGATAAACATGCTTCAGATGGCGGCAATGTTCTTCATGGTCGGCATGACAGGCAATTCCAATGACGTGCTCCACTACCGGCTGGAGATGGAGAGATGCTTGAAGCATGGTGATTATGAGGCTGCGCTGATGGTTGGGAAGGAATCTCAGGAGACGGACAGCTGCCTGACGATGTTGCGTGCGTTTGCCCTTGCAAGGCAGGGCCGGCTCGGTGATGAGCTGTTCACTTATCCGGTAAGATGCAGTTCTGGCAGCGACCTCATACCGACGGCATCCGGTACGCAGTGCCTGATATTGTCAAATGACAGTATTTACAAGCTGTTGGGGGCGCGGCCACTGAAGTGGATGGATGCAAAGACTTATGTGAAATGCCTCCGTCTTGGCGGTCAGGCAACGGAAGCCGTGAAGGATTATGTGCTTTGCGGATATCTTATAGACAGGAATCTTGATGCCTTTGTCTCTTCGCTGCGTGGCTTTTATGGGATAAATGACAGTCTGCCGAGGCATTACCGTGAAGCCCTGACCCTGTATGTACATTCCCGTTCAAATCCTTTGGTGGTCTATCATGATGATGTTATGGATACGGATTTCAACGATATGCAGGCTTTGGAGCGGAAATATACTGATCATACGGCATGCAAGCACGCCGTATATAATCAGTATTCGGGAACATATTGGTGGTATTATAAATACGAATGACTATAGATTGTCTTTCATTTCCATTACTATTGCGGCCACGGCTTTCCTCCAGTCGGTATCGAGTGAGAACCGTGTGAGGCATTTCTCGTCAGCATAGTATATGAGGGTGATATCCTTTTCCGGGTCTTCAAACAGAGGGTTCGAGAACGAGGCGTCCATAAAAAGCTTCATTATCTTTACCTGATGAGCTTGCGGCATGTCTTTATTCTTGATGATTTCCTGTATGAAGAAGTTGACAAAATTGTTCAAGGCATAAGCCTCTTTGTCGAGAAACGTCGTCGAAGAGTCAGGCATCTGCTCACGCATCTTCACCAGCAGATAGTCCAATGCGTCCACTTTGAACTGGTTAATCTGCCTTACCATGTCGTTGGTGGTAGGGTCGGAGACGATGTTTGCCGCGCTGTTCTTTATCTCGTTGTATACTTCCTGGCCATTTGCCGTGTAGAACGAAGTCAGTGCGAAGGCGATGGATAATAATAGTTTTCTCATTGTTTTATACCTTATTATATAGTTGTCAGTTATTCTTTGTCAGCGTGAGATGTCTGTCTATACATGCCGGCAGTTCGTCGGTGTAGTGCGTTACCATGATGATGGTCTTGTCCTGCCTTTTGCTGAAGGCCTCGATAATGCCCTTTACAAGTGAGCAGTTAGCGTCGTCAAGACCGTGGAGGGGCTCGTCGAGTATGAGCAGGTCCGGGTCCTTGACGAACGCGCGGGCAAGCAATACGAGGCGTTGCTCGCCACTTGAGAGCTTAAGGAACGGCGTATTCTCGAATCGTTCGATACCGAATATGCGCATCCACCATCTGCATGTGTCGTATTCGCTTGCTTTCGGCTTGGCATAGAGGCCGATGGAATCACTCAGTCCGCTTGCGACGATGCGTATTGCGGGCAGGTTTTTCTGATAGGCGCGGTGCATTTCAGGAGACACATAGCCGATGTGCTTCTTTATTTCCCATATCGTCTCTCCCGTCCCGCGTTTGTTGCCGAACAGCGATATGTCGCAGGCGTAGCTCTGAGGATTATCCGCACAGATGAGCGACAGCAGCGTGCTCTTGCCCGATCCGTTCCTTCCGCTCAGCGACCAGCGCTCTCCGCTGTTTACCGTCCAGTTGAGATTACTGAGTATTGTCCTGTCTCCGTATCTGATGCAGACATCCAGCATCCTTACAATCTCCGGCGAAATGCGTCGTGAAGCCTTGACCGGCAGCGTGATGATGGCTTCTTCAATGTCATTACATGATGCTTTCTCGGGTGATTCCTGACACTTCTGTAAGAACTCTTCCCTTGATATTTTGGGAGAGACAACCATGCCGTTAACCTCTATTACGTGCGTGATGAAAGCCGGAATGTCGCTTGCCTTCGATACGACGATGATTATCTGAAGCCCGTTTTCGGCTGATAAGGTCTCAAGAAGTGCGGTCAGTTGGCCGCGTGTCTCTTTGTCGAGACCGATGAACGGGTTGTCCATTATCAGCACCCGGGGGCCTGAAAACAGTGCTTTGGCAATCTGAAACTTACGCAATTCGCCGCTTGACAGCAGTATTATCCTTTTGTCCAGCAGGTCGTTCAGGCCGAAAAGCTCCAGTATGTGGCTCTTGCGCGCTTCCGGAACGGTATTGCTGCTGAATGTGCTGCATGCGTTGTCAAGCAGTGACTTGACGGTCGGGATGCTCTCGTCTATCTCTTGCTGGTTCCATCTGAGTTGCAGAAAATAGCTCGTACTGTCGCCATATGTATCCTTGAAAGATATGTATTTGATGTTGTCGGCAACGGAGTCGCTGCCGTTCGGGTGGAAATCGTACCGCGGCCAGTCGCCCAATAGGGGATGCTTCTGTGTGATAATGTCCACCAGCATAGATTTTCCGCTTCCGTTCGGGCCGGTGATGGCGATGTGTTCGCCGGCCAAAATTTCCATATTTACCGGCTGTTTCATCCTCCATTCCGGCATGCGTACGATTCCGTCACGTATCTCAATTACTTTTTGCATACTCTTGTCTGGTTCTTAATGACAAAGTCTTTCCATCCTTTATAGTGCGCCTGGGATGCCGGCGCTTTCATCTGCAGGTAATGACAATATGCAGCTCCGAGGGCGTCTGTCGCGTCCATGAAGTCGCACATCTCGCTGTCCTTGATGTTAAGGAGCCGTTGCAGCATGCCCGCTACCTGCTCCTTCGATGCCTGTCCCTGTCCGGTGATGGCCATCTTGATTTTCATCGGGGCATATTCCCGTATCGTGACTCCCCGTTGTATGGCGGCTGCGATGGCCGTGCCCTGTGCCCTTCCGAGTTTCAGCATCGACTGGATGTTCTTCCCGAAGAAAGGCGCTTCGATGGCCATCTCGTCCGGAAGGTAAGCCTCGATAATCCCCGTGACCCTCTCGAAGATATGTCCGAGCTTCAGATAGGCATCCCCATACTTGCGCAGGTCTATGATGCCCATGGTCACGAGGCTGGCTTTGCCGTCGACAACTCTCAGCACTCCGTATCCCATAATGTTCGTTCCGGGGTCTATTCCCAATATTATTCTTTCCATGAAGAGGCAAAATTACAATAAAAAGACGACATAGACGACTTATATCCGTTATTCTTCGACATTCTTACCGCTGCTTCGTGCGCTTTATGATGAAGTGTCCAAGCCTGTGGGTGGTACCTTTGCGGTTGAGCGTCCTCAGCGTGTACATTCCTTCAGGAATATCGTATATGCTTATCTTGCAGCCTGTATAGGGCTTTGTTGCGATGATGGTTCCCGTCATTGTCTCAACCAGCAGGTAGTCGGCGTCCATGCTGTTATCCTTCTTCGGCACGGTCAGGGTGCGGCCGTCGTTTTCCAGCAGGCGTCTGTTCCGGTATTGTTCGGCTGGTCGTGTGGAGGCCGCTTCGCTCTCATTGCCGTATCTGTTCATTGCCGTTACGGCGTAGTAATATCTCTGTATCCTTCCGTTTGATGCGGTTTCGATATACAGATGCTCTTTCGGATGCCTTGCGGCAATCAGGTTACGGGCGTCCGTAATGTCGACAGGATATGTCGGTGAGGCATAGATGTTGTACAGAATGTTCGGCGAATCCGACCTGTCAGAGGCTCCGCTCCATGATATGCAGAAGCCGTCGGCTGTCTCATAGGTGTGTATCGACGTCGGGGCGGAAGGGGTGATGTCGGTCTGCCATGTCATAGCGGGTATCAGGGCTGGGTACTTGTTCATCTCCGTTGCAGTGAAGCCGTATATCCCCTTGATGTCGTCTGTGAAGAATTTAGAGCGGAAAAATGCCAGTCCGAGTCCGTTGCTCCTGAGTACGTTCATCTTCCTCTTAAAGATATCGAGCGGCCAATCCCTTTCGCCCGGCGCCATGAAGTAGATGCCGAGGCCGGCGGCGACGATGCGTCCGTAGCTGTTCTCTTTCCAGTCGAGGGCGAAGGGAAAGAACTGGTTGTCCTTGAAGTACATCATCGGGAAGACCTCGTCCATCAGTCCGTCCCTCATCCAGCCCTGCGCGTCCTGGCACGTCCTTGTATATGCGTTCCATCCATGGCTCCAATACCTCGTCAGATCATCGAACTTGCCTATCGGCGAGCAGCTTATCTTCACCCAGGGTTTTATCTCCTTGACAGCCATGTTTATGCTCCTTACTATGTCGGTGATATGCCGCCGTCCCTGTTCTCGGCTGACTTTAATCTTCCAAGTCTCGGGATATCTTATGTAATCAAGGTGTATTCCGTCCACGTCATAGTTTCCGGTGATTTCCCGGCATATATCCGCCAGATACCCAGCGGTCTGCCTTTGCTCAGGATTCATGAATCCCTCGTTTCCGATTCTATGCAGAAGTCCGGGCCTTTTCTTTCTCAATGCCTTGCATCCGGCTCCGTTCCATTGCCCTACGGGAATCGTCACCACCCATGCATGAAGCTCCATGCCGCGTTTGTGGCATTCTTCTATGGCAAACTCCAGTGCATCATATCCGGGCGATACCCCCGGAATGCCGGACAGGCAGCCATCCCACGGCTCATAGACCGACGGGTATATGACCGTCCCTCGTATCCTCGTCTGGAGCAATACGGTGTTTATGTTTGCCGCTTTCAGCCTGTCGAGGATGTCGCATAGCTCTTTCTTCTGTTTTTTTTCGGAAAGTTCAGACCTTGAATACGAGTGCGGCCAGTCGAGTCCTCCGATCGTTGTCAGCCATACGGCCCTTACCTCATGCTTGGGGACGGCTGGCTGTGCGCTCGCCGTCATGCACGTTATATATATAAATAAGGTGGTTATCAGAAGTCGGATATTATCTGTCGGATTCACTACATTCATGTTATTGATGGGCTATTTACATGCAAAGTTATGATTATTTTTCCATAATTCAAATTAAATGGTTACTTTTGCATACATTAAACGACTAAAGAATATGATATCTTTTATAATCAGCTTGATTGCTTTAGTACTCGGCTTTTTCCTTTACGGGCGTTTTGTCGAGCGTGTGTTCGGACCTGATGACAGGGTGACGCCTGCCGTTTCAAAATGCGACGGGGTTGACTTTATGGTGCTTCCGAACTGGAAAATCTTTATGATACAGTTCCTTAACATCGCCGGTACTGGTCCGATATTCGGTGCCATCATGGGCGCGAAGTTCGGAACATCAAGCTATCTGTGGATAGTGCTCGGATGCATATTCGCCGGCGCCACGCACGATTACTTCAGCGGGATGCTCTCGATGCGCAACGGGGGAGCCGGTCTGCCGGAACTGATAGGCAAATACCTCGGTCGGACGACGAAGAAGATAATGCTTGTATTCACCGTCTTGCTCCTCATGATGGTGGGAACGGTCTTTGTCTATAGTCCGGCGGAGATACTCCAGTCAATCGGAGGCTCGTCTACGATGTGGATATTTATTATATTTGCATATTATATCGTGGCAACGATGCTTCCTATCGACAAGATAATAGGCAAGATATATCCGCTCTTTGCGATATCCCTGCTGTTCATGGCGTTCGCCCTAATGATTGTCCTTTTTATCAAGATGCCGCAGCTTCCGGAATTTTGGGACGGGCTCGGAAATACCGCAATGAAAGTCGACGAGTCGTGGACAGACCCCATATTCCCATGTCTTTTCATCACCATTGCCTGTGGAGCAATCAGCGGTTTCCATGCCACTCAGAGCCCGTTGATGGCCCGTTGCGTGAAGAGTGAGCGCATGGGGCGCAACATTTTCTACGGCTCAATGATAACAGAGGGTGTCGTTGCCCTGATATGGGCCACAGTCTCGGCATACTTCTTCTATGGCGAACCCGCTCCTGGATATGAGGTTCTGACGACATTGAGAGACTTCGGATTCCACACTTCGGCTCCCGCGGTCGTAGATATAATATGCCGCGAATGGCTCGGTGTAGTCGGCGGGGTACTCGCCCTGCTCGGTGTCGTGGCCGCTCCGATTACCAGCGGCGACACGGCGTTCCGTTCTGCCCGCCTTGTCATCGCCGAGTTCATCAATCTCAACCAGCGGTCTATAATGCAGCGCATGTATATCTGCATCCCGCTTTTCATCTCGTCTATACTCCTTTTGCTGTGGCAGATAGGTAGTCCAAACGGCTTCAATGTCATTTGGCAGTATTTCGGATGGGCCAACCAGGCCTTGTCCGTCTTCACTTTATGGACCATCACCGTCTATCTCGTGCAGGAAAGGAAGCCATATATCATCACCCTGATACCGGCGTTATTCATGACCACCGTATGCTCCACGTTCCTTTTTATATCAAAGCAGGCGTTCCATTTGCCGCCGGCAGTTGCCTACAGCTTGGGGGCAGTGCCGCTTGTCATTGCAGCCGCGTGGTTTGTCGTGTGGTACAGGAGGTATAAGAAAACAACTAAAAACCAGTAATATTATGATTAGAAAACTATCGATGGTAATTGTCGCCTTAGTGATGACATTATCTGCAAGTGCCCAGTTTGAGAAAGGTAAGATATATGTTGGTTCCTCTCTGTCGGGGTTGAACCTGAGTTATAATGGTGAAGAGAAAGGCTCCTTCGGCCTGCAGGCTAAGGCCGGATATCTGTTCAGTGACGACCTGATGGTCACCGGCCAGATAGGATATGACAAGAAGAACGACGTGCCCGCCTCGTTGATGGCCGGTGTGGGTGCGAGATACTATATCGTTCAGAACGGACTGTACCTCGGTGCGTCGGTGAGCTATCTCCATTCAAACTGCTCCTACGACGATTTCATGCCGAGCCTGCAGGTGGGCTATGCCTTCTTCATAAGCCATACGGTGACCATTGAGCCGGAGATTTACTACAACCAGTCGTTCAAGAGCCATAGCGACTACAGCACGGTAGGCTTCCGTATAGGATTCGGAGTTTATTTATAATCACATAATACAAAACCGAACATAACAATGTTAAGTGTAGACGAATTGACCGACAGGCTCATAGACCTGTCTTTTGCAGAGGATATCGGCGACGGAGATCATACTACTCTGTGCTGCATACCCGAGGATGCGATGGGTAAATCGAAGCTCCTCATAAAGGAGGATGGAATCCTTGCCGGCATAGAGGTGGCCAAGGAGGTCTTTGCCCGCTTTGACCCGTCGATGCAGGTGGAGGTCCTTATCAGTGACGGCGCCCATGTGAAGGTGGGCGATGTGGCTATGATTGTCACCGGAAAGGTGCGCTCTCTGCTTCAGACCGAGCGTCTCATGCTCAATATCATGCAGCGCATGAGCGGCATCGCCACTATGACGAACAGGTATGTGGAGCGTCTCGCCGGAACGAAGACCCGTGTGCTCGACACCCGCAAGACCACACCGGGAATGCGTATGCTCGAGAAGCAGGCCGTGAAGATTGGCGGCGGATGTAACCACCGCATCGGCCTCTTCGACATGATACTGCTGAAAGACAATCATGTAGACTTTGCCGGAGGTATCACCAACGCCATAAGCCGCTGTCATGAATATCTGAAAGAGAAGGGCATGGACCTCAAGATAGAGATTGAGGTAAGGAACTTCGACGAACTGAAGCAGGTGCTCGGCTTCGGCGGAGTGGACCGCATCATGCTTGACAACTTCTCCACAGACGACACGAAGAAGGCCGTGGAGCTTGTCGGAGGCCGTTATGAGGTGGAGTCGAGTGGCGGTATCACGTTCGATACCATACGCGATTATGCCGAGTGCGGCGTCGATTTCATCTCTGTCGGTGCCCTGACCCATTCAGTAAAAGGCCTGGACATGAGCTTTAAGGCATGTTGAGTGTCGTCGCAGGATTGCTCCTGACAGTATCTTTAACTTATACCCCGCCAGTTGACTATGAGATGTCATTGGCGGGGAATTTTGCCGAGCCCCGTCCAAACCATTTCCATGGAGGCATCGACGTGAAGACGGCCGGGGTAGAGGGGAAACCTGTCTACTCGGTTGCCGATGGTTATGTGAGCCGTATAATAGTCGGATTATACGGTTATGGTAATGCCGTCTTCGTATCTCACCCCGACGGCAATACCAGTGTTTATTGCCACTTGAAATCCTTTTCCCCGCGTATTGCGTCGTTTGTGCGCCGGTGGCAGTATGCCAACGAGTCCTGGCAGGCCGACATACGCCTGTCTCCGCTCGCCTGCCCGCTGGCTCAGGGGCAGTTCATTGCCTTGAGCGGGAACACCGGCGCAAGCACGGCTCCCCACCTGCATCTTGAGTTTCACGACACGAAGACTTGGGTTATGACCGACCCGCTCGACGTCCTCAAACCGTACGTGCGCGACAACACCCCTCCCATGGCACATGCCTTCATGGTTTATCCGCAGGATGGTGGAAGTTCGTTCAACGGTGGATGCGGTCGGCAGTCGTTCCGCTTCACGTCTCATGAGCTTCCCGTGAAGTTTCATGCCTGGGGTAAGATAGGCTTCGGGATATGTGCCAACGACTATTCCGAGATTACATATAATAAATACGGCGTGCGCGAGACGGTGCTGAAAGTCGACGGCTGCGAGGTTTTCCGCAGCAATACAGACCGCATTCCAGTGCAGCTGACGCGCATGGTGAACTCCTGGGGCGACTACGGATATTACTATCACAGCGGGGTGTGGTATCTGAAATCTTTTCTTGAGCATGGCAATGCCCTGCCGGTGCTGACGACTGACAAGTCGTCCGGCATCGTCGATTTCTCCGAAGAGCGCGACTATCGCATCGAGTATGTCCTCAGAGATGTTCACGGCAACAGCTCATCATACCGCTTCACCGTGACGGGGCGTCGGCCTGACACACCTCCAAGCCCTCAGCCGGCAGACGATGCGGCTATCGGATTGCCATGGAATACGACCAATATGGTTTCCCTTCCAGGCATGCAGCTTGTCATTCCGCCGCGCCTTCTCGACGGCGACACGCGGCTGAAACCAGTCGTGCTAAGACAGCCGGACGGACTGTCAGACCGCTACACATTCTCCGCCCGTTCGCTTCCGCTGTTCCATTGGGCTGAGGTAAGTATCGCTGTAAATAGGAAAGTGGGAAATCCTGATAAGCTGTATATTATGAGCGATGCTGCTCCCGGCGGATACATCGGCGGCGAGTATAAGGACGGTTGGGTGCGCGGGCGGCTGCGCGACCTCGGTGCACGCTACGAGCTGGCTTATGACGACGTGCCCCCGCGCATCGTTCCCATAGGCCGTCAGGGCTGGGAGGCAACTGCTGTCATACGGTTTGAAGTCTCTGACGACAGGAGCGGGATACGCTCGTGCAAGGGATATGTAGACGGGCATTTCGTGCTTTTTGAGAATAAGGATAAGAGCCGGGTCGTGGCGTGCAACCTGCACGATACCCCGTTGCGCCGCACGGGCCGGCCGCGCCATCTGCGGCTGACGGTCACGGACAACCGTGGCAATGCCGCCAGCTATGATGCGGAGATTGTATATTGAATGTTTAAATTAATAACAAGGATGATATGAGAAAACTGACATTGATTACCGCAATGCTTGCCGTGGCCGGTTATGCCGCGGCTTGTACTAACTTCATTGTGGGAAAGAAAGCGAGTGCGGACGGTTCTGTGATGTGCACATACAGTGCCGACGACTATGGTATGTACCAGACCCTGTGCCACTGTCCGGCGGCAAAGCATGCGAAGGGTGAGATGCGCAAGGTCTACGACTGGGATACGAACGAGTATCACGGAGAGATACCGGAGGCTCCGGAGACTTACAATGTGGTGGGAAACATCAATGAGTATCAGGTGACGATAGGTGAGACCACCTTCGGCGGCCGCCACGAGATGGTCGATACCACCGGAATACTCGACTACGGCTCACTGATTTACATCACATTGCAGCGTTCCCGCACAGCACGTGAAGCAATACGGGTAATGACTTCGCTTGCAGAGACTTATGGATACAACAGCGAAGGTGAGACCTTCACAATCTGCGACCCTGACGAGGCATGGATAATGGAGATGATGGGATGTGGCCCCGGCAGCAAGGCCGTAGTGTGGGTGGCTCTCCGGATACCCGACGACGCCATCTGCGCACATGCCAACCAGAGCCGTATACGCACGTTCAACCGCAAGGACAGGGACAACGTGATGTGTTCGAAGAATGTCGTGAGCTATGCCAAGCGCATGGGGTGGTATACGGGTAAGGATGCGGATTTCAGTTTCTGCGATGTCTATGCCGCTCCCGATTTTGGCGGACGCCGCTACTGTGAGGCACGCGTGTGGAGCTTCTTCAACCATTTCAGCAAGGACATGAAGCGCTATCTGCCCTACGCCGAGGGTAAGGTGAAGGGCGCAGAGCCCATGCCGCTGTGGATTGTGCCAGACAGGAAGCTCTCCGTCGGAGACCTCGAGGAGTGCATGCGCGACCATTATGAGGGTACTCCCTTTGCTCTCGACAGCGACATCGGCGGCGGAATATGGGACATGCCGTACCGGCCGACCCCGCTGTCGTTCAAGGTGGGCGGCAAGACATACTTCAACGAGCGCCCCACGTCTACACAGCAGTCGGGCTTCGTATATGTCAGTCAGATGCGTTCGTGGTTGCCACGAGAGATTGGCGGTGTGCTGTGGTTTGGCAACGATGACGGCAATATGGTGCCTTTCACCCCGGTATACTGCTGCGCGACGAAGGTCCCCGAGTGCTACAACGCCCCCGGAGCCGATGCCGTGACGTTCGATATGAGAAGCGCCTTTTGGGTTTGCAACTGGGTCAGCAACATGGTCTATCCCCGATACAGCATGATGTTCCCCACGCTGAAGGCCGTGCGCGATTCTCTCGACGCATCCTATTTCGCCCTTCAGGCAAAGGTTGAGGCCGAGGCGATGAACCTGCACAGGAACAATCCGGCCGATGCTGTCAGGTATCTGACGGGCTATACGGGCGAGAAGGCAGGTCAGATGCTCTCGCGCTGGCAGCAGCTGGCCTTCTTCCTCATTGTGAAGTATAACGATATGGTGGTTAAGCCGGATGCCGGCGGCCGTTTCGTGCGTACAAAGACCGGGCTCGGAGCGAAGGTGACACGCCCCGGATTCCCTGAAAAATATGCTGGCGAACTGATAAGGCAGACTGGAACGAAGTATCTCTGCCCCGACGAATAGAGTGGGGCGGGGTACTCCTGATGATGCAATGAGGCCGCTTTGACGGTGTGACGGATTGCCCGTGATGGTGCATCCGGTTGCCCGTCAAGGCGGCCTCATAGCTTTCAAACGTATTTGTGCCCGCTATCAAAAGCGTCTTTGACAGCTGGGCTAAGTGTCTTTGCCCGCTGTCAATCTTCGCTTTCGGGCTCTTTCAGTATTATGCTTGTGGCTCCGATGGTGAAGAGTGTGCCGTCGTGGATGACACGGCGTTCGCGGTCGCCGAGTATTTCGTTGTCGACGAACGTTCCTGTATAGCTCGGTCCGTCGCGGAGGACGTACTTCAGCCTGCCTTTCTTGTCGTGGCTGACGTTTATTATGCAGTGCGTCATGTCGATGCTGGGGTCGTTTGTCTCAATGGGGGTGTTGATTCCGCTGCCCTTCATGTAGCGGCCAATGACATTGTCGCCATACTGAAGCGACAATACCTGCTTGTAGTGAAAGACGTTCTCAATGACGACGATGGAGCCGTAGCCGTTCTCATTGGCATTGTTGTCCGGGTTTTCTTCCTTCTGTGTGGCGCGCAGCTTCGATACACCGATTCTTATCCGGAACTGCTTGCCGCACTCCCCGCATTCAAACAACAGCGCTTGTCCCGACTCATATTTAGTCTCATCGAATGTGATGAAATTGTCACATTTCGGACATCTTACTCTCTTCATTTCTTCGTTAAAATCCAGGCTTGTTCAAAATACTTGTTGCCGCGTATGGTGCGCAGCGTCGAATAAGCCTCAGCCTCGCTGCCATAGTCGCCGTATACGACGCGCACTATATCGTTGTTGATGTACAGATGCGCTTGCTCGTAGCCGTTCTCGTGCAGCTCGTCGATGTATGCGGCAGCGTTCTTCTTTGTTATCCGGCTGGCAAGGACTATGCAGAATGACGGCTTGGCCTTGGCCCGGACTGCAGAGTCCGGCACAGCCTTGACAGTCGCGGCAGAGTCGTTCGCGGCAATGGCCTTCTTTATCTGCTCTGACGGTATGGTGTCTATATGCTCGCTTCCTGCAGGCTGCATGATTTGCTGCAGCATGTTGCCTTTCATCCCCCCTGCGATGTAGCTGCTGTTGCTGTTCGATATGGGGGTGGTGATGAAGAAGAAGGCAATGAACGAGGCTGCTATGGCAACAGCATTGCGCAGCCATGCAATCTTGATTTTTATGGTGCTGTCGTCGTTTTCTGCGGCTTCTTCAACGTCGGCCGGCTGCAGGATGGCATCCTGTATGCTCTCTTTTGCAGGCATGGCAGTACCCTGCTCTTCATACGCCTGCACGCTTATATCAAGCTTATCTATCTCTATCGAGTCAAGACCGTAGAGGTATGGTGACAGTACGCCGGCTTCGCATGGCTCGAACGAGTAGTTGTTCTCCTCGTTGATGCGCAGGATTCCGATGTCGTTAAGCTCGTATTCGCCGTTGTTGTGCAGGTTCTGCTTGAGCTCGGCGACCTCTTCCTCTATCTTCCTTATTGCCTCGGGATAGCTGATGTCGTATGCCTCAACGTATGATTGGGCCAGCAGAGAGTCGTTAAGTTTCAGTTGCGGATTGAATCCAATGGTCCTGAGTGGCGGCAGGAACAGCTTTTCCCCGTCGTCATAATGCGCCTCACAATGGTGTGCCATGAAACCGCCTAACCCCGGAACAATGACACAATCATTTGTAAGCAAAAGAATCTCGATATGTCTTTCCAATTCAATCACGGATGCAAAAGTACGCCTTTTTGCGGATATTTGCAAATAAAAGTGTTCCAATTAGGAATAAAACGGCCAAAAATAATATTCATACCGATTTTATTTATTACATTTGCACATCGAAAACAAATATCTTTTTTAAATCTATGGAATACAAGAAGACAAGCATAGAAGGTGTATATATATTGGAGCCGAAAGTGTTTAATGATGCCCGCGGGTATTTCTTTGAAGCGTGGAAAAAGGCCGATTTCGAGGAAAACGTGTGCAAGACGGAGTTCATTCAGGATAATGAGTCGAAGTCGAGCTATGGCGTACTGCGTGGCTTGCATTATCAGAAAGGTGACTATTCCCAGGCTAAGCTCGTGCGCGTGATAAAAGGCAAGGTGCTCGACGTGGCCGTAGACATACGCAAGGACAGCCCCACCTTCGGCCAGCATGTGATGGTAGAGCTGAGCGAGGAGAACAAACGGCAGTTCTTCATTCCCCGAGGATTTGCCCACGGCTTTCTCGTGCTGAGCGATGAGGCCATATTTACATATAAGGTGGACAACGTTTACTCTCCGCAGAACGAGGCGGGCATATTGTATAACGACCCTGATCTGAATATACAGTGGCCGATAGATGCAAAGGATATCATACTTAGTGATAAGGATTTGAAGGCGTGCAGGTTAAAGGACGCCGATTTATTCTGAACTTAAAGGCGTGAAATTATGAATATAGCAATAGTCGGAACCGGTTATGTCGGTTTGGTTTCCGGTACGTGTTTCGCGGACACGGGAGCGAATGTGACTTGTGTTGATGTCGATTCTGAGAAGATCGAACGGTTGAAGAGAGGCGAGGTGCCTATATATGAGCCGGGACTTGACGAACTTGTGGTAAAGAACGTTAAGGCCGGCCGCCTTAAGTTCACCACAGACCTTGCCTCGGTGCTCAATGAGCAGGAGGTTGTTTTCTCGGCTGTGGGCACGCCGCCGGACGAAGACGGAAGTGCCGACCTAAAGTATGTGCTTGAGGTGGCAAGGACGATAGGGAAGAACTTGAACCGTTATCTCGTTGTGGTGACCAAGAGCACAGTACCTGTTGGTACGGCCCAGAAAGTGCGTGCGGCGATACAGGAGGAACTTGATGCCCGTAACGTGGATGTTGAGTTCGACGTGGCGAGCAATCCGGAGTTTCTGAAGGAAGGCAACGCGATAAAGGATTTCATGTCGCCGGACAGGGTGGTGGTCGGTGTTGAGAGCGAGAAGGCAAAGAAAGTGCTGACCAAGCTGTACAAGCCGTTCCTGATAAACAACTTCCGCGTAATATTCATGGACATACCGTCGGCGGAGATGACGAAGTATGCGGCCAACTCGATGCTTGCCACCCGTATATCGTTCATGAACGACATTGCCAACCTGTGCGAGCTGGTGCATGCCGACGTGAACATGGTGCGGGCCGGAATAGGTGCCGACACCCGTATCGGAAGGAAGTTCCTCTATGCCGGATGCGGCTATGGAGGCTCATGCTTCCCCAAGGATGTGAAGGCGCTGATAAAGACGGCAGACTCCAACGGCTATTCCATGGAGGTGCTGAAGTCTGTCGAACTGGTCAACGAGCGGCAGAAGAAGATTCTCTTCGATAAGTTGAAGCGGGCTTATGCCGGCGAGGAACTGTCGGGAAAGACAATAGCCCTATGGGGACTCTCGTTCAAGCCGGAGACGGATGACATGCGTGAGAGCACGGCTTTAGTGATGATTCAGCTGCTTCTCGAGGCCGGATGCAAGGTGCGTGCCTATGACCCAGTGGCAATGGAGGAGTGCAAGCGACGTATCGGAGACAGCATAGTATATTGTCGTGACAAGTATGATGCGGTTCTGGATGCAGATGCACTGATACTGCTTACGGAGTGGAAAGAGTTTAGGTTGCCAACATGGCCTGTCGTGAAGAAGGCTATGAAACGTCCGCTCGTAATCGACGGCCGCAACATATTCGACTCGGAAGAGTTGGAGGAGAACGGTTTTGAATATCACTGCATAGGCAGATAGGTTGTGAAAATAATGAATAAGTGTCTCTTACTTACGGTTTGTATTGTCTTCCTGTCGGTTGCCGGATGCAAGGAATCAGCCTCTCCGGTACGCAAGATTGTGGAGAACAGGGAGGCTAAGGCCATGCTTCAGGGAATCTGGGTGGACTCGGAAACGGAAAATGCCGTTTTCAAGGTTGAGGGAGACACTATATTCTATCCGGACACGGTGAGCCAGCCGGCGGCCTGTGCTGTGATGGAAGATACGTTCTGCATCGGTAGGAACGTGGCAAAATATCCTGTCGTGAAGCTGACCCGCAACGTGTTTTGGTTCAAGGACCATAACGATGATGTGGTGAAACTCGTGAAGAGTGCGGATTCTGAGCTTGAGGCTGCGTTTCAGCGCAAGAGGAAAAGCATTGCATCCGAGCCTAAGAAGTTGAAGAGCGACACTGTCGTCATATATAATAATGAGCGTTATCATTGTTACATAGCTGTGAACCCGACGACATATAAGGTAGTTAAGACCTCATATACGGATAATGGGATGAGGGTGGGGACAGTCTATTATGACAACATAATCCATATAAGTGTATTCCAAGGAGCGAAACGTCTGTACTCGCGCGATTTCAACAAGCGCATGTGTTCGCGTTTCGTTCCGGCTTCATTCCTTTCTCAGGCGATACTGAGCAATATGGAGTTCAGTCATGTCGACTCAAAGGGATTCCACTTTAACACCATCGTATGCATTCCTGATGGAGCCAGCTGCTATATGCTTGACACCGTCATAGGTTTCGAAGGACAGATGTCTATGGAACTGATAGAGTATTGACAGGCTTGTCCTGGCCGTCTATCCATGCATCGATGAGTTTTCTTGCGATTGACAGTTTCTCTGGTATCACCGGCAGATTGTCCTTGTTGAACCAGCCTCCGGCCGACAGCTCGGCCTGTTGCAGGGTGATGTCTCCCGATTCGTAGTCGGCCGTGAATCCGACCATCAGTCCGCATGGATATGGCCATGGCTGGCTGCCGAAGTACTTGACGTTCTTTATTTTAAGTCCCGTTTCTTCAATTACTTCACGATGTACGGCCTCCTCAAGTGTCTCTCCGGTTTCAACAAAACCGGCAACGAGTCCGAAGAAGTTGCCCCTGAAGTTTCTCGCATGCACGAGCAGGATGTTGTCGTCGCGGCGTATGAGCACGATAACGGCAGTGGCCAGCTGTGGCCATATCTCTCTGCCGCAGTGTTCGCATTTCTTGCTGATATCAGTGCTCATCTTCATCGGTCTGCCGCATCTCCCGCAATATCTTGTGTTCAGGTTCCAATAGAGCAGTTCCTTGCATTTCCCCGCCTTGAGATACAGATCGTACGGGAGTTTATAGAAACTGCTTCTGAGGCCGCAGAACTCAAGCGACGGATTCTCCGTGACAGGTGAATCGGTGTTGTAAACCATAGCTTTCTCGTTTGCAGACAGTGTAACGGGCATTATTTCCGTCTCTTGTGAAGGGCGGATAGGAGGCTCTTCGGAAAAAGGAACGGTGAAAGTGCCGTTGTCCAGCCTTTCAAGCAGGAGGTCGTCTTTATGGAAAACAAAATACAGATGTTTCATTGTCATTTGCCGAATATTAGTTCCTTGTCTCTCTTTATTGCCGGAGCAGCCCATTCCTCGGGCACGAACCTCCAGTTGTTGTTTGCCTTGGGGTGTACCTTAGACATTTTCCCGAGTTCCTTCATGATGAGCATCCGCTGGTCTCCGGTGCTCTTATATATGGTTCTTCCGTCCAATGAATCCTTGGGTATTCCGGCTCCTTTGATGAGCAGTTCGCCGCCGCCGTTGCCTCTGTAGCTGTTCATAACCACCCTGTACCACTTCTTTTCGTCAAACGGTTGTCCGTTGCTGAAGCCGTGGATGCGCACCTTGCTGCCTGCCGGCTTTGTGACATCTACATCATAGTCTATGCCAGCGGCGCTGTCGAAGTTGAACGTCATGTTCTTGAAACCATACTTCTGCATATCGCTCTTGTTGTCTTCTTCAAGCAGCATGATGTGGTCTTCCGGGCTTTTCATGGTGTTCACCCATAGGGCATAGCTCATCTCGAGATATTTATGGATTTCCTCTCCGGTCATGTTCAGCACGTAAATGTTATTCTCATATTTGCAGAGCTTGAACATGTCGCAGACCCGGATAGGGCCCTTGCTTATGTGCATGTTGAACGACAGTGGAGCGCAGAATGACAGGTCGGCGCCTGTTATCTGTATCTGCAGGTTATGAATGAGGTCTGTAAACGGGGAACTGCCGAAGAAACAGTCCTTGGAGTGTATGGTCTCGGTGAACTCGGTGATAGGGTGGTTCACATAGTTCTCTATGCTGTCAATGTCTGCCTGGAAATGTCTGATGAAGTCTTCGTCGACATCTTCATTCCTTATATCCTGTATCTTGCCGGTGACGTCCTTGCTTATAATCGTGCCGTTCTCGGTCACAATGTCTATGGTAGCCTCTCCGACCATCACAGCATTGCATGAAGGGTCGAGGCACAGGACCTTACAGCCGGACTTGCCGGTTATCGTTTCGGCTCTTTGCCTATGGTCGTGTCCGAAGAAAATGATGTCGAAGCCGGGAATTTCAGCAGCAATGTCCCTTGTCTCGTCTTCATTGTAGGCTTCTGTCTTTATGCCGCCTTCCCATCCGCTGTGGAACAGTCCGACGATGATATCAGGACGTTCGTTGGCCTTCAGGTGGTCTATCCAGTATCCGGCGGATTTTTTCAGGTTCTCGAAACGCATCCCGCTCCATAGGCTCGGGGCGAGCCAGTTGGGGATGGCAGGGGTCAGCATGCCGAGAACGGCAACCTTGACGCCCTCCTTATTTATTATTATATAAGGCTTGACGTATGGCTTTCCTGTCTCAGTGTTTATGATGTTTGCCGCAATTACAGGACATTTTACCTCGCCGATCCATTTGTCGTATACGGCATGTCCTGTCTCAACGTCGTGGTTGCCGAAGGTCTGGGCATCATATCCCATGTAGTTCACTACTTCTGCGGCGATGTTAGGCCGGTTGCTTGCGATATAGTTGGAATAATAGCAGGTGGGCTGTCCCTGCAATATGTCTCCGTTGTCTATCAGGATAAGGTTGTCGCCGTATTGTCCGCGTAGCTTCTTGACATAGGAGCTGATACGTGCCATCGTACCGTCTTTGGCTTTCCGCTCTATAAAGTCGTACGGGAAGAAGCATCCGTGTACATCGCTTGTCTCTACAATCTTTATTCTTATGTTCTTTTTCTCTGCCATAGTCGCTGGTGTAAAGGCCATAGCCATCATGCAAAAAAATATCAGTCTTTTCATGTTCCGTTGCTTTTTGCAAGCAAAAATAGTAAAAAATATCGTTTTAAAAGATATCGCAGGCATGTTTTTTGCTGATTCCATCATAAATAATAAATAAGGAATTATGGCATTTGTAGACTATTATAAGATTTTGGGAGTGGACCGCAGTATTCCGCAAAAGGATGTAAAGCGTGCATATCTGAAGCGTGCAAAGCAGTTTCATCCAGACTTGCACCCTGATGACCCTAAGGCTAAGGCAAAGTTTCAGGCGCTGAGCGAGGCATACGAGGTTATCGGTGATCCTGAGAAGAGGAGCAAGTATGACCGGTATGGCGAGCAGTGGCGCAATGCCGACATGTTTAATGCAGGTGGCGGAAGCGATAGCCATGGCTTCTCCGGTGGTGGAGCCTCTTTTGACGGCTTTGATTTCTCCGGCTTTTCTGGAGCCGGCGGCGGTTTCAGCTCTTTCTTTGAGCAATTGTTTGGCTCATCAGGAAAGCGTGGCAGTGCCGGGCCGGGATTCGCCGGGGCTGATGCCGGTGTCGGAGAGATGAACGCTGTGGTAGACATAGATTTGTATACGGCTATGCTCGGAGGAGAGATTGTGGTACAGATCGGCAACGGGACAAGAATCCGTCTTAAGGTAAAGCCCGAGACTCAGAACGGTACAAAGGTGAGAGTCAGAGGAAAAGGATATAGTCTCGGGAACGGTCAGAACGGCGATTTGATAATCACATATAATGTAAAACTCCCGACAAAGCTTTCAGAGCACCAAAAGGAACTGCTGCGGCAGATGAGGAACGGATGATATACAAGAATATCACTATATTCTTAAAAAAAATTATTTATTTTGTCTCCTTAAAAAAAAGCATTACCTTTGCGAACTATAATATAAGGTAAATAAATAACGACTGATATGGCAAAAAAATTCGCCGAGTATGGCGGTTTGAATCTTACACAGGTAAACAGTGACGTATTGAAGGCGTGGGAGAAGGACGATGTCTTTCATAAATCGGTAGATGAGCGCGAGGGATGCCCTCAGTTCGTATTCTTCGAAGGCCCTCCATCGGCCAACGGACATCCAGGCATACACCATGTGCTGGCCCGTTCTATAAAAGATACGTTCAACAGATATAAGACAATGAAGGGCTTTCAGGTTCACCGTAAGGCTGGATGGGACACACACGGTCTTCCCGTGGAGCTTGGAGTGGAGAAAGAGCTCGGTATAACGAAAGCGGATATAGACAACAAGGCTTCGGATAAGTACATCTCGGTGGGCGACTATAATAGGAAATGCCGTGAGAACGTGATGAAATTCACTGCGGAATGGCGGAAGCTGACTGAGGAAATGGGATATTTCGTGGACCTTGACCATCCTTATATAACATACGACAACAAGTATATCGAGACTTTATGGTGGCTGCTCAAGCAGCTCTATCAGAAGGGACTGCTTTATAAGGGATATACCATCCAGCCCTATTCGCCTGCAGCCGGAACAGGTCTTAGCTCGCATGAGCTGAACCAGCCTGGCTGTTACAGGGATGTGAAAGACACAACTGCCACGGCTTTGTTCAAGATTTCCGAACCTAAGCAGGAATGGACAGGTTGGGGTGAGGTTTATTTTGCCGCATGGACAACGACACCTTGGACGCTGCCGTCGAACACAGCGCTTTGTGTCGGCCCTAATATTAAATATGTGGCGGTAAGGACATATAATCCTTATAACGGACAGCCGATAACCGTTGTACTGGCAGAGGCGAGGCTTGATGCATATTTCAAACCGGAGGGCAAGGGATTAGCGCTTGACAGCTATAAGCCCGGAGATAAAGTCGTTCCTTATGAAATAGTAGGTGAATACATAGGTACGGACCTTGTAGGAATCCACTACAAGCAGCTGATGCCGTGGGTGAAGCCATGCGGCAAGTTGAACGCAACCGTTCCGGCTTTTGCCGACAGGTATGCGGAAGTGCATCCTGAGAAGGTTTTTGAAAGCGAGGGCGGCAAGGAACGCTTCGTCGAATTGGCTGATTGTGCATTCCGTGTCATCCCAGGTGATTATGTGACCACAGAGGATGGCACCGGTATTGTGCATATAGCTCCAACGTTTGGAGCTGATGATGCAAAGGTGGCAAATGCAGCAGAGATACCTTCTCTATTCCTTATAAACAAGAAAGGCGAGACTCGGCCGATGGTAGATCTTGAAGGAAAGTACTATCTTCAGGACGAGCTTGACGATAATTTCCTTGCTGCTTGCGTTGATGCTGATGCCTATGCGCGTCATGCCGGCGACTTCGTGAAGAACGCATACAAGCCGGAATTCAGCAAGAACGGTAAGTATGATGAGGCTGCCGCCAATAAGGCTGAAGACCTGAATATCGTTATTTGCATGGAAATGAAGCAGGAGGGATCGGCCTTGAAGATAGAGAAGCATGTGCATAACTATCCTCATTGCTGGCGTACGGACAAACCTGTACTGTATTATCCGCTTGACAGTTGGTTTATCCGCTCGACTGCGAAGAAGGAGAGGATGGCCGAACTGAACAAGACTATCAACTGGCAGCCTGAGTCGACAGGTAGCGGGCGGTTCGGAAACTGGCTCGAGAACCTGAACGACTGGAACCTTTCACGTTCACGTTTCTGGGGAACTCCGCTTCCTATATGGCGCGATGATGATAACGGTGAGAAGTGCATCGGTAGCTTGCAAGAGCTCTATGATGAGATAGAGAAGTCTATAGCAGCAGGATTTATGCCGTCAAACCCGTTGAAAGATAAAGGTTTTGTCCCGGGAGATTATTCATCAGAGAACTATGATAAAATAGATATGCACCGTCCTTATGTCGATGATATCATCCTCGTCAGTGATTCCGGAAAGCCTATGAAGCGTGAGACCGATCTCATTGATGTATGGTTTGATTCGGGTGCAATGCCCTATGCACAGATTCATTACCCGTTTGAGAATAAGGAACTGATTGACGACAGATTGGCTTTCCCTGCCGATTTTATCAATGAAGGTGTCGACCAAACTCGCGGATGGTTCTTTACTTTACATGCAATAGCAACGATGGTGTTCGACTCTGTCGCGTTCAAGAATGTCATTTCATCAGGTCTTGTGCTTGATGCTAAGGGCAACAAGATGAGCAAGCACGTGGGCAACGTGACGGATCCGTTTGAGATGATGGATAAGTTTGGCGCAGATCCGGTTCGTTTCTACATGATGACCAACTCGGAACCATGGGATAATCTGAAGTTCGATCCGGAGGGAGTGGATGAGGTCCGCCGCAAATTCTTCGGCACATTATATAATACTTACTCGTTCTTTAGCCTGTATGCAAATGTCGACGGCTTTGACTATTCGCAGCCGGAAGTTCCTGTTGAGGAACGTCCTGAAATAGACCGGTGGATTTTATCGGTGCTCCATTCGCTGATAGAGAATGTCGATAAGGAACTTAACGGCTATGACCCGACACGTGCCGGTCGTTTGATAGAGTCGTTCGTAAATGACGATTTGTCCAACTGGTATGTGCGTTTGAACCGTAAACGCTTTTGGGGTAAGGAGATGAGCATGGACAAACTGTCGGCTTATCAGACCTTGTATACTTGTCTTGAGACTGTCGCCAAGCTTCTGGCACCGTTCTCTCCGTTCTATGCAGACAGGCTTTACCTTGATTTGATAAGCGTAACAGGCCGTGACAACGTATGTTCTGTACATCTGTCTTCGTATCCCGAGGCAGATGCGAGATACATAGACAAGAGTCTTGAGCAGCGTATGAGCATTGCCCAAAAGATGACTTCCATGGTATTGGCATTGCGCCGGAAAGTTAATATCAAGGTCCGCCAACCGTTGCAGATGATTATGATTCCTGCCGTGGATGATAATCAGAGGGAATGTATAGAGTCTGTAAAGGACCTGATACTGAATGAAGTGAATGTTAAGGAACTGAAGTTTGCTGAAGGTTCGGGAATCCTTGTGAAGAAAGTGAAGTGCAATTTCAGGGTGATGGGCAAGAAATTCGGAACCATGATGAAGGGCGTTGCCGCATCAATGGCAGAGCTTTCTCAGGCTGATATTGCCGAACTGGAAAGAAACGGCTCAATAACCATAGAGGTAGAAGGCAAGAATCTTGTGGTTGAAGCTACTGATGTGGATATTATCAGCGAGGATATTCCTGGATGGCTGGTAAGCAATGAAGGTAACCTAACTGTCGCTCTTGAAGTTGAACTGACGGAGGAACTGCTCAATGAAGGAATTGCCCGTGAACTTATTAACCGCATACAGAATATGCGTAAGGATTCAGGGCTGGAGATAACAGACCGGATCAATGTAGCCGTATCTCCGTCGGAGCGTGTTGTTAATGCAGTCAATGAATACTCCGAGTATATCAAGAGCCAGGTCTTGGCAGATTCTATAGAAGTCAATGAGAATGCCGGACCGGAGATGGAGCTTGGTACGAGCAAAGTGAATATATTGATAAATAAGAACTAATAACTTAAACATGTTTTGCTATGACAGAGAAAACACATTATAATGAGGATGAACTTGAAGAGTTCCGCGTTATTATTAATGAGAAGTTGGCACTTGCCAAGCGTGATTATGATCAGATGATGAAGGTGCTGATGAATCAGGACGGCAATGATGTGGAAGACACTTCCCCTACATATAAGATACTGGAAGAGGGTAGTGCGACTCAGAGTAAGGAAGAACTGATACAGCTGGCAAGCCGTCAGCAGAAGTTTATAAATGGCTTGGAAGCAGCTCTTATACGCATAAAGAATAAGACTTATGGCATAGACCGCATCACAGGGAAGCTCATTCCGAAAGAACGCTTGCGTGCTGTGCCGCATGCAACATTAAGTGTTGAGTCTAAGCAGAACAGGAAAAAATGAGGCGGATAACCGATGTATTAACAAGAGGAAGAATGGCTATGCTTATTGTTATAGCCATTCTTTTAATAGATCAGGCAATTAAGATATGGGTCAAGACAAACATGACCCTTCATGAAACCATATCTGTGACCTCGTGGTTCAAGATTTGTTTCATTGAGAATAACGGCATGGCTTACGGAATGGAGATAGGCAGTAAGGTTGCTTTATCCATATTCCGCATCATTGCAATCGGTGGAATAGGGTATTATTTGTATCTTGAGATATGCCGGAAAGCGAAGCTCGGGTATATAATATGCCTTTCCATGGTGATAGCCGGAGCTGTCGGCAATGTCGTGGATTGCCTTTTCTACGGTCAGATTTTTAATGCATCGTCAGAGTATTATACATCCTATTTCGTTCCTTTTGGAACCGGATATGCACCTTTCCTGATGGGGAAAGTCGTGGATATGTTTTACTTTCCCCTTATCGTAACTACATGGCCGGAGTGGGTTCCATGGGTAGGAGGCAATGAATTTATCTTTTTCAGTCCAATCTTTAATTTTGCTGATGCAAGTATCAGTGTCGGCTTTGCGTTATTGATATTGTTCTATCGCAAGGAGATTAGTAATCTGACAATAGCATTCAAGAAGTGAACGGATACGTTCGGGAAGTGATAACAGCAATTATGAAGATGATAAGTAGAGTATGGTGCATGTTTGCCGGAGTTGTCAGTACGATGCTGATAGTCTCCTGTAAGCCTCAGGTGCCCAGTGAATATATCCAGCCGGACGAGATGGAAGATATATTATACGATTACCATCTGGTGCAGTCTATCGCCAATCAGGAAACTGAGACCGGCTCATCGTCATTCAATAAACACCTTTTATATCTGGCTGTACTGAAGAAATACGGTGTGACTGAGGCTGAGTTTGATTCGTCGTTAGTCTATTATTATACCCACGCAAAGACATTCAATGAGATTTATTCCAAGGTTGAGAGCAGGATGGAAGCTGAAGCGGTGAGGCTGGGCGCGTCTGCCGGTGAGATGGGTAGGTATTCTCTTCTTACTGCAGATGGCGATACGGCTAATATATGGCGCAATGCATCATCGAAGGTCTTGCTGCCTGTACCTCCTTATAATAAATATACATTTACCGTTGAGGCAGATACAACCTTCCGGCGCGGCGACTCATTCATGTTCAATTTCATCTCTGCATTTGTCTATCAGAATGGCACCAAGGATGCTGTTATGTATATGGCGGTGACTTATGATAATGACAGCATATCTTCGTTTTCCAGCCATATATCAGTGTCCGGTCATTCACAGATGCGTATTCCCGGTAATGCAAGGAATGATATAAAGCGTATTGATGGTTTCATCTGTCTCAATCAAGGTAACGATGAGTCAATGACCCAAAAGCTGATGTTTATAGACGGGATACAGTTGATAAGGTTCCACCCGCAAGTTTCAAGGGATACCGTATCTCAAACCACGGTCACCGCATCGGAGAAGACGGACAGTATGAAGCCGGTTTCTCAGTCAGAGGCGATTCCGTCAGACGGGCAAGCCAATGCAAATATGTTCTCGCGCAGGATGATACGTCAAACAGAAAGGTAGCAATGACAGGACATAAGAGGATAAAACGGATAGCGGTGCACGAGTTGCTCTTTGGTAAAGAGACGTTCGACATGTGCATAATAGAGCTTAAGGAAGGAGTGGTGACAGGTTATTATCATTTTGAAGAGGAACAGGGTATGGTCGAGTGGATTGGAGGAACTGCGGTTTTGGATTATGACGGAAACCATGAGCTCCGTGCATATATGAATGGAATGATGGTCGTGTGATGGCTCTTAGCCATATTTGAAGTTTAATCAGTTGTATTTTGAAGTTTAATTTTAAAGTGGGATATTATGAATTTAAAGATTCGTTTGGCGCTTCTGAATTATCTTGAGTTTGCCGTTTGGGGAGCTTATTTGACATGTATGGGGCTTTATCTCAGCCGTATAGGCATGGCTTCGATGATAGGCTATTTCTTCGCGGTGCAAGGTATTGTTTCTATTTTCATGCCGGCGATAATGGGAATTGTAGCCGACAGATGGATACCGGCCCAGCGATTGCTTGGACTTTGCCATCTTACAGCCGGCATCTTTATGATAGCAGCCGCATGGTATGGGGCTCAGACCGGAAGTGAGGCACAGTTCCCTGTGTTGTTTTCACTTTATTCTGTAAGCGTTGCGTTCTATATGCCGACCCTTGCATTGACCAATTCGGTTTCATATACAGCTTTGATTAAGGCCGGAATGGATACAATCAAGGAGTTTCCGCCGATAAGAGTGTTCGGCACAATAGGCTTCATCTGTGCCATGTGGTTTGTAGATATGACCGGTTTCATGTCGAATCAGAACCAGTTTGTCACTTCCGGCATATTGAGTATAGTTCTTTTTTTGTATACCTTCACGCTGCCCAAGTGTCCTGTCGTGAAAGACGGAGAGCAGAAAAGCCTTGTTGAGGCATTAGGCTTAAAGGCCTTCCGGCTTTTCCGTCAGAAAGAGATGGCCGTATTCTTCGTTTTCTCAGCGTTGCTCGGGGCCTGCCTTCAGATAACCAACGGATTTGCAACGCCTTATATAGAGAGTTTCAAGTCTATTCCCGAGTACGCCTTAACCTTCGGCGTACAGCATGCAAATATCCTTTATTCCCTTTCTCAGATAAGCGAGACATGCTGTATCCTACTTATACCTTTCTTTATGAAACGCTTTGGAATAAAGAATGTGATGCTCATAGCGATGTTTGCATGGGTGTTCCGTTTCGGATTCTTGGGCATGGGTAATCCTGGTAGCGGTGTGTGGATGCTTGTCGCGTCGATGATAATATATGGAGTAGCGTTTGATTTCTTCAATATTTCCGGTTCCTTATTTGTTGATAAGACGACTGATTCTTCGATACGTTCAAGTGCCCAGGGACTGTTCATGATGATGACAAACGGTATCGGTGCCACTGTCGGTTCGTTTGCAGCTCAGGCGTTTGTCACGGCCAATACAGATATTTCAGGCTCTGTTGAGTGGCAGACTTGCTGGTATACCTTTGCCGCTTATGCGCTTGTGGTAGGAGTTTCGTTTGCCTTGATATTCCATCCTAAAAAAGAAACGCTTGCGAGATGAACAGGGTAAGACTCATATATGATGGTATTTCTGAGATTGTTGGTGGCAATGGCCTTGCCGTCATCGTGCTTACAGACGCCGGTCGCAAGAGAGCCTTGAGCGTAGTGTGCGATGAGGTGATGAAGTTGCAGCTCTGCAGCCGCATGTCCGAATCGGCCAGGCACGGTGGCATGTGCATTGAGGTTATATGGAAGATGATATCGGAGTACACGGATACATCGAGATTCGAGATTATGATTCATGATGTTATAGAGGGGGAGTACAAGACCACGGTAATAAACATCGACACATTGAAGTCTTATCGCATCAGGCTCAGTGATGCGGTGCTGCTGTCTCTGATATCCGATATTCCCATTTATGTGGATGATAATCTCATGCAGAAGCAGGGGACCCTCTATGCCGGCAATTCAAGCAGGATGTCTATACCGATAAACTCAATTACAACAGACAGGTTGGAAGAAGAGCTTGACAAGGCTATAAAGGAAGAAAACTATAGGCTCGCTTCCGTGATAAAGGAAGAGTTGAACAACAGAAACTGACGAAATGAAAGAAGCAAGATATTTTTATGTGCCGGAAGCGGCTGTATCGGACAGGTTGCCGGATGATGAGGCGAACCATGCGTTGCGCGTGCTGAGGCTCAATGCCGGCGACGAAATTATCCTGATGGATGGCAAAGGGTGCTATCACCATGCGGAGGTTTCCGTTGCTACAGGGCATCATTGTCGCTACAGGATAAAGGAATCCGTGATGCAGCCCCTTCAGTGGGAGGGCCGGGTGCATGTGGCCATTGCTCCGACTAAGACGATGGAACGCATGGAATGGATGGCAGAGAAAATCACGGAGATAGGAGTCAACGGCATATCTTTCCTTAACTGCAAGTTTTCCGAGCGGAAAGTGGTAAAGACTCCCCGTATAGACAGGATTGTTGTGTCGGCCATGAAGCAGAGCCATAAGGCGTGGAAGCCGGCAGTGGACGGGATGAAGACTTTTAAGGAGTTCATCTCTGAGCCGCGTGCCGGCATGAAGTTCATTGCCCATTGCTACGAGGAGGTGCCACGCACGTTCCTTTTTGATGAGCTGTGCGGTTCTGCGGCAGCCTCAAGTGAAGACGTCACCGTGATGATAGGGCCTGAGGGAGACTTTTCCATTGATGAGGTGCGTGAGGCCGTGAAGGCTGGATTTATCTCCGTACATCTCGGTGAGAGCCGTCTTCGTACAGAGACCGCTGCCATTGCCGCCTTGATGATGGTGCAACTGTCAAAAACTAAGAATTAACTTGTATAAACCAAACATGTGAGTGATATGACTAGGTCAGCTTTGTTTTCATTCGTTGTCTTCGTGGTGATGTCAATGACATCTTGTTCAGACTACCGCGATGCCATTCCCGGTAACAGCATTGCGCTGATATCATTTGACGTCCAAGGCATCTCGGATATGGGCAGCGGAAGCAACCCTAACGTATTTAATAACATCCTCGGGATGGATGATATTTCCAACAGCGGCATCGACTTCAACGAGCGCATATACCTGTTTGAAGAGAAAGACGGTTCATTAGGTATGGTAGCCAGCGTCGATGATGCAGACAAGATGGAGACGTGGCTCAACGGGCAGGCAGGGAAAGGCAAGTGTACGAAGGTTAGCGAGAAGAAAGGATACCGGTTCACCGTGCTGAACGGCAGTTTTGTTGCCGGTTTTTCCAATAATGCATTAGTGATAATGGGGCCGGAGGTTGAGAGTGCCCGCAGCCGGCTTCAGGCAAAGATAATAAAGAATCTGGGGGCGGACAGCGACAAGAGTGTCGTGAAGACGAAGATTTATGAGAAGCTGTCTTCTATGGAGTCACCCATCAATGTGGTTGTCAAGGGAAAGGCATTGCCGGAGAAGTTTGTTTCGGTATTCTCTTTCGGTGTCCTGTCGAAAGCGTCGCCGGACGACATTCTCATTGCAGCTTCAGCGACGGTAGAAGACAATTGCCTGAATATCGTGGGCGAGACGTTCTCTTTTGACGACGCTATCGACAAATCAATAAAGTCGTCTTTGGCCTCTTACCATCCCATTTCAGGCGACTATCTCGACAGTGTGTCCATGGAAAACGTAATGACCATACTCAGTGGTGTGAACGGGGAGAACTATCTCAACCTGCTGCGCAACAACTATTCGTTCCGTACCATGCTTGTCGGATTGAATATGGCGCTCGACATTGACATGATGCTTAAGAGCATAGACGGTGATATCTGTATGTCCATACCTGCCTTCAAGGACGGCAATATAGACTTCATGTTGCTCGCCAACACGAGTGACACCAAGTGGCTGGACGACGTCTCTTACTGGAAGAAGACCACTCCGAGCGGCTCGAGGATTGAAAACATCGGCCCGAGAGATTTCCATTACAGCAATATGGATTGGAGGATGTACTTTGGAATAAATGCCAAGGACCAGCTGTATCTCAGCACGACGGCTCCCGGTGCATTGCCTGCGCCTGCGTCAGGACTGCCCGAAGACATCAAGGCGGAGATACGCGGCAAGAGGGCATGCGCCATTCTCAGCTTGAAATCGCTGGCGGCCCAAAGACCGGAAACAAAGGTCGTGACAGACATGTTCACCTCTGTTTTTGGCAATATAGATATGGTTATATACAGCATGAAATAGCGATATGGAAAAGATTGTATTGGAATCTGTCGTTCCCCGGGTATTTGCCGACGGCAGGGAACTTCACTCGGACATCTGGAACAACAGCGTTACCTTCGAGCGGGGACATCTGTATCTGATAGAGTCGGAAAGCGGGAAGGGCAAGAGTACCTTCTGCAGCTACATCCTCGGATACAGGAACGACTATACAGGCTGCATACGGTTTGACGGAGGCGACATAAGAATGTTAGACACGTCTGCATGGGTAGACATCAGGCGGCGTCACGTAAGCCATCTCTTTCAGGAACTGAGGCTGTTTCCTGAACTTACGGCCTACGAGAACGTTGAGGTGAAAAACCGGCTCATGGGCGGTTTCAAGCCGGCGGATAAGATTGCCGGCTGGTTTGACATGCTCGGCATCGCAGACAAGCGCGACACGCCGGTGGGCAAGATGTCGTTCGGCCAGCAGCAGCGCGTGGCCCTTATACGGGCGTTGGTCCAGCCGTTCGATTTTCTGCTTGTGGATGAACCTATCAGCCATCTTGATGATGAAAATGCCGCCGTCATGGCCCGTATGATGATGCAGGAGGCCGGAGAGCAAGGTGCCGGCGTCATCGTAACGAGTATCGGCAAGCACATGGATTTAAATTATGAAAGGGTATTTAGACTATGAATAATCTTGTTTGGAAGCTGCTGCGGCATCATGTCAGCATACCTCAGCTTGCGGGCTTCTTCTTCTCAAACTTCCTCGGCATGCTCATCGTCCTGCTGGGATACCAGTTCTATAACGATGTGATGCCCGTATTCACTCAGCAGGACTCTTTCATGAGTTCCGACTATCTGATAGTGAGCAAGCAGATTAATGCAGGAAGCACTATCTCCGGACGTTCAAACACATTTTCAGACAGCGATATAGCCGACCTTGAGGCGCAGGATTTTGCAAGCAGGGTGGGGCGCTTCACGTTCACTTCGTACAGCGTCGACGCTCACATGGGCATCAACGGTGCACCTGTGTTGAGCTCGGAACTGTTTTTTGAGAGCGTTCCGGACGACTTCATAGATGTGCCGCTTGAGAACTGGAAGTGGGAAGAGGGCTCGTCGGAGATTCCTGTAATCCTTCCGCGCACATATATAAATATGTATAACTTCGGCTTTGCCCAGTCGCACTCCCTTCCTAAGATAAGTGAGGGACTACTCGGAATGATCGATTTCCGTCTCTTCATATCCGGCAACGGAGCGCGTGACGAGTATAAGGGTAAGGTGATAGGATTCTCGAACCGACTCAACACGATACTCGTGCCTCAGAAGTTCATGGACTGGAGCAATGCGAGGTATTCGTCAGGAGCGGCCGGCGAGCCTACCAGGCTTATCGTCAAGGTGGACAATCCGACGGATGATGGCATATCGCGCTACATGGAAGACAACGGCTACGACGTGGAAGACGACAAGCTGAATGCAGAGAAAAACATGTTCTTCCTCAAGATGGTGGTCTCTCTTGTAATGTCAGTAGGCGTCTTTATCAGCGTTCTCAGCTTCTACATCCTCATGCTCAGCATATACTTGCTGGTGCAGAAGAACACCGGCAAACTGGAAAACCTGCTGCTTATCGGCTACAGTCCGGCGCAGGTGGCCATGCCGTATCAGTTGCTCACCCTTGTACTGAACATCTCCACTGTGGCCATCGCCTGCATGGTGGTGAGCGTATTGCGGGGATATTACATGCAGATGATAGAGAGCATCTATCCCGGCATAGACGGCGGGTCGATGATTTATGCAATCCTGCTGGGACTGCTGCTTTTCTTTGCCGTCACGCTGATAAACGTCCTTGTCATCCGCCGCAAAGTCATGCACGATATATGGAATCATAAAGGTTAGAAAAATGTTTGCTATGAGAATAATCATCATTTACGTATTGTCTCTGTTCTGTGTGCAGATGGGTGCGCAGGACCTTACGGCCAGTCAGCAGTTCAGGCAGATGCCGGACTCGCTGCTGCCTTATATGTCGCAGGGAAACCGTCTCGACCTGATAGACTTTGTCGAGTCCGGGATGGAATCCAAGGTCACCGACGGGCTTGACGGCAGTGTCAGGCTGACAAAGCTGACCACTGATTATCTCATGCTGGAGCTCAGTCCGTCGTCTTCGCTTGAGATGAAGCTGCTTCCATGCGAGGCCGGTGTCTTCGGCGATACGGTCCGCAGCGTTGTGTGTGTGGTGATGACGGTCGGCACAGATGTACGTGAAAGCACCATCAACTTCTATACTACCGGGTGGCATTGCCTGTCGTCGGAGGGCATGATAGAGCCCAGTCTTTCCGTGATAGCTTCCGGCATGCAGCCTTCGGATGCCGTTGCAAAGCGTATGATGAGCCCCCGCTTCCTGTCGGCACGGCTCAGTCCCGATGCCGTAACTATCAATCTGACAGTATCTTCCTTCCAGTCCAGTCAAGAAGAGATGGATAAGAAAATCCTGCTTAAAGTACAAAAAACTCTTAAATGGAACGGGAAAACTTTTAAAGAAGTATAAAAACGCGTGGAAAAGCACAGGTAACGTTTGGCCTATTTGAATTTTATGCTAACTTTGCAATGTGTTTTTCATGGTATTAGATTATTAAGGTTAATGAAAGATTGGTTGTCGTGATGACAATCAATTTTTTTGTTTTATATCCTCTCGGGAAACCCGCCGCATTTCCGTCAGCCCTCAAAAACACTTTGCTTAGTTCTCAAAAGCATTTTTGATAGCTCTCAAAAACGCATTTGGCAGTAAGCGCTTATCATTGGCGGGCAATCCGTTGCACCGTCATCAGCACTCCATTACACCGTCATCAGCGCCCCGTTGCATCATCGGCAGTATCCTGTTGCATCATCGTGAAGGTTCTGCGGCTCTTCACTTTTCTGCCGTCAGCGCCGTTTTGTTGTAGCTTTTGCTGTCTTTTTCGTTATCTGTCAGATTTTTATTGTACCTTTGCAGAATAAAAACAATATAGTATATGGGAATTTTCGGCTTTTTTAATAAAAAGAAAAAGGAGACACTTGACAAGGGTTTGGAAAAGACAAAGACAAGTGTATTCGATAAGTTGGCACGTGCGGTGGCCGGCAAGTCGAAGGTTGACGATGACGTGCTTGACAATCTTGAGGAAGCCCTCATCACAAGCGACGTCGGAGTCGGCACCACTCTGAAGATAATCGAGCGCATAGAGGAGCGCGTGGCCCGCGACAAGTATGTGGGCACCTCCGAGCTCAACGGCATCCTGTGCGATGAGATTGCCTCGCTGCTTGCAGAGAACAACAGCGAGGACAACGAAAACTGGGACTTGCCGTCAGACCACCGTCCGTACGTGATTCTCGTAGTGGGAGTGAACGGCGTGGGCAAGACCACCACTATCGGCAAGCTGGCCTATCAGTTCAAGAACGCCGGAAAGAAAGTATATCTCGGTGCGGCCGACACGTTCCGTGCCGCCGCCGTTGACCAGCTGTGCATCTGGGGCGAGCGGGTGGGAGTGCCCGTGATAAAGCAGCAGATGGGCAGCGACCCCGCATCTGTGGCCTTTGACACGCTGAGCAGCGCGAAGGCCAATGGTGCCGACGTGGTCATCATAGACACGGCCGGACGCCTGCACAACAAGGTCGGACTGATGAACGAACTCAAGAAGATAAAGGAGGTGATGAAGAAGGTGCTGCCTCAGGCACCCGACGAGGTGATGCTCGTGCTTGACGGCAGCACCGGGCAGAATGCTTTTGAGCAGGCCAAGCAGTTTGCCGCCGTCACCCAGATAACATCCCTTGCAATCACCAAGCTCGACGGTACGGCCAAGGGTGGCGTGGTCATAGGCATAAGCGACCAGTTGAAGGTGCCCGTCAAGTATATCGGACTGGGCGAAGGCATGGAGGACCTGCAGCTGTTCAACAAGCATCAGTTTGTCAATACCCTGTTTAACATAGAGTGATAGACAGTGAAGAAAAAGACGATAGACATAATAACGATGGGCTGTTCGAAGAATCTTGTGGACAGTGAGGTTCTTATGGGGAGGTTCGAGGCAGCCGGCTTCCACTGTACCCACGACAGCGATGACCCGCAGGGGGAAATCGTCGTGATAAATACGTGCGGCTTCATAGAGGATGCTAAGCAGGAGAGCATCAACGCCATACTTGAGTTTGCCCAGGCAAAGGACAATGGAAAGATTGAACAGCTATATGTAATGGGCTGCTTGTCACAGAGATATCAGACTGAGCTTGAATCCGAAATACCTCAGGTCGACAAGTTCTACGGCAAGTTCAACTACCTTGAACTGTTCCGCGATCTCGGCATGGCAGATTCCGGACAGTGCGCCTATAGCCGACGGCTGACCACTCCCAGCCACTACGCATACATCAAAATCAGCGAAGGATGCGACCGCCATTGCGCCTATTGTGCCATCCCCATCATCACGGGCCGCCACAGAAGCCGGCCCATGGATGAGATTCTCGACGAGGTGCGCCATCTCGTGGCCGGCGGAACGAAGGAGTTTCAGATTATCGCTCAGGAGCTTACCTACTATGGTGTTGACATCGACGGCAGGCAGCAGATAGCCGAACTCGTGTCGCGCATGGCCGACATTCCGGGTGTGGAGTGGATACGCCTGCACTATGCCTATCCCGCCAGTTTTCCGATGGAGCTCCTCCGCGTCATGCGTGAGAAGCCGAACGTGTGCAGGTATCTCGATATTGCCCTGCAGCACATCTCGGACCGCATGCTGCAGCGCATGCGCCGCAACATTACGAAGCAGGAGACATACGAACTGATAGAGACGATGCGCCGTGAAGTGCCCGGCATACACATACGCACGACCCTCATGGTCGGCTTCCCCGGAGAGACGGAAGAAGACTTCGCCGAGTTGCTCGACTTCGTGAAGGAGGCACGCTTCGAGAGGATGGGGGCTTTCGCCTATTCAGAAGAGGATAACACATACTCGGCACAGCACTATGAGGACGACGTGCCTCAGGAGGTGAAGACGCAGCGCCTCGACAAGCTGATGGCCGTGCAGCAGAGAATCAGTGCAGAGATTGAAGCAGCCAAGGTGGGGACATGCCTGCGCGTGGTCGTCGACCGCCGCGAGGGCGACTACTATATCGGCCGTACGGAGTTCTGCTCTCCCGAGGTGGATCCGGAGGTGCTTATTCCGGCTGCCGACGGCGAGCTTGAGTTGGGATGCTTCTATGACGTGCAGATAACAGACTCGGAAAACTTTGATTTATTCGGTAAGATTACAACCAATTGAAATATGAACAATAAGGATTTTATCTCGTCGTTGTCGCGTTCTACGGGCTACAGCATGGCCGACACGCAACGCATGATGACCGATATCGTGAATGCAATGAGCGACAGGTTCATGGAGGGCGACACGGTGGTGATACCCAACTTCGGCGCTTTTGAGGTGAAGAAGAAGCTGGAACGCATCATCGTCAATCCCTCGACACAGCAGCGGATGCTCGTGCCGCCGAAACTCGTGCTGGGTTTCAAGCCCAATTCCGTATGGAAAGATAAACTGAAAAACGACGGTAGCAGATAAGCATATGGGTAAGATTTCAATACAGGAAGTAGCAAAGATTCTTTTGGATAAGTACGGACTGACACCCGCTGAGGCGGAAAACTTCGTCAGTTCTGTTTTCGATGTGATAAGAACGGGACTCGACAGCGACCGTCAGGTGAAGATAAAGGGACTCGGAACATTCAAGATAATCGGGGTGGAGGCACGTGAGAGCGTCAACGTCAACACTGGTGAGCGTGTGCTCATAGATAGCCATGGGAAGATAACCTTTACTCCTGATACGACCATGAAGGAACTTGTCAACAAGCCGTTCTCACAGTTTGATACCGTCATCCTCGGA
Source organism: uncultured bacterium (assembly GCA_905216025.1). Taxonomy (GTDB): domain Bacteria; phylum Bacteroidota; class Bacteroidia; order Bacteroidales; family Bacteroidaceae; genus Prevotella. The sequence goes on along the minus strand of CAJMSE010000017.1, from coordinate 40,438 downwards.
GAGGAGATTGAGCTTGAACCGGCAAAACCTGCAGAAGAGGAGCTGGAGCAGGACCGTACAGATGATGATTCTGCCGGCGAACCGGACATGGAAGAAACTTTGGAGACTGTCGGAGAGCCACTCGCTGAAGAGGTGATTGTATCATCGGTAGAACCGGTATTACCGGAGGCCGGACCGGAAGCCGCCGTGTCCGGACCTGAGAATGTGGAAGCTCCGGAGATTGTAGCGGAAACGCAAGAGCCTGCCGTGGAGGACGAACCGGAACAAAAAGATGAACCAAAGTTTGTTATTACGGCAGATAATCAGGAGGTTACGGAAGAAGTCTCCGTACAGAAACCCGAAGGGGACGTCTTGGAAGATGGTGTCGGCAGTCATTGGTGCCGCAACCTGTTGCTCATAGTAGTCACTATCGCCCTTGTCTGTCTTGCAGCATACGGCGGCTATCGCTATGGACGTTATGAGGCTGAGATGGAGAGGCCTGCCGTCGTGAAGCAGGAGGCAGTGAAGAAATCTGTAGCCGCAAAGTCTGTGAAGAACCCGGATACCACTGCCGTCAAGCCGGCAGCCGATACAGTGGCAGTCGTCAAGCGTGACACCGTGGCGGCCGTATCCGTGTCTAAGCCAAAGGCTGAGGCCGCCGGCTATGCCAATTATGAGGAAATGGACAACAGGGTGAAGACCGGCGCCTACCGCATCATAGGCACGGACCACGTGCGCACGGTGAAGGCTGGAGAGACCATGGCGGGCATAGCCCGGAGGACGCTGGGCGACGGCATGGAATGCTATATAGAGGTCTACAACGGTATAGGGCAGAACGCCAGGATTACCGAGGGACAGCGCCTGAAAATCCCCAAGCTGGAGCTTAAAAAGAAAAAGAGAAAGTAATATTAATCAAAAGTTTCTTAAAATATAAAAACAAAGAAGTATTTTAATATTATTTAGACAGGTAATTAGGCCGGTAATTCATTATATTGACTAATTTTGTGTCTAATTTTAAATTGATGTATAATAACAAAACAAGAAATAACTATGTCAGATGCAATTGATATACGTGAGCTGAACATAAGGATTGAGCAGCAGAGCGCGTTCATAACCACTCTCGTAAGAGGAATGGAACAGGTTATCGTTGGCCAGAAACATCTTGTCGACTCGTTGCTTATAGGTCTGCTGAGTGACGGACATATATTGCTCGAGGGTGTCCCCGGACTGGCGAAGACGCTGGCTATAAAGACGCTTTCGCAACTCATAGACTCGCGCTACAGCCGTATACAGTTCACACCGGACCTCTTGCCGGCCGATGTCACGGGTACGCTTATCTACTCGCAGAAAGATGAGAAGTTTCAGGTGAAGAAGGGACCGGTTTTTGCCAACTTCGTCCTTGCAGACGAGATAAACCGTGCTCCGGCCAAGGTGCAGAGCGCACTGCTCGAGGCTATGCAGGAGAAGCATGTGACGATAGGCAGCGAGACGTTCGAACTGCCTAACCCGTTCCTGGTCATGGCGACGCAGAACCCGATAGAGCAGGAGGGTACCTACATGCTGCCCGAGGCTCAGGTGGACCGTTTCATGCTGAAGGTCATCATTGACTATCCTACTCTTGAAGAGGAAAAGCAGATTATCCGCGGCAATATCTCCGGCAGCACGTTCGACGTCAAGCCGGTGGTTTCGGCATCGGAGATACTAAAAGCCCGCTCTGTCGTGCGCGAAGTGTACATCGACGAGAAAATAGAGCAGTACATTGCAGACCTCGTCTTCGCGACGAGATATCCCGAGCGCTACGGCCTCAACGGCCTCAAGGATATCATATCCTTCGGCGGCAGCCCCCGTGCAAGCATCAACCTTGCGAAGGCTTCGCGTGCATACGCATTCATAAAGAGACGCGGCTACGTCGTCCCCGAAGATGTACGCGCTGTAGCCCACGACGTGCTCCGCCACAGGATAGGCCTTACCTACGAAGCCGAGGCAAGCAATGTGACAAGCGAGGAGGTTGTAAGTAGAATAATAAATAAGGTGGAAGTTCCTTAATGGAGGCTCATGAACTTATAGCGAAGGTACGGAAGATTGAGATCAAGACCCGCCGGCTGAGTTCTAATATCTTTGCCGGCCAGTACCATTCTGCATTCAAGGGCAGGGGGATGGCTTTCAGCGAGGTCCGTGAATATCAATTCGGAGACGACGTGCGCGACATTGACTGGAATGTCACGGCACGCTTCAACCGGCCGTACGTCAAGGTATTTGAGGAGGAACGGGAGCTGACGGTGATGCTTGTCATCGATGTCAGCGGCTCCCTCGACTTCGGTACGCAGCGGCAGATGAAGCGCGACATGGTTGCCGAGATTGCCGCTACCTTGGCTTTCAGCGCCATACAGAACAACGACAAGATAGGCGTCATATTCTTTTCGGACAAGATAGAGAAGTATATCCCGCCGAAGAAGGGACGCAAGCACATCCTGTACATCATACACGAGATGCTTGACTTCAAGCCCGAGAGCAGGAAGACAGACATCAGCAAGGCGCTGGAGTTTCTGTCGGGAGTGATGAAACGGCAGTGCACGGCTTTCATACTTAGTGATTTCTATGTGAAGGACGACTTCCTGCAGCCGCTGAGCATCTGCAGCCGCAAGAATGATGTCGTGGCCATTCAGGTGTACGACAGGCGCGCTAAGGAACTCCCGGATGTGGGATTGATAAAGATACGGGACGCTGAGACCGGTGTGGAGCAGTATGTCGATACCGGAAGCAAGAGGGTGCGGCAGGCACATCATCGCTATTGGATGAACCGGCAGGACCGTCTGAATGATGTTTTCAATAAGAGTAATGTGGATAACATCAGCATTGCAACAGACGATGACTATGTTAAATCGTTGCTTATGCTATTTAAACAAAGAGGTTGATTATGAGAAGATTGCTGTTGCTTATCGTCTTGAATGCAATGTGCTTGTCTGTTGCGGCTAACGTATCGGTGGAGGCAAGGATAGACTCTATCGAGATGTTTATCGGTCAACAGGTGCATGTGACCGTGTCGGCGACAACGGACAAGCCGTCGGCGGTGGTGTTCCCTGCGTTCGGCAGTCAGCAGATGATAATACCGGGAGTTGAGGTTCTCGGCACGGATGAGGTTCCAGAAGAGACGATAGAGAATGGGATGAGATATTCCCGTATATATACATTGACCTCGTTTGACGCAAATTTGTATTATCTTCCGCCATTCGAAGTGTCGGTAGATGGTAAGAAATATAAGAGTAAGAGTCTTGCACTGAAAGTGCTGACGGTGAATGTGGACACGACAAATGTCGACCAGTTCTTTGGCATCAAGGATGTTCAGGACAATCCGTTCATGTGGAGCGACTGGTCCGGAATATTCTGGAACAGCGTCCTGTTGCTGGTATTGGCCGTCTTCGGAGGATACCTCTACTTGCGGATGCGCGACAACAAACCAATCATAAAGCGTATCAGGATAATAAAACGCCTGCTTCCTCACCAAAAGGCGATGAAGTCGATAGAGGAAATCAAGTCGGACAGGATGACCGTTTCGGACAATCAGAAGGAGTACTACACCAAGCTGACGGATACCCTGCGCCGGTATATCCATGAGCGCTACGGGTTCAATGCGATGGAGATGACCAGCGACGAGATTATTGGACGGCTGATGGAGGAGAGCGACCGGAACGCCATCGACGAGCTCCGCGAACTGTTCCGGACGGCAGACCTCGTGAAGTTTGCCAAGTATTCGACGCTCATAAACGAAAACGACAGGAATCTTGTAAATGCCATAGAGTTCATCAACTCTACCAAGATAGAGAAGATGCCGGTGGAGGAACCGGAGACACCGATATCTGAGGAGGACATGAGGTCGCACCGGTCGCGCATGATGCTGAAGGCTGCGATAGCCGCGATAGCGGCGGCTTGTCTCGTTCTGTTGGTATGGGTGGTATATGATATGTGGCAGCTGCTCTCCTGACGGGATGGCGGTATACGCCCGGAATATGGTGTTTTTATAAAAGAGAAGGTAGTATATGGAATTTGCCAATAAAGAGTATTTGTTCTTATTATTACTCGTTATACCTTATATAATATGGTATATACTGTATAGAAAGAAGACGGAGCCGACAATGCGCATGAGCGATTCATCGGCTTATCTGCACATGCAGAAGAGCTGGCGGGTAATGCTCATGCCGGTGGTGCCCTTGCTGAGGTTGGTGACTTTCGTATTCATTGTGATAGCTCTGGCACGTCCGCAGACAAGTAACTCCTGGAAGAACAAGTCTGTGGAGGGCATAGATATAATGATGGTGATGGACGTTTCCACCAGTATGCTTGCCGAAGACCTGAAGCCGAACAGGCTCGAGGCTTCAAAGCAGGTGGCGGCGGAATTCATTACGGATCGTCCCAACGATAATATCGGTCTTACGATATTTGCCGGCGAGGCATTCACGCAGTGCCCGATGACGGCCGACCATGCGTCGCTGCTCAGTCTGCTGCAGAACGTCAGGACGGACATTGCCGCCCGGGGACTTATCGAAGACGGAACGGCCATAGGCATGGGACTGGCCAATGCCGTAAGCAGACTGAAGGATTCGAAGGCGAAGAGCAAGGTGGCGATACTTCTCACGGACGGAAGTAACAACATGGGAGACATCTCTCCGATGACCGCTGCCGAGATTGCAAAGAGCTTCGGAATACGTGTATACACAATCGGCGTTGGCACGGAGAAGCCCGCTCCCTATCCGCAGGAAGTAGGAGGAAGGATACAGTATGTTTATCTGCCGGTCGAGATAGACCACAACACGCTGAAGGGAATATCCGAAGAGACCGGAGGCGACTTCTATCGCGCGACGAACACCCGCGAATTGCAGAACATCTACAAGGAGATTGACAAGCTGGAGAAATCTAAGTTCAACGTGAAGAAATACAGCAGGAAATACGATGCATTCCAGCCGTTCGCCGTTGTAGCGGCTGTTGCCATGCTGTTGGAAATATTATTAAGAATCACAATGTTTAGGAGGATACCATAGTTATGTTCAGATTTGAGGATTCTGCATATTTATATTTGTTGGCAGTAGTGCCTGTATTGGCTTTAATCAGGTATCTCACAGGACTGAGGCAACGCCGCAGGCTGCGCAAGTTCGGCGATTTGAACTTGCTGAAAGAACTGATGCCGGATGTCTCGGGATGGCGGCCGGCTGTAAAGTTCTGGCTGCTTGAAGCGGTCTTGGCCCTTCTTATAATCGTGATGGCACGCCCGCAGATGGGCACAAGGATAACCACGGACAAGCGTGTGGGAATTGAGACGGTCATTGCAATGGATATAAGCAACTCCATGCTGGCGGAGGATGTGTCTCCCAGCCGCTTGGACAGGAGCAAGATGCTCGTCGAAGACCTTGTCGACAACTTCTCGAACGACAAGATTGGGCTTATTGTCTTTGCCGGCGAGGCATTCGTGCAGTTGCCGATAACGAGTGATTTCGTATCGGCAAAGATGTTCCTGAACAACATCAACCCTTCGTTGATAGAGGCACAGGGTACTGACATTGCGACGGCGATCAACATGGCGTCGCACAGTTTCACCCAGCAGGAGGGGGTAGGAAAGGCCATCATCGTGATAACGGATGGCGAAGACCACGAGGGCGGAGCCGTGGAGGCTGCCGAACAGGCAAGGAAGAAAGGCATGAACGTCTTTGTTCTCGGCATCGGTTCGGCCGGCGGCGCGCCGATAAAGACTGCCGACGGCACCGGATATATCACCGACAATACAGGCAATACGGTGATGTCCGTGCTTAATGAGGATATGTGTAAGGAGATAGCCGTGGCCGGAAACGGCGCCTATATCCACGTGGACAATAACAGCAATGCGCAGGAGAGGCTGAGCAAGGAGCTTGACAAGCTGGCGAAGAGCGAGGTTTCAAGCAGCGTTTATAGTGATTATGACGAGCAGTTTCAGGTGTTCTGCATCATAGCGGTATTGCTGTTGCTTATTGAAGTGTGTCTGATGGAGCGCAAGAACCGGCGTTTCCGTAATATAAAGCTGTTCGGCAGGAGGACTGCGGGCTTGCTGCTGCTCTTCGCTATGCCGGCCGTCGGCACCTATGGACAGTCTGAACGCGGGTATATACGCAGCGGAAACAAGCAGTATAGGAGCAAGAACTACACTGAAGCAGAGGTCAGTTACAGGAAAGCCATTGAGAAGAACAGGGACAATGCGCAGGCCGTGTACAACCTTGGTAATGCCTTGTTGCTCCAGCAGAAGGACTCGGCAGCGATACGTCAGTTTGAGCAATCGGCGAAGATGGAGAAGAATCCGCTGCGCAAGGCGAAGTCTTTTCATAATATAGGAGTTATCTGTCAGGGGCATAAGATGTTCGCGGAAGCGATAGCTGCGTATAAGGATGCCCTGCGCCTGAATCCTAATGACGACGAGACGAGGTATAATCTGGAGCTCTGCAAGCGCCAGTTGAAGCAGCAGAAGCAGGACGACAAGAAGGATAAGAACAAGGGACAGGATAATAAAGACAAGCAGGATAAGAATAAAGAGGAAAAGCAAAAGCAGGAAAAGGATAAGCAGCAGAAGCAGGAAGAGCAGCAGAAAGACAATAAGATGAGTAAGGAAAATGCCGAGCAACTGCTGAATGCTGCAATGCAACAGGAACGTAATACGCAGCAGCGGATGAAGAAAGCAATGCAGCCGCAGCGTTCAAGAAGACTACAGAAGAATTGGTAATATGAGAAAGATACTTGTATTTTTAGTATATATAGCTTATGCTTCATTTGCTTACGGACAGAAGTTCGTAGCGGAGGCACCGTCGGATGTATCGGTCGGTGAGCAGTTCCGGCTGACGTATACGATAAGCACGCAGGACGTTGCGGGCTTCACGGTCGGCAGCATACCTGATGCCTTCGAAGTGCTTATCGGTCCGACGCAGTCGTTTCAGTCAAGTTTTCAGTCGATAAACGGGCATACCACCAGTTCAAGGACTATAACATATACTTATGTCCTGTATGCCAACAAGAAAGGTTCGTTTACCATTCCGGCGGCATCCATATATGTAGGGAAGAAAAAACTGACCTCAAATTCCGTGCGGGTGAATGTCGGTGGCGGCGCATCTGGTAGCTCAAACCGGCAGGGGACACCGAGGAGTCACTCGTCTTCAAGGAGGATTTCTGGGTCTGATTTGTTTATAAAGGTGAGTGCGAGCAAAAGCCGTGTGCACGAGCAAGAGCCAATCCTGCTTACTTATAAGGTGTATACGTTGGTGGATTTGACCCAGTTGACGGGAAAGATGCCCGACTTGAAAGGATTTCATACGCAGGAGATTCAGTTACCTCAGCAGAAGAATTTTAAGATAGAGACATTCAACGGACGGCCTTACAAGACTGTCACGTGGAGTCAATATGTCATGTTCCCGCAGATGACGGGCAAGCTGGATATTCCCAGCATAACGTTTAACGGAGTGGTGGCATTGCAGGACAGGAGTGTCGACCCCTTTGAAGCATTCTTCAACGGCGGTTCCGGCTATGTCGAGGTAAAGCACAGTCTGAAAGCTCCCGGCGTGTCATTGCAGGTCGATCCGTTGCCCGCCCGTCCTTCCGGGTTCTCCGGTGGAGTGGGAGTGTTTGATATGTCTGCGACGGTCAGCGCCTCATCGGTGAAGACCAATGAGCCTGTGACTGTTCGTGTGACCGTTTCCGGAATAGGAAACCTCAAGCTGATAAAGGCTCCGGTAGTGAAGTTCCCGAAAGACTTTGATACCTATGACGTCAAGACGACCGACAAGACGAAGCTCACGGTGAACGGCGTTGAGGGTAGCGTGGTTTACGAATACCTCGCCGTGCCCCGTAATCAGGGACAGTTTAAGATACCGGCGGTTGAGTTCATATATTATGATGTGAAGACAGACAGCTACCGGACATTGAAATCGGACGCCTTCACGCTGGATGTCGATAAGAATCCTAAGGATGCGGCATATAGCGGCGGTAGTGGTACCGGTGCCGGGACGCAGCAGGATATGGACATTCGCGACATACGTTATGACAGCGTAGACACCGGAGACGGTATCGGCTGGTGGTCGTCGGAGTATAAGATGACGATGGGACTGTTTGTCCTGCTTTTCATCGCCCTGGCCATTGCGCGCCGCTATGTGGGCCGTGTCGGAGCGGATGATGAAGGCTCAAAGATGCGCAAGGCCAACAAAGTGGCAACCAGGCGTCTAAAGAAAGCGAAGAGACTGATGCTTGAAAACAAGCAGGATGAATTCTACGATGAGGTCCTCAGGGCCTTGTGGGGATATATAGGGAATAAGCTCAATATCCCAGTGGAGCAGATTTCACGCGACAATATCAGTCAGAAACTGTCTGAGAAAAATGTCGGTGAAGGCATAATAAGCGAGTTTATAGGAGCTCTCGACGAGTGCGAGTTTGCGCGATATGCCCCTGGAGATGCAAAAGGTAATATGACTAAAACTTTCGATACGGCTATGGGTGTTATAACGAAGATTGAAGATGAGATGAAGAAGAATTCATCACGGAGGAATCTGATGGTACTGATTGCAGTGTTTCTGATGATGTGCATTGCCCCAGGCTCATTGCATGCAGTGACTAAGGAAGATGCCGACAGGGCTTACAACCAGAAGCAATATCATCAGGCGATAAAGAGTTACGAGAGCCTGCTGCGTTCCGGCGGAAGCGTAGACCTGTATTATAATCTTGGCAATGCATATTACAGAACTGGTAATATATCCCGCGCTATAATAAATTATGAACGTGCCTTGCTGCTTGACCAGGGGGATGAAGACGTCAGGCACAACCTCAAGATTGCCAACGGCAAGACCGTCGACAAGATTGTGCCGCGCTCAAGGGTGTTCTTTGTCGAGTGGTATAATTCCTTGAAGAATTGTATCGGCATTGATAAATGGATAAATTTGGGTTTCATTTCATTGGCTCTGATTTTTGTATTTGCCGTATTCTATCTATTCCCAAAGCGTGTGCTGATTCAGAAAATAGGCTTTTTCGGCAGCCTGTTCTTTGCCGTTATATTCTTATTTTCCACTTTGTTCGCCTACGAACAGAACCGGAAACTTGTCTCCCATTCGGAGGCTGTGATAGTGTCGCCCATCGTCCTGATAAAGAAGAGCCCTTCGAGCGGAGGTATGGATTTGTTTATTCTCCATGAAGGTGCTAAGGTTGAGATTCTTGACGGCGTGCTTATGGATTGGAAAGAGATACGCTTGCCTGATGGGAGGAAAGGCTGGGTAGAGTCTTCACATATAGAGCGGATATAAGGTGGCATGGATATAGATTCTCTGATACAGTTTGACAAGGAACTGCTGCTTTGGATTAACGGCAGCGACTCTCTTTTCGTTGATGGACTGGCACAGGTACTTACGGCTGCGGTGACGTGGATACCGCTATATATATCATTGTTCTACGTCGTGCTGCGGAACAATGAGAGCATGAGGCAGATCATCCTGATAGTAGGCTGCGCCGCATTGTGCGTGGTGCTTGCCGGCACTATCGACGACACCCTCGTCAAGCCCTATGTCGCCCGTCCGCGCCCCACTCATGACCCGCAGATAGGCATGCTCGTCGACGTCGTCGACGGATACCGCGGCGGCAAGTACGGTTTCTTCTCTGCACATGCGGCAAACACATTCAGCATAGCGGTGTTTTTCAGCCTGCTTATACGTAATAGGATACTGACGGTAATGCTTGTCTTTTGGTCGCTGCTCAACTGCTGGACGCGTATGTACCTCGGCGTCCATTATCCGGGAGACATCTTCTGCGGCCTGCTTTGGGGCGGAACGGTCGGCTTTGCGGTATACATATTATATTATAAGATAAACGCCCGCATCTCGACGGGTATGAGATTCATATCCTCACAGTATACATCGACGGGCTATCAGTATACAGATATTGACGTTGTGGTATCTGTTCTTGCCTATACTTTCATGTATGCACTGCTCCGTGCATGCCTGTATTAACACTTGATAATGATGGAAACAAAAGATATCCGTATAGAAGACTACAGCTATCCGCTGCCGGATGAACGCATTGCAAAATATCCGAAAGAACAGCGTGACAGGTCGAAACTGCTGATATACAATAAGGGAAGTATATCGGAAGACACCTTTTACCGGCTTCCCGACCATCTCCCGGCAGGGAGCCTGATGGTCTTCAACAACACGAAAGTCATTCAGGCCCGCCTTCATTTCCGTAAGGAGACAGGCGCGCTGATAGAGATTTTCCTGCTCGAGCCGCTGCTGCCGGCCGACTATGAGTGCGTCTTCAGGACGTCGGGGGCTTGCTCGTGGCTCTGCATGATAGGTAATCTGAAGAAGTGGAAGGAAGGCGTGCTGTCGCGTGATATTGAGGTTGCCGGACGTCCGGTGACCCTGACGGTGGAGAAAGCCGGCGTGCAGGGCAGCAGCCATCGTATAGATTTCCGGTGGAACTGTGCCGACGTCACATTTGCCGATATCCTCGATGCTGTCGGCGAGCTACCCATCCCGCCGTATCTGAACCGTGAGACGCAGGAAAGCGACAAGAGTACGTATCAGACAGTCTATTCCAAGATAAAGGGAAGCGTGGCCGCTCCTACGGCAGGACTCCACTTCACGGAGAGCGTGCTTGCCGATATCGATGCCCGCGGGATAGAGCGCGACGAGATCACGCTTCATGTCGGAGCAGGAACTTTCAAGCCGGTGAAGAGTGCGACGATTGCCGGGCACGACATGCACACCGAGTATATAAGCGTCAGCCGGGCCACCCTGCAGCGTCTTAAAGCGCATGGCGGGCAGGCCATAGCCGTGGGCACGACGAGCGTGCGCACCCTTGAGAGCCTCTACTACATGGGCCTGAAGCTGGCCGCGAACCCGGACCTGACGGAAGAGCAGCTGCACGTGCAGCAGTGGGAACCATACGGCGCGCAGCCGTCGCTGACTCCGCTGCAGGCGATAGACAACCTTCTGGCATATCTCGACCGTCACGGACTTGACGTGCTGCACTCGAGCACGCAGATAATAATAGCTCCGGGCTACGACTACAAGATAGTGAAGATGCTCGTGACAAACTTCCATCAGCCGCAGAGCACCCTGCTGCTGCTTGTGAGCGCGTTCGTGCATGGCGACTGGAGACAGATTTATGATTATGCGCTGGCCCATGACTTCAGGTTTCTGAGTTATGGCGACAGTTCTTTATTAATACCCTAAAGAGTTATGAAGATAGGAGATAAAGTAAGGTTTCTGAGTGAGACCGGCGGGGGAATAATATCCGGATTTCAGGGAAAGGACATCGTGCTGGTTGAAGACGAAGACGGTTTTCAGATACCGGCCGCCCTCACCGATGTCGTTGTGGTGAACGAAGAGAACTACAATCTGCCGCACACGGTGGCTGGCACACAGTCGAAAGCAGCCGATGAAGAAATCGAAGACGATCCGGCCGACCGCCCGATAACCTTCAAGGCTCCGGTGGAGGAGCGCGTCGGGGGTGATGCGCTGAGCGCAAGCATAGCTTTCGTGCCAGTCGACATTAAGGAGATGTCGCTGACACGGTTCGAGACTTACTTCGTCAACGACAGCAATTACTATATGCGCTACAGCTATTTCGTGTCGGAGGGAACGAGTTGGTCGTTGCGCTCTACCGGCGAGGTGGAGCCTAACACTAAACTCTTCATCGAGGAGTTCGGCCGCGATGAGCTCAACAGCCTTGAGCATATATGTGTTCAGATTATGGCCTACAAGCGTGGAAAGGACTTTATCCTGAAGCCGGCGGTCGATGTGCGGCTGCGCATCGACACGGTGAAGTTCTACAAACTGCACACGTTCTGCGACAATATCTATTTTGAACAGCCCGCCCTAATCTATACCCTCATCGAAGATGACAGGCAGGTGAAGCCGCTGGTCGTCAATCCGGAGAAGCTCATGCGCGACTTCAAGGAGAAGGCATCAGTCGGCAACCGTGCAGCCGATAGGCCCCAGCCAGCTCGCAAGACCGACAAGAACGCACCGGTGGTGGTAGACCTTCATGCGGGAGAACTGCTCGAAACGACCGCCGGAATGTCGTCGGCCGACATATTGAACTATCAGCTCGACACGTTCCGCAAGACGCTCGCGCAGTATGCCAAGCAGAAGGGGACGAAGATAGTGTTCATCCATGGCAAAGGTGAGGGCGTGCTCAGGCATGCCATCGTGAATGAGCTGAGATACCGTTTCAAGAACTATCAGTATCAGGACGCTTCGTTCCGGGAGTACGGTTACGGGGCAACTCAGGTGACAATCAAATGATTTGTGTGCAATGAAGAATGGTTTTGTTACGGTGGCATCGGCCGTGCCAACAGTCAAGGTGGCCGATGTCGAATACAATATAGGAGAGATTGAGAAGCTGATGCGCCGGGCTGAAGAGAGCGGCGTGAGCGTCGTTTGCTTCCCGGAGCTTTGCATCACGGGCTATTCCTGTCAGGACCTGTTCGGAAGCGGCTTCCTGATAGAGAAGTCGGAGGATGGTTTGAAGCAGCTCCTTGCAGCCACGGCCATGCTTGATGTCATTGCCATTGTGGGCCTGCCTGTGCCGGTCGGTAACGGTCTGCTCAACTGCGCGGCCGTAATCCAGCGGGGCGAGATACTGGGCATCGTTGCCAAGCAGCATCTTCCCAACTACAATGAGTTTTATGAAAAGCGGTGGTTCGTCGCCGCCGGCGATGCGCTGGGCCGCGAGATTACCGTGGCTGGACGCTCCTTCACCGTATCTTCGGAGCCAGACATCTTCGTGACGTCGTCCGGAGTGAAGTTCGGCATCGAGATATGCGAGGATGTATGGGCGCCCGTTTCGCCGAGCGCGGAGCTGGCTCTGTCGGGTGCCGACCTGATATTCAATCTCTCGGCAAGCGACGACCTTATAGGCAAGCACGCCTATCTGAAGGCTCTGCTCGCTGCGAACAGCGCCCGCCTCATCTGTGGTTATGTCTATTCGGGATGCGGTTTCGGCGAGAGCACGCAGGACGTGGTATACGGCGGAAACTCCCTCATATATGAGAACGGGCATCTGCTGTGCGAGGGCGGCAGGTTCGCATTGGAGCCGCAGCTGAACATCGCGCAGGTGGATGTGGAGCGACTCCGCGGCGAGCGCATGAGGAACAGCACCTACTCAAACTCGCATCCGGTGACGCACGTGAACATCCGGAGAGCCCGGCCTGTGGCCGACAGGGACGTGCCGTTTGTCCGCGAGGTCAATCCGTTGCCTTTCATTCCCGTCGGCGGCGAGATGGAGAGCAGTTGCGAGGAGATTCTGAACATACAGACCTGCGGACTGATAAAGCGCCTCGACCACACGAACTGCAAGAGGGTGGTGATAGGCATCAGCGGCGGGCTTGACTCTACGCTTGCCCTGCTCGTCTGCGTGCGCGCTTTCGACAGGATGGGACTCGACCGGAAAGGAATAGTGGGAGTGACGATGCCCGGATTCGGAACAACCGGCCGTACATACGGCAACGCCATGAGCCTTATGGATTTCCTCGGTATAACGGTACGGGAGATTCCCATTTCAAAGAGTGTGCTGCAGCATTTTGAGGATATCGGGCACGACAAGGATGTGCACGACGTGACATATGAGAACTGCCAGGCCCGTGAGCGGACCCAGATTCTCATGGACCTGTCAAACCAGTTGTGTGCCCTTGTCATCGGGACCGGCGACCTGAGCGAGCTCGCCCTCGGCTGGGCTACATATAACGGAGACCACATGTCGATGTATGGGGTGAATGCCGGAGTGCCGAAGACATTGATACGCCATCTCGTCAGGTATGTGGCCGAGAACGGGGTTGACGGCCGTTCACGTGCGGTGCTGCTCGACATCATAGATACTCCGATAAGTCCTGAGCTCATTCCGGCTGATAATGAGGGGAACATAAAGCAGAAGACGGAAGACCTTGTAGGGCCGTACGAGCTTCACGACTTCTTCCTTTACTATTTCCTACGCTTCGGATTTGGCCCAGCAAAGATATTCATGCTCGCGGAAAAAGCTTTCGACGGCAGCAATGCGGCGTCCGGCAAGTATTCCGGCGAGGTGATAAAGTATTGGCTGAAAGTGTTTATCCGCCGCTTTTTCAATCAGCAGTTCAAGCGTTCCTGCCTGCCCGACGGGCCGAAGGTCGGCAGCGTGAGCCTCAGCCCCCGCGGCGACTGGCGGATGCCGACGGATGCCTCGGCCAGCATGTGGCTGAGCGAATGTGAGCAGCTTTGATAGCAGGCATGCCGCTGCAGGATTGTATCAGAAACGTAAGATATGATGTCCTGCTGCGGCATGTCTTTGTTTTATAGTTTTTCAGAGGAGTCTTCCGTATTTTTGATAGTTGTCAGAAACACTTGGCTCAGTTCTCAAAAACACTTTTGGTAGCTCTCAAAAACGCATTTGAAAGAAGGTACAATACACCGGCGGGTAACCCGACGCACCGTCACGGGCAACCCGTTGCATCTTCACGAGTACCTTATCGCATCCTCACGAGTACCTTATCACATAATCAGAACGGCCTCGCTGCCTCTCCTTTATCATAGCTTGCGGATGTGCTTATATACCGGCAACGCAAAGGCCGCAAAGGCGCAAAGACATAGTGATGTGCAGTTTATTATATCACTATTATGTCTTTGCGCCTTTGCGGCCTTTGCGTTGCCATCACATTACGGCTCAATCCGTTCATCACGGATTTTCTACTGACACATAAGAATATACTGGAAACATGCTAATCAGAAACGGATTAACCCGCTGATAATCAGTGGAGAGCGGTAAACGGGACTCGAACCCGCGACCCTCGGCTTGGGAAGCCAATGCTCTACCAACTGAGCTATTACCGCGTTTACTTGATGAAGAGGATGGATTTATGCGTTAATAAAAGAAAAGAGCCGATACCCGGACTCGAACCGGGGACCTATTCATTACGAATGAATTGCTCTACCAACTGAGCCATATCGGCTTTTCAATGATCTCTTTCCTTGTTTGCGGATGCAAAGTTAGTGATTTTTTTTGTAGTGGCAAAATATTTTAGGAAGAAAGTTTGCCTTTTAGATATTTTCCCGTCATGCTGCGGGGATTTTGGCATATATCCTCCGGAGTTCCGCATGCCACAAGCTCTCCACCTTTGTCTCCTCCGTCCGGACCCATGTCTATGACGTGGTCTGCGCACTTGACGACGTCGAGATTGTGCTCGATGACGACGATGGTGTGCCCACGGTCGATAAGTGCATTGAACGTCTTGAGCAACCGTTTGATATCGTGGAAGTGCAGTCCGGTGGTGGGCTCGTCAAATATGAACAGTGTCGGCTCCTGATTTTCGTGCCCGATGAAGTATGCCAGTTTCACGCGCTGGTTCTCTCCTCCGGACAGGGTGGATGAGTTCTGGCCCAGCTTTATGTAACCCAGTCCCACGTCTTCGAGTGGCTTGAGCCTTCTGACGATTTGGTTCTGCTTGTTCTCGGTGAAGAAAGCGATGGCTTCGCTGACGGTCATGTTCAGCACATTGTCGATGTTTTTCCCCTGATAGGTTACGTCGAGTATGTCTTTCTTGAACCTGTGGCCATGGCAGCACTCGCATGTGAGCACGAGGTCGGCCATGAACTGCATCTCAACGGTTATGATACCGGCACCCTTGCACTCGTCGCAGCGTCCTCCGTCGGCGTTGAAAGAGAAGTACTGAGCTGTGAATCCCATCTGCTGGGCAAGCGGCTGCTGGGCGAACAGGTCGCGTATGGCGTCGTATGCCTTCATGTATGTTGCCGGGTTCGAGCGTGTGCTCTTGCCGATAGGGTTCTGGTCGACGAACTCGATATGCTTGATGCTCTTCAGGTCGCCCTCGATGGCGGTATGCTCGCCCGGCGCATCGTAGACGTCGCCCATCAGACGTTTCACGGCGGGGAAGAGTATGCCCTTTATCAGGCTCGACTTCCCCGAACCGCTGACACCGGTGACGGCGGTGAATACATTTAGCGGAATGGTGACGTCTATGCCGCGCAGGTTGTTCATCCTTGCTCCCTTGATGGTGATGCCCTTGTTCCAGTGTCGCCGTCCGGCGGGAAGCGGGATGCTGTCTGCCCCCGTCAGATATTTCACGGTATGGCTGTCGGGATACTTTTCTGCGGCATTGCCGCCGTCGAGCAGCGGAGCATTGCCCTCGAAGACGACGGTTCCGCCGAGCCGTCCGGCGTCCGGCCCGATGTCTATGATATAGTCTGCCGCCTTCATTATGTCCTCATCATGCTCTACGATGACGACCGTGTTGCCCAGTTCCTGAAGCTCTTTCAGAGCGTTTATCAGCCGTTCGGTGTCACGGCTGTGTAGTCCGATGCTCGGTTCGTCAAGTATGTACAGTGAGCCGACGAGGCTGCTGCCCAGCGATTTCGTGAGGTTTATCCTCTGGCTCTCTCCTCCGCTGAGCGTGTTCGACATGCGGTTGAGGGTCAGGTAGCCCAGTCCCACGTCGAGAAGGAACTGCAGCCGGCTTCTGATCTCGGTGAGAAGACGCTTCGCTATCTTGGTCTCGTGCTCGGTAAGCTGTAGGCGGTCGAACCATTCGGCCAGTCTTACAATCGGCATCTCGACGATGTTTGAAATACTTTTCCCGCCAATCTTCACGTAACCGGCTTCTTTTTTCAGTCGTGTGCCGTGGCAGACGGGGCATGTCGTCTTGCCCCTGTACCTGTTCATCATCACCAGATACTGGATTTTATACTGGTTTTCCTTCACCATCATGAAGAAAGCGTCGATGCAGGCCCTGTCTCTCACGGCCTTTTTCCTGTCACATGGCAGTCCGTGCCATAGCTGGTCTTTCTGCTTTTGGGTGAGGTTATAGTATGGTTCGAATATCGGGAAGTTGTCTATGGCCGCCCTGCGGCAGAACTCATTGCGCCATGCACTCATCTTCTCGCCGTTCCAGCACACCACGCATCCGTCGTAGACGCTGAGCGAGGTGTTGGGTATGACGAGTTTCTCGTCTATGCCTACGATGTTTCCGAATCCCTGGCATTCGGGGCATGCGCCGGCCGGCGAGTTGAATGAAAACATGTTATCGCTGGGTTCTTCAAAGGTGATGCCGTCTTCTTCAAACCTTGTGGAGAAATCGTAGCATATCATTGACGGGATGAACATGATGCGGCACTCGCCGCTTCCTTCGTAGAAAGCGGTCTCCGTGGCATCTGTAAGCCGTGAAATGAAGTCTTGGGAATTGTCGGCAGACATACGGGCAACCACTAAGTAGATGTCTTCAGGATGCTGTATGTCTGTGTTTTCGGCGAGGAAATCTTCTATCCGGTGAAACTCACCCTTGTACAGGATGCGCGAATAGCCTTGCTGTATGTATGTGCGCAGCTGCTGCGCGGGCGTGCGTCCTTCTGCAATGTGCAGCGGGGTCATGACTGCAAACTTCGTTCCGGCGGAGAATTCACGGACGCAGCGCAGTATGTCTTCCGTCGAATGCTTCTTCACTTCATTGCCGCTGACAGGAGAGTAAGTCTTTCCTATGCGTGCGAAGAGAAGTCTGAGATACTCGTATATCTCCGTGGTGGTGCCTACCGTTGAGCGCGGATTGCGGCTGATGACCTTCTGCTCGATGGCTATTGCTGGCGGAATGCCCTTGATGAAGTCGCATTCCGGCTTGTTCTTACGGCCGAGAAATTGCCTGGCGTATGCCGACAGGCTCTCAACGTATCTGCGCTGGCCTTCGGCATACAGTGTGTCGAAGGCTAAAGAGGATTTGCCGGAACCGCTTACTCCGGTGATAACGATGAACTTATTGCGTGGTATCCTGATGTCAATGTTCTTCAGATTATTGACCCGTGCTCCTTTTATCTCTATGTATTCACTCATAATTTAGCTAAAACCTTCCGAATGAAAGCACAAAGATAGCCCAATTCATCAAGACCGCAAAATTAAAGACGACTTATTTTTCATTTGTCGTTATATCCTCTCGAGCACCTTGCTGATAAGTCCGTCGATGGTGTTCTTGTACCCGGTGTTCGCCTGTTTCTCCAGCCGGTTGGCTATGACCATGCAGCAGGTAGTGGCCTTATGGCCCATAAGGCGTGCCAGTCCGGCCACGGCCGAGCTCTCCATCTCGAAGTTGGTGATGCGGTGCCCGTTGTATTCGAACTGCTCAATCTTTTCGTTCTGGTGCGGGTCGGCAAGCGGGATGCGCAGTTCGCGTCCCTGCGGACCGAAGAATCCGCCGCATGCTATTGTGACTCCGCGGACCATGTCGTCTGCAGCGATGCGGTCGGTAAGTTCCTTGTCGGCATCAATCACGTATGGACCGCCAAGCAACGGGTTCCAGTTCATGTGTTGCTTGAAGTGGGCTTCGAAGTCGAGGTCGCACACCTCGTTACGTCCGGCGTAGAAATTGAGCAGGCCGTCGAAGCCGATGCTCTTCTCGCTTGCAATGTATGTTCCGGTCGGGGTATAGGGCTGCAAGCCTCCGCAAGTGCCTATGCGCACGAATGTCAACTGGCGGTGGGTCTCGTTTTCGGTGCGCGTGGAGAAGTCGATGTTGGCTAAAGCGTCCATCTCATTGAGCACGATGTCAATGTTGTCGCAGCCGATGCCAGTGCTCTGTACGGTGATGCGCTTGCCGTGGTATGTGCCGGTGATGGTGCGGAACTCGCGGTTACCGGTCTCGCATTCGCGGTTGTCGAAATGCGATGCCACCAGTTCCACACGCCCCGGGTCGCCTACGAGGATGATTTTGTCCGCCATCTGCTCCGGTTTGAGGTGCAGGTGGAACACACTTCCGTCCTGATTGATTATCAGTTCCGATTCTGCAAAGTATTTCTTCATAGCCTGCCGTTTGTTAAAAGTTTGTTCTCGATGTTCCTTATGTCTTTCTCCGTCTGCCTGATCTCCATCTCAAGGCTTTCATATTGCTTCTCGCTCTTCAGTATTTCCTCCCTAAGCTCTTTCCGCTCGGCGCCGTTTGCCTTGGCGTAGTAGTTGCGGGCCTTGTCTAAGGCTGTGCCCAAAGTGTTCAGTCTCGACTTCATCGAGTTCAGCTGCTCATATTTTTTCTGGGCGTCTTTGGAGCGGAAACTGCTCGCAGACTCGTATGCGGTATTGTCGTTGACCACAAAACTCATTGTTGCCATCCGCCGCACGTCACTGTGCTTGACTTCCGCCAACCGTTGCAGGGCCTCTTCCCGCTCTTCCTTGCTTCTCCATGTGTCGGCAATCCGCGTGATGCGTGCGAACGATTCAATCTCTTCGCGGCTGTATATGTCAGGTGAAAAAGTCTGACGCGTCTCGGAGGGGACGAACATATAGATGCACACTTTGCCCTCCGGCTGGTTGCGGTCGGTGACAAACCATCCTATGCTGTCTATCTCATCGATGGCGTACATATAGTCGTTGGCTTCCGAATTGAATGGCATGCCGATGTTTTCAGGCTTCAGGAATCTTCCGCTTTCCGAGTCGAGGCGCGTGGCGAATATGTCATAGCCGCCTATGCTCTCCTTGCCGGTCGCGGCAAAGTATAGCGTGACTCCGTCTGCCATCATGAAAGGGTAGTTCATTTCCTCGATGCCTCCATCATCGTTGATACCCTCAAGCACGGCTGGCCGTGTCCATTCGTTGTTCAGCAGATCGCTCGTATATAGCTTTACGCCGGCGTTGTCGTCTTCCATAGCGAAGTAACACTTGTTTCCCATCTCGTTGACATGCGCGAAAGAACCGGCTTGTCCGTCTGAATTGCCGAACAGGTCGTTATACCGGCATAGCTTTCCAGACTCCCTGCTCAGCATGTATTTACCAAGAAAAGCATCCTTGTCGATGACCAAGCTGTCGATGAAGAAGACGTCTTGAGTAGCGGCAATCATCCTCTCCGTACGCTCGTCAACCTTCTTCACTTCCTTTACTGCCGGCTTTGACTTGCGTGCTTGTCTCTGTCCCATGGCGCAGAATGGGATAAACAAAACTATAAATAATATGGATATCTTTCTCATTGCTTGCTTATTTATAAAGCAAAGATAATGAAAAGATTTATTATGGCGTGCTGTATTAACAATATTTAAAGTGCTATTCGGTTAACTTGCCTTCGGCTTCAAGAGCGTTCCAGATGGAGAACCGTGCCTCAGGGTTCATCCTCTCAATCTCTCCGAAGATGCGTTTCATGTCGTTCCGGTGTGAATCCGTCTCATAGGGGCATTGTTTTATCTGCTTCTCATAGTTCCTGTTTACGGCGTGTTTCATGATGTCGGCTTCGGCGTTGAGGCATAGCGGGCGGATGATGGTAAGCGGCATCTTTGCCATCTGGAGCTTGACAGGCATCGTTGAGAAGTGGCCCTGAAAGAATTGGTTTAACATTGCGGTGTGTATGATGTCGTCCATGTGGTGTCCCAGTGCAATCTTGTTACACCCGAGCCTTTGCGCAAGGTTGAATATCTGCTTGCGTCTGTGCCAGGAACAGAGGAAGCATGCCGGCTTCTTACTGTTCACGGTGGCATCGAATCCGGTCGTAATGATATGAAGCGGAACGCCGTTGCTTTCCGAAAAGCGTTGCAGGTATGTGGTGTCTGTCTTGTATCTGATGTTTTCCATTCTGACATGCACCGCTTCGACTGTGAACTCCGGCTTGTGTATCCGTGCCCGTTGGGCAAGCATTTCAAGCAGGCAGAGAGAGTCTTTGCCGCCAGAAAGTCCGACAAGGACCTTGTCTCCGCTTTCTATCAGCCCGTATTGTGCCATGGCTTTCCTTACGCGGCTGCTGATTTTCAGTTCCAGTTTCTTTGCTTCTGTATAGGTGGGCATCGTCTTGCGGATGTATGTAATCCTACTTCATGAAAACAAGATATACGGCGCATATTATGAGGAGGAATGCCAATATGTGGTTCCAATGAAGGTTCTGGCCCTGGAACATGATGTTCGCCATGACGGCAAACACAGCAAGACTGATACACTCCTGCACCACTTTGAGCTGTACCAAGGAGAAAGGACCGCCGTTTCCGGTGAATCCGAACCTGTTGGCCGGTACCTGACAGCAATACTCGAAGAAGGCAATGCCCCATGAAAATACAATCACTCCGAGCAGCGGCCAGTTGCTTGAAGTGCCCGTCTGCTGGAGTTTTAGATGCCCATACCAAGCCAATGTCATGAAGACATTGCTTAGTATGAGCAGCAATATGGTATATAATCCGTTCATTTATTCTTCTTTACGACCTCTGATTTGCTTGTCCATGTTCTCAGCCGCGCGCCGTCCGTCGCCCATGGCGAGTATCACGGTTGCTCCGCCGCGCACGATGTCTCCGCCGGCAAAAAGGTCGGGGCGCGACGAACGCATGGCGTCGTTCACGGCGATGGTGTTTTTGCGGCCCAGTTCGAGTCCCTTGACAGACTGCGGTACGAGCGGGTTGGGTGATACGCCGATGGCCACAATCACCTGATCCACGTCTATCGTCTTTGTCTCGCCCGTAGGCTCAGGACGGCGTCGGCCGCTTGCGTCGGGTTCGCCGAGGCGCATCACCTCAAGCACGGCCTGCCTTACGGCTCCGTTCTCGTCGCCGATATACTCTATCGGGTTATGCAGTGTGAGGAAGTTGATACCTTCTTCCCTGGCGTGTTTCACCTCCTCGAGACGTGCCGGCATCTCGGCTTCCGAGCGGCGATATACAATCGTCACGTCAGCGCCAAGGCGCTTGGCTGTGCGGCACGAATCCATTGCCGTGTTTCCGCCGCCTACCACGAGCACGTGCTTGCCGAGATTCATCGGCGTGTCGGTTGTCGGATTGGCTGCATCCATGAGGTTGACGCGCGTCAGATATTCGTTGGATGACATTATATTAATAAGGTTCTCGCCCGGTATGTCCATGAAATTAGGCAGTCCTGCGCCAGAGCCGACGAAGATTCCCTTGTATCCTTGTTCCTCAAGCTGCTCTATCGAGATTGTCTTGCCAACGATACAGTCTGTCGTGAAATGCACGCCCATCTTGCGAAGATTGTCTATTTCCACATCCACAATTCTGTTTGGAAGGCGGAACTCGGGTATTCCGTATTTCAAAACACCGCCTATTTCGTGCAGTGCCTCAAACACATGAACCTCGTATCCCCTGCGGGCCATGTCGCCGGCAAAGCTCAGTCCTGACGGACCGGAGCCTACGACGGCAATCTTTATGCCGTTGGCCGGTGCTGTCTCAGGCGTCAACATCCGGCCGCTCTCGCGCTCATAGTCGGCAGCGAAGCGCTCTAAGTAGCCTATGGCTACGGCCTCTCCGTTCATCTTCAGGTGTATGCAACGGCTTTCGCACTGTTTTTCCTGCGGACAGACACGGCCGCATACGGCGGGCAGGGCAGAGGTTTGCTTCAGCACTTTGGCTGCCGAGAGGAAGTCGCCGCGTTCGATGTTCTTCACGAACGACGGTATATTGATGCTTACCGGACATCCCTCCATGCAGCTCGGCTTGGCGCAGTCGAGACAGCGCTTTGCCTCCTGCATTGCCATCTCGGGTGTAAGGCCTGTGTTTACTTCTTCCGTGCGTGTTGTGGCACGGTATGCCGGGTCGAGTTCCGGCATCCTTACACGCTGTATCGATGTGCGCTCCTTTGGTTTAACAGCAGCGCGTAAGTCCTTGCGCCACTGCGCATCGCGTGATGTCAGCTCATCTGTTGAATCATCGGCGCATGCTCCTTCTGCCACAGCGGCTTCGCCTTTGCTCCGTGTTATTGTAGTATCTGTGTTTCTATTATCTGCAGTTTGAGGTTTCATGTCATTGGGAAGGGCGGGGGAGACCACATGTTCCTCGAAGTGCTCGAGCTCTTCCTGCTCGGCGTGCTTGAATGTTCCCATGCGCTTGAACATCTCGTCCCAGTCTACCAATGCACCGTCGAACTCCGGACCGTCGATGCACACGAATTTTGTCTTGCCTCCGATGGTAAGCCGGCAGGCGCCGCACATTCCCGTACCGTCTACCATGATGGTGTTAAGCGATACGTCAGTGGGTATGCCGTACTTCTGTGTGAGCAGGCAGGAGAACTTCATCATCACGGGCGGGCCGATGGCGAAGGCCTTGTCGATATGTCCTTCCTGCTTGATGAATTTCTCAATGCCGACGGTCACCACGCCTTTCTCGCCGTATGAGCCGTCGTCGGTCATGATGATAAGTTCGTCGCTGCTCGCGCGCACTTCATCCTCCAATATAATAAGGTCCTTATTGCGGCCTGCTATTACAGACAATACACGGTTGCCGGCAGCTTTCAGTGCACGGATGATGGGCAGCATCGGAGCCACGCCCACGCCACCTCCGGCACATATCACGGTGCCGAACTTCTCTATGTGTGTCGGATTGCCGAGCGGTCCTACAACATCGGCCACGCAGTCGCCTTCGTTGAGCCTGCATAGCTTCATCGACGACAGTCCCACCTCTTGCACTACGAGCGTTATCGTGCCCTTGGCCACATCGGCGTCGGCAATTGTAAGCGGCATGCGCTCGCCCTTCCCGTCAACGCGTACTATCACGAAATTTCCAGCCTTACGGCTCTTTGCTATCAACGGGGCTTCTATCTCGAAAAGAAAGACCTTCTCGGAGAAGCGTTGTTTCTTTACTATCTTGAACATAATGATGTATGTGTTAATGATGTTGGAAATATAAAGAATACGGGACACGCAGCCGTAGAGCGGTTGTCGCCGGTATTGTCAAGGGCCTTGCCGGACCCGATGGTGCTGCAAACAGAACACGGAGACACACAGCTCTCTGGCATATAGCCGGCGGCTGCGTATCTCCGTGTCTTTTATTTCAGCATAGCCGTGTTGTCATTTACAGCTAAAAGTTCTTGTCGTCGAGTATTTCGAATCCGCAGTAGGGCACGAGGCACTTAGGCACGCGGATACCCTCAGGCGTCTGGTTGTTCTCGATGATGGTGGCCACGATGCGGGGCAGGGCGAGGGCAGAGCCGTTCAGCGTGTGGCACAGCTCGGTCTTTTTCGTCTCTGCATTGCGGTAGCGGCACTTCAGGCGGTTGGCCTGGTAGCTCTCGAAGTTGGATACCGAAGATACCTCGAGCCAGCGCTTCTGTGCTGCGCTGTACACCTCGAAGTCGTAACAGATGGCGGATGTGAAGCTCATGTCGCCGCCGCACAGACGCAGTATGCGGTAAGGCAGTTCCAGTTTCTTAACCAGTCCCTCCACGTGCTCAAGCATTTCGTCAAGGCTATGGTATGAGTGCTCCGGCTTGTCAATTCGTACGATTTCAACCTTGTCGAACTGATGGAGGCGGTTCAAGCCGCGCACGTCCTTTCCGTAGCTGCCGGCTTCGCGGCGGAAACATCCCGAGTAGGCGCAGCGCTTTATCGGCAGGTCTTTCTCGTCGAGTATTACGTCGCGGAAAATGTTTGTTACGGGCACTTCTGCCGTAGGTATGAGGTAGAGGTTATCCTCGTTGCAGTGGTACATCTGCCCCTCCTTGTCGGGCAGCTGCCCCGTTCCGTATCCAGAAGCCTCGTTCACAACGTACGGCGGCTGTACTTCCAGATATCCGCTCTTGCGTGCTTCCTCGAGGAAGAAGGCCTCAAGGGCGCGCTGCAGGCGGGCCATCTTGCCGATGTATACGGGGAATCCCGCACCGGTAATTTTCACGCCGAGGTCGAAGTCTATGAGGTTGAATTTCTTGCAGAGATCCCAGTGACACAGGGCATCTTCGCCGAGGTTGGGCATCGGACCGCCGGTCTTCACTACTACGTTGTCCTCGGCTCCTGCTCCTTCCGGAACGTCATCGTTGGGTATGTTCGGTATGGAACAGAGCAGTGCGTTCAGCTCTTTTTCGGCCTTGGCCATCTCTTCCTCCAGCACCTTGTCGGCCTGCTTCAGCTCTGCCACCTTGGATTTGATTTCCTCCACTTCGTCTTTTCTGCCTTGCTTCATCAGCGCGCCTATCTGCGCAGCCATCTGCTTGGCCTCCTGCTTGTTCTTGTCAGACTTTGTCTGCGCCTCCTTACGGCGCTTGTCTGCTTCCAGCACGTTGTCTATGGCTTCCTTAGCACCTTTGAAGTGCTTTTTCTCCAAGCCTTTTATCACACGTTCAGTTTCCTCACTGATGAGTTTGAGTGTAAGCATAACTATATGTATTTTAGAATATCGTCAATTATATTTCCTGCAAAGTTAATATAAAAGGGCGTAATAAGCAACATAAAACCATAAAAAACGCAACAATTTACCACGCTCTGCGGCTGTCGGGTCCATTAAACGCAGAAATCCCAAATCTCCTGATGGAGAAATGGGAATCCTGTTGTTTGTTTGGAATAAATTATTGTTTTCTTTTGTTAGGCCTCTGCTTCTGGTATTACAGATACAACACTCTTGTTGCGGCGACCCTTCTTGAAGTTCACGACTCCGTCAACCAGGGCATAGAGTGTGTCGTCCTTGCCGATACCCACATTGCTGCCCGGGTTGTGCTTGGTGCCACGCTGACGAACGATGATGTTGCCCGCGATGACTTTCTGGCCACCCCAGATTTTCACGCCTAATCTCTGCGAAGCTGACTCACGGCCGTTCTTAGAACTACCTACACCTTTTTTATGTGCCATTTCTTAGTCCTCCTAAAACTTTAAGCGATTACTTCTTTGATTACTATCTCCGTGAACTGTGCGCGGTGACCGTTCTTCTTGCGGTAGTCCTTTCTGCGCTTCATCTTGAAAACGATGACCTTGTCACCCTTAACAAGAGGATTAACCACTTCACACACTACTTTTGCACCACCTACGGTAGGTGCGCCAACCTCTACGCTGCCATCCTTGTCGACGAGCAGCACCTTCTCAAATTCAACAGCCTGGCCCTCCTTAGAGTCCTTGATGTGGTGAACGAAGAGCTTTTTGCCCTGTTCGGCCTTAAACTGCTGACCGTTAATTTCTACGATTGCGTACATTATATAATATTAAACGGTTTTCCGCAAGGCGGGCAGACGTCGTGTTGCCGCTTCATTGAGCCTGTACGGACTAAATCGGCCGCAAAGTTACTGCTTTTTTATTAATATGCGGTTGGGTTGTGCTGATTAAGTTTGGATTGTTAGTAAATTTTAACTTTGTTGTGTTTTGGTGTAAAAAATAAAAGTGACGACCCTCGCAGGCAATCACTTCAAATCTTCAATAGGTACTAGCCTCTAAGGTAAAAAGATTGTTTTCAGGATAACACTGCAAAGATAAGAGGTTTGAGTGGATTGTGCAAACATTTCATTGATTATTTTTAATAAATTTTATTGTGTGGGGACACAACCGCAAGAAAAAGCCTGTGCGGTGTGAGTGGACGGTTTGTCTGGCTATGGAGGCGGTGCTGTTGTGTTGCGTGGAGTAGCTTGTGACGGTGCCACGGAGCGCTTCTGAATGTGTCGCGGAGCCGCCGTGGATATGCGTCCGGTTGTCCGCTGATGCCGTCTGCTGCTTTTCAAATGCGTTTGTGCCAGCTATCAAAAATGTTTTTGACAGTTTGGCTAAGTGCTTTTGCATGCTGTCAAAAACACATGGATTTCCGTCAAAATTTTCAATAAGGAACAGGCGGGGCTTCCATTGGTTTTGTAAAAAATAACTAAAAACGGAAAAATAGGGCTAAAACGGGTTTAATCTGAAAAAAAAAGTGTATATTTGCACCATATTATTATGAATTTAAAGGTTTCAATAGGTTATGGCAAAGTATAATATTACAGAACGAAAGGAAAAGGAAGCCGTATACAGGAATATGATTAGTCCAAAACTGATGGACGAGATGAAGGATAAGATTTTGGACATCATCGTAATGCAGAAGAAGTACAAGGACAAAGAGTATTCGGCTAAGAAGATGGCAGTGGATTTGGGAACGAACACCCGTTACATATCTGCGGTCGTCAATGTTAAGTTTCACATGAACTATACGTCTTTTGTAAATAAGTTCCGTATAGAGGAGGCAATGGAAATATTGACCGACAGACGCTATAAGGATCTTAATATAGAAGATGTGAGTGACATGGTCGGATTCGCGAACAGGCAGTCTTTTTACGCATCCTTCTACAGGATATTGCGAATGACTCCCCGCGAGTATAAGATGGCGCATCTGAACCGCCGTGCACAGGCTCAGAAGCAGTGAGCAGGGCGTAACGCTTTATATATATAAATAATGTGTATTTGTGACTTCAATTATTCTGACGAACGGTTTGCCGACATACAGATGCTCAGATACCGCCTTGACGGATTTGACCGGCTGACCGTCCGTCAGAAGCAGTTTGTATACTATCTCTCGCAGGCGACGCTGTATGGCCGCGACATAACGTTCGACCAGTTCGGCAAGTATAATCTCAGAATACGGAAGACTTTGGAGACCGTATATACGGACTCCGCTGTGCCGCATGGATCGGCAGACTTTAAGGCATTGGAAGTATATCTGAAGCGTGTATGGTTCTCAAACGGAATCTATCATCATTACGGATGCGGCAAGTTTGTCCCCGGATTCTCGGAGGTTTTCCTGCGCGAGGCGGTGAATGCCGTTGACCGTCGCAGGCTTCCGCTCTCTCCGGAACAGACTCCTGATGGACTCTGTGATGAACTTTTCCCTGTTATCTTCAATCCCGAGGTCATGCCGAAGCGTGTCAACAAGGCCGATGGGGAGGATCTCGTGGCAACGTCTGCATGCAACTACTATGACGGAGTGACGCAAAAGGAAGTGGAGACGTTTTACTCATCAATGAAGGAAGGCAAGGGACACCGCACTCCGGCATATGGTCTCAACTCGCGACTGGTGAAGACGGAGGACGGCATCGTCGAGGAGGTTTGCCGTATTGGGGGGCGTTACAGTTCTGCGATACGACAGATTGTATATTGGCTTGAAAAGGCGAGGGGTGCGGCGGAGAATGAGTCGCAGCGCAGCGTTATCGGAAAGCTTATAGACTATTACACTTCCGGAGACTTGGTGATGTTTGACGAATACTCGATAGAGTGGGTCAAGTCGCTTGACGGTATGATAGATTTCATAAACGGGTTCATAGAAGTTTACGGCGATCCCCTTGGGATAAAGGGTTCGTGGGAAGGCATCGTAGAGTATATAGATACCGAGGCAACGGAAAGGACGCGGCTGATAAGCAGTAACGCGCAGTGGTTTGAGGACCATTCGCCCGTAGATCCGCGGTTCAGGAAGACCGTCGTCACGGGCGTGTCGGCAAAAGTCGTGTGTGCGGCGATGCTCGGCGGCGATGAGTATCCGTCCACAGCGATTGGCATCAACCTGCCGAATGCAGACTGGATAAGAGCAGAGCATGGAAGCAAGAGCGTGACCATCGGCAACCTTATAAGAGCGTATGATGAGGCAGCCAAGGGTAGCGGATTCCTCGGCGAGTTCGTCGGCGAGAGTGGTGTCATGGCTTTGATCGAGAAGTACGGCACGCAATGCGAGATGCTGCACACAGACCTTCACGAATGTCTCGGACATGGCAGCGGGCAGCTGTTGCCGGGCGTGGACCCAGAGGCGCTGAAGTCTTACGGTAATACGATAGAGGAGGCGAGGGCTGACCTGTTTGCCCTTTACTATCTTGCCGACCCGAAGATGGTGGAACTCGGACTTCTGCCCGATGGTGAAGCATACAAGTCGCAGTATTACACTTACATCCTTAACGGTCTTATGACGCAGCTCGTCAGGATTGAGCCAGGCAACAATATCGAAGAGGCTCACATGCGCAACCGTGCCCTCATAGCCCGCTGGTGTGCCGAAAACGGAGATGCCGTCGAGATTGTTAAGGCAGACGGGAAGAGTTATGTGAAGATAAATGACTATGCAGGGCTGCGCAGTCAGTTTGCAACGCTACTGGCAGAGATACAGCGGATAAAGAGCGAGGGCGACTATGATGCGGCACGTAATCTTGTGGAGCTATATGCCGTGAGCGTCAATCCGGAACTTCATGCCGAGGTGCTGGAACGTTACCGCCGGTTGAATATTGCGCCGTATAAAGGTTTTTTGAATCCGAAGATGATTCCGGTGACAGACGGTACGGGAGAAATCACTGATATACAGCTTGATTACACCGAAGGCTATGCTGAGCAGATGCTTAGGTATAGCACCGAGTATGCCACATTGATTTGATGATATGCAGGAAGAGGCAGTAAACGAAAGGTTAAAGGAGATAAAGCGGTCATTCCGTCTTCTGATGAACGGTGTCGTGGCGCAGTCCATGCGCGAGAAAGGCTCCGGCTATCATGTGAACTGGGGCGCGTCTTTCCCTATGCTGAAAGACATGGCCGCCGGTATAGGGAAAGACTATGAGCTGGCTCTCGCGCTTTGGAAAGAGAACGTCAGAGAGTGCAAGATTCTTGCGACATTGGTTATGCCTGCCGCTGAGATGACTCCCGAAGATGCTGACTTATGGGTTGAGCAGACCTGCTCGCAGGAAATCGCGGAGATGGCCTCTTTCAATCTCTACCAGCATCTGGCCTTTGCTGCAGGTAAGGCTTATTGCTGGATCGGGTCGGACGAAGATATGTGCCGGCTGTGCGGTTTCCATACATTATCGCTTCTTTTCAAGAAAGGATATATTCCGGACGACAGCGGGACTGAGCACTTTGTCTCCGGATTGATAGCGGCGGTGAATGGTGGCGGCATGGCCGTGAGTAAGGCTGCCATGTCCAGTGCCATGTGGTTCATGGAACTGGGGGATGAACATGAAAAACTATTGCAAAGCAGGTTGAAAGGCGAGGGGATTGTACTTTTTCCATGATAATATTTCCCGTTTCGGATAAAAATATTAACTTTGTATTGTCTATGAATTTATAATGAGAGATGGAAGATAGTGTCAAGGCTTCTGTAGAGGAAATTCTGACCGCTTATCTGGAACAGAACAATCACAGGAAGACCCCTGAGCGCTTTGCCGTGCTTGATGCCGTATACAGTATTGAAGGGCATTTCACGCTGGACGAGCTCAGCGACAAACTGCGGAGGGTGTCCAGGTTTCCTGTCAGCAGAGCTACGCTCTACAACACCTTGAAACTGTTTATGGAACTGGGGCTTGTTGTCTGTCACCGTCTGAATGGCGGAACAAAGTATGAGGCATGCTACGGCAGCAAGTGTCATTGCCATCAGGTCTGTACCGTATGCGGCAAGATAACGGAGCTTAAGGTGCCCGGAATAGAAAAGTTCATTGATGGGTTGCGCCTTAGAAGATTCAGAAAGGATGGTTTCTCATTGTATCTTTACGGCATTTGCAGCGGCTGCATGGCTAAGGGCAGCCGCCGGAAGGTTAATAAGGAGAATATAAAATCACAAAAGAATAAAGAAAATGAATAAAGGCAAAGTTGACATCCTTCTCGGACTTCAGTGGGGGGATGAAGGAAAAGGCAAGGTGGTTGATGTGTTGACTCCCAAGTATGACGTTATAGCAAGGTTCCAGGGAGGTCCCAATGCCGGTCATACGCTGGAGTTTGAAGGACAGAAATACGTCCTGCGCAGCGTGCCGTCGGGCATATTCCAGGGCGGTAAGATAAATATAATAGGTAATGGAGTTGTCCTCGCTCCTGACCTCTTCATGGAAGAGGCCAAGGCTCTTGAGCAGAGCGGACACGACCTTACAAGCCGTTTGCACATATCCCGCAAGGCTCATCTTATAATGCCGACACATAGAGTGCTTGATGCAGCATACGAGGCCGCCAAGGGAAAGAGCAAGGTGGGCACCACCGGCAAGGGCATCGGACCGACGTATACAGACAAGGTGTCGCGTAACGGCCTGCGTGTGGGCGATATTTTTGAGGACTTCGAGCGCAAGTATGCAGAGTGCAAGGCTCATCATGATAGCATCCTCAAGTCTATGAACTATGACTACGACATTACAGAGGTGGAGAAGAAATGGCTTGAAGGCATTGAATATCTGCGCCGTTTCAGCATTGTCGACTCTGAACATGAGATAAATGCAATGCTCAAGAACGGCAACAACATCCTCTGTGAGGGTGCGCAGGGTACGATGCTCGACGTCGATTTCGGTTCGTATCCTTTCGTGACATCGTCTAATACCATCAGCGCCGGTGCCT
Source organism: uncultured bacterium (assembly GCA_905216025.1). Taxonomy (GTDB): domain Bacteria; phylum Bacteroidota; class Bacteroidia; order Bacteroidales; family Bacteroidaceae; genus Prevotella. The sequence goes on along the minus strand of CAJMSE010000017.1, from coordinate 9,465 downwards.
GCATAGGTCTCGGTATCGGCCCGAACAGAATTGGAGACGTATACGGAATAATGAAGGCTTATTGCACCCGTGTGGGCGCCGGACCGTTCCCGACGGAGCTTTTCGATGAGACAGGGGATACAATCCGTGCCATCGGACATGAGTACGGTGCCGTTACGGGCCGCGAGCGCCGTTGCGGATGGATAGACCTCGTTGCTTTGAAGTATGCCATAATGGTGAACGGCGTCACCAAACTGATAATGATGAAGAGCGATGTGCTTGACGGATTTGATACGATAAAGGCCTGCGTGGCTTACAAGAAGGACGGCGAGCAGATCGATCACTTCCCCTATAACATCGAAAGCGGTATCGAACCGGTATACAAGGAGTTGCCAGGGTGGAAGACGGACATGACCAAGTTTACTTCAGCAGAGCAGTTCCCTCAGGCTTTTAAGGACTATATTGCCTTCCTCGAGGCTGAGCTTGAGACCCCTATTACTATTATATCAATCGGTCCGGACCGCGAGCAGACCATAATATTGAAGTGATGGCACAGAAACCGAGCATACCCAAGGGAACGCGTGACTTTTCTCCCGTAGAGATGGCCAAGCGCAACTATATCTTCAATACCATACGTTCGGTTTATGCACTGTATGGTTTTGAACAGATTGAGACTCCGTCGATTGAGACTCTTCAGACACTGATGGGCAAGTACGGCGAGGAGGGAGACAAACTTCTTTTCAAGATATTGAACAGCGGCGATTATCTTGCAGGTCTGTCGGAGGCAGAACTTGCGGAGCACAACTCTTTGCATCTGGCTTCCTGTATATGTGAGAAGGGATTGCGTTACGACCTTACCGTGCCGTTCGCGCGTTATGTAGTGATGCACCGCAATGAACTTCAGTTGCCGTTCAAGCGTTATCAGATACAGCCGGTATGGCGCGCAGACAGACCTCAGAAAGGCCGTTACCGTGAGTTTTATCAGTGCGATGCTGACGTTGTAGGCAGCGATTCTCTCCTTAACGAGGTTGAACTCATGCAGATTGTCGATACTGTTTTCACGCGGTTCGGCGTGCGGGTGCAGATTAAAATCAACAACCGCAAGATACTGACAGGTATCGCAGAGATGATTGGCGCGGCCGATAAGATTGTAGATATAACGGTCGCCATCGACAAACTGGACAAGATCGGTATCGAGAATGTCAACGCAGAGCTTCGCATCGCCGGTCTTTCGGATGAGGCGATAGACAAGTTGCAGCCGGTACTTACGCTGAGCGGAACCAACGACGAGAAGGTCGCAGTCATCAGGGAAGTGCTTAAGGACAGTGAAACTGGTCTGAAAGGCGTTGATGAGACGTGCTTCATTCTCGACACGTTGAAGACTGTCGGACTTAAGAACGAGATTCAGTTGGACCTCGCTCTGGCGCGTGGCTTGAACTATTATACCGGTGCAATCTTCGAGGTCAAGGCTCTTGACACGCCTATCGGAAGCATAACGGGAGGCGGACGATATGACAATCTGACCGGAATCTTCGGCATGCCGGGAGTCAGTGGTGTCGGTATCTCATTCGGAGCAGACCGTATCTATGACGTGCTTAACACCCTAAACCTTTATCCCAATGACGCCGTTACGTCTACCCAGGTTCTTTTCATCAATTTCGGAGAGAAGGAAGTGGCATACTGCATGCCGCTCGTCAGCAAGGTGCGCGAGGCCGGAATCCGTGCCGAGATATACCCTGACTCTAATAAGATGAAGAAGCAGATGAGCTATGCGAATGCCAAGAACATCCCGTTTGTGGCTCTTGTCGGCGAGGATGAGATGGCCGCAAATAAGGTGACGCTTAAGGATATGGCGTCAGGCGAGCAGCGGACGGTGACTATCGAGGAACTCATTGCAATCGTTTCCGGAGCCGGCAAATAAACAGATATTAACGAATAACGATTTAAAGACATGAAGGTTCTAAAATATATGGTTTACCTGCTGATGGCGGTTTTCGTGCTGTCGTCGTTCAAGCAGGATAAGGTTGTCACCATATTCATGATCGGTGACTCGACAATGGCGAACAAAAGTCTGAAAAACGGTAATCCAGAGAGAGGCTGGGGAATGGCTCTTCAGTGCTATTTTGACGACGGAATACTTGTTGATAACCATGCCGTTAACGGCCGTTCATCAAAGAGTTTCATTGATGAGGGCCGCTGGAAAACAGTCGTCGACAAGATAAAGCCCGGCGATTATGTGTTCATCCAGTTCGGACATAACGACGAAAAGCCGAAGGCCGACCGTCATACGGATCCGGGTTCGACTTTCGATGAAAATCTGCGCAAGTTCATCCGTGAGACCCGCGAGAAGGGGGGCATCCCGGTAATGTTCAATAGCGTGGTGCGCCGCAATTTCTTGAAGAACGCTCCCAAGAACGATGACGACGAGGCATTACGCAATACCACCGGCCCGACTAAAATCCAGGCTAACGAGGAAGGTGACGTCCTTGTCGACACACACGGCGATTACATCGTTGCTCCGCGTAATGTAGCGAAAGAGATGGGAGTCGCATTTGTCGATGCCAACAAGATAACCCATGAGTTGGAGCAGGGGCTCGGACGCGAGAAGTCGAAAAAACTGCACATGTGGTTCCTGCCGGGAGAAGAGCCGTCGATACCCAAAGGCCGCCAGGACAATACACATTATAATATATATGGTGCGCATGTGGTAGCCCGCCTGCTGACTAAGGCTATTGCCGATGAGGTCCCCGCGTTGAAGAAGCATGCTGTTTATTATGATGTGGCTGTGGCTTCAAACGGCATCGGTGACTATTTTGACCTCCAGAAGGCGGTTGATGAGGCACCGGCAGGAAAGAAAACGACCATCCAGCTGTTTGCCGGAGAGTGGGAAAAGCCTGTCGTTCCAAAGGGGAAGAAGATAAAATTTGTTCTCAGGAACAACGCCCGCTGGAAGAAATAAGTTGCAAAATAAAGTCTGCAAAGTTTGTCCGGATGCATGTTATTTGCTAACTTTGCATGATAATGAGATATGTTTCATTAAAACAAATACAAGTATGAAGAAAAAGTTTATTTGCTCAGTATGTGGTTACATATATGAGGGTGATGCGGCACCGGAGAAGTGCCCGCTGTGTAAGGCTCCGGCCTCAAAGTTCACAGAAATGGCCGCTGACGGTGAAGCTACGTTCGCAACAGTGCACGTTCTCGGTGCTGCCAAGAACGAGGGAGCTAACGAAGAGATGATAGCTGACCTTAATGCACACTTCAACGGAGAGTGCTGCGAGGTGGGAATGTATCTCGCCATGAGCCGCCAGGCCGACCGCGAGGGCTATCCCGAGATAGCTGAGGCTTACAAGCGCTATGCTTTCGAGGAGGCAGAGCACGCTTCAAAGTTCGCCGAACTGCTTGGCGATGTCCTCGGAGACACAAAGAGCAACCTTGAGGCTCGTATCGCAGCAGAGAAGGGTGCGTGCGAGGATAAGTTCCGCATTGCAAAGAACGCAAAGGCAGCTGGTATGGATGCAACCCACGATACCGTTCATGAGATGGCTAAGGACGAGGCCCGTCACTGTGCCGGATTCATGGGATTGTACAAGCGTTATTTCGGCGGCAAGTAATAACAGCACAATAAAAAGACAGAATAGTCGTTTTATCAATAAGATGAAACGACTATTTTTTTTGATTGCAGCGGTGTCCATGACAGTGTTGACAGCTTGTACTGACGACGATTCATTCAGCACAAGCCGGTCTGACACCCTTTCTTTCTCACAGGATACAGTATCGCTGGACACCATATTCAGCACCGTCCCGACGTCTACACGTTCGTTCATGGTCTATAACAGGAATGATGACGGCCTGCGCATCAGGCAAGTGCGTCTCCGCCGTGGCAACCAGACCGGATTCCGGGTGAATGTAGACGGCGAATATCTCGACAATTCCCTTGGCAGTCAGATAAGCAATGTTGAGGTTCGTGGAGGTGACAGCATCAGGGTTTTTGTTGAACTGACATCGGCCGAGAACAAGGCCGACGAGCCCCAACTCGTTGAAGACGACCTGCTGTTTGTGCTTGAGAGCGGGATGGAGCAGGGCGTCTGCCTCCGTGCCTATTCATGGGATGCTCTGTTCTGCGACTCCCTTGTCATACGTCGGGATACGGTCATATCAACCGTAAAGCCCATTGTGGTGCGTCGCGGCATCACCGTCGACGAGGGTGCGACGCTGACGATAAACTATCCGTCGGCTCTCTATTTCAGTGCCGGTGCCGGACTTGATGTCTATGGACGGCTCATTGTGAATTCCGATGCCGCCGGTCAGGATGTCGTCTTCCGTGGCGACCGCACCGACCGCATGTTCGATTACCTGCCGTACGACCGCGTCAGCGGTCAGTGGAGGGGCATACGCATCCATCCGTCGTCAACCGGCAACAGCATAAGGAATGCCGATATACACAGCAGCGAGTACGGTATCATGTGCGATTCGACCGGTCGTAGTACAGACGAATACCGGCTCATGCTTGAGAATGTGACAATCCATAACTGCAAAGGCTCTGGCCTGTCGGCATACAACTCCAATATTTTCATGTCCAATTGCCAGATTACAAACACCCTCGGCAATTGCGTCGACATCTGCGGCGGCTCAACCCTCATGGTCTATTGCACCATCGCGCAGTTCTATCCGTTCAGTTCCGAACGTGGTGCAGCCCTGCGTTTTGCAAACTTCTCGAAGGATTACGACTATCCACTCGACATGTTCGAGTGTTACAACTCGTTGATAACGGGTTATGCCAAAGACGTCATCTTCGGCGAGGTAAAAGACTCGACGGTTGCTTTCAACTATTATTTCAGCAACTCGATACTGCGCACAGAAAAGCCCGACAGTGCGAACTTAGAGTCGGGAGCATATAATAATGTGATATGGGAGACAGCCAAAGACACCGTGCAAGGCAAGGCTCACTTCGTCATGATAGACGAGGATAACCTCCGGTACGACTTCCGTCTCGACTCTCTCTCAACCGCGCGTGGCGCAGCCCTTCCACTTATGGACTTCCGGACGGACCGTAACGGCAGGCCGCGCGGTGACGCTCCAGATATCGGATGCTATCAGTTTGTGGCGCCAGAACCAACCGGAGTGCGCCGCAAGTGATATCCGTGACCTTACGTCAGGCTTACAACACCTCTTCGGTGAACGACAGCGGCATCAGATTCTTTATCCCGTCGATGCGGTAGACATGCTTCCGGCCGTACAGCAGGATGCATACTTCGCGGCCGAAGCGCTGTTCGGTTTCAATCAGTGCCTGCCTGCAACTGCCGCAAGGTGTTATCGGTTCGTCTAAAAGGCCGTCTGCGTTGGCGGCCGCGATGGCAATCTTCGTCACAGCATTCTCCGGATATTGCGCCCCGGCGGCGAAGAGAGCAGTGCGCTCTGCGCATATAGTTACCGAGAATGCTGCATTCTCCTGGTTGCATCCGATGACCTCCTGGCCGTTGTCGAGCAGCGCGGCAGCACCAACGGAGAAGTGCGAATACTTTGAATACGACCGTCCGGTAGCCTCTATGGCCTTTCTTATCAGTGACTGTTCATCGGACGGCAACTCTTCCATGCGGCACACCTTGATTACCGACTTTATTATTCTTTCTTCCATAATGATTGGCTTTTAGTGCAAATTTAGCAAATAATCTGCGATAAGTGGATTATTTTTCCTATTTTTGTACTCATTAAAACGATAATTGATGAAGATGCGATACCTTCTGCTTCTCGGCCTCAGCCTCTTGTCTTCGGCAGTCCATTCACAGATGAGATGGAATCAGGCATACCAGCAGTATATAAACCAGTACAAGGATCTTGCCATCGAGCAGATGCTGAAATACAACATTCCGGCCAGCATTACTCTTGCCCAGGGACTCTTTGAGTCGCGTGCCGGGCTTAGCAGTCTCGCCACAAAGGGAAACAACCATTTCGGGATAAAGTGCCATGGATGGCAGGGAGCCGCCGTATATCACGACGATGATGCCAAGAACGAGTGTTTCCGGGCATACCGCAATGCGTATGAGAGCTACGAAGACCATTCCAAATTTCTGGCCAACGGCCAGAGATACCGCAAGCTCTTCAGTCTGAAGCCAACCGATTACAAGGGGTGGGCCCATGGTCTGAAGGCTGCCGGATATGCTACCAACCCCCAGTATGCCAACCGCCTTATCGATATCATCCAGCTGTATAGGCTCTATGAATACGACAAGGCAAAGAGCTACGACAAGTTCTACGCGCGCCGCAGCAAGGATATGCCGCAGAACGGCGGAAGCCTGCACCGCATATTCAGTTTCAACAAGAACTATTACGTGAAGGCGCGGCGCGGCGACACCTTCCGGAGCATCGGCGCTGAGGTGGGCATATCATACCGCTCGCTGGCCAAGTACAATGAACGCAACAAGAACGACGTGCTCGAAGAAGGAGAGTTCGTATATCTGAAGAAGAAGAAGACCAAGGCCCCCAAGAACTATAAGGGCCGTCTTCACTATGTCAAGCCGGGCGAGTCGATGTACAGCATAGCCCAGCTCTACGGCATAAGACTAAAGAGCCTCTACACGATGAACAGGCTGTCGCCCGACTATCAGATAAGGGTGGGCGACGGACTCAGGCTCAGATAGAAAGTGGAAATATAAAAAGACCGGCCCCTGGCATCCTTTCGGAATGTCAGGGGCCGGTTGGTTTTAGGCGTTACCCTGTGTCTTTATTTTATCAGACTTACCGAACGCTTGAGGAATGCGTCGAGGGCGGCACCCTTGAGCATGCCGTTCTGCAGCAGTGCGAGGTCGATGAGCTGGCGCACGATGTCGTTTCCGCCGGCATACTTGCTCAGCACGCTCTTTTTCTTGTCCTTCTCCGTGCTTATCGCTTTCTCGGTGTTGCTCAGCTCGTCCTTCTCTTCCTGGGTTATCTCCTCGGGCTTCTTCTTGTCCTGCATCTGGCGTATTGCGGCAAGACGTGCCTCCAGTCCCTTCAGTTCGCTCTCTATCGGGCTGAGCTCGCCGGCGGTCTTTGCCTTGCAGTCGTCGAGCACCTTCTTCACCAGCGTATGGTCGCTGTTCAATATGAGGCTGTAGCTGTCAGGCATCTGGGCGTAGAAGCTCATGCCCGGCTGGTAGCGGCTCATGTCCTTCATGCGGCGCATATACTCGTTCTGTATTATCGTCACGGGGGCACCCTCTTCTCCGAGGCTCTGTGCCTCGACGTAGAATTCAGCCTTGTCGATGGCGGGAATCTGCGAGCGGAATACCGATGACAGATTGTCACGCTCGTCGTCGCCCAGTTCGTTCTTCTTCATGTCCTCCTTGGCGATGAGCCGCTCCACGATGTCGCTGTCCACGCGGATGAACCGGCTCTTCTCAAACTTCTGCTCAAGCATCGATACCACCGGCACGTCGAGCTGTCCGTCGAGCAGCAACACGCTGTATCCCTTGGCCTTGGCAGCCTCGATATAGCTGTATTGGTCGTCCTTGTTTGTAGAGTAGAGATATACGAGCTGTCCGTCCTTGTCCGTCTGGTTGTCCTTTATCAGGGTTTTGTATTCCTCGAAGGTGAAGTGCTTTCCGTCGCAGTCCTTCAGCAGGGCGAAGTCCTTTGCCTTGTCGTAGAAGCTCTCTTCACTCAGCATTCCGTAGTTGATGAACAGCTTGAGGTCGTCCCATTTCTCCTCATATCCCTTCCTGTCTTCCTTGAAGATACTCTGAAGGCGGTCGCTGACCTTCTTCGTGATGTAAGTTGAAATCTTCTTCACGTCACGGTCGCTCTGCAGATACGAGCGGCTTACGTTGAGTGGAATGTCTGGCGAATCAATGACTCCGTGCAGCAGAGTGAGGAACTCAGGCACAATGCCTTCCACCTGATCGGTGACGAACACCTGGTTGCAGTAGAGCTGAATCTTGTTGCGCTGCAGGTCGATGTTTGACTTGACGCGCGGGAAATAGAGTATACCCGTGAGGTTGAAGGGATAGTCTACGTTGAGGTGAATCCAGAACATAGGCTCGTCCTGCATCGGATAGAGCGTGCGGTAGAACGACTTGTAGTCCTCGTCCTTCAGCGTGCTCGGTGCTTTTGTCCATAGCGGCTCCACGTTGTTGACGACGTTGTCCTCGTCCGTCTCGACGCTCTTGCCGTCCTTCCACTCCGTCTTCTTGCCGAAAGCGACGGGCACGGGCATGAACTTGCAGTACTTGTTGAGCAGTTCCTGAATCTTGTTCTTGTCTAAGAACTCCTTGCAGTCGTCGTCGATATAGAGTATTATGTCCGAGCCGCGCTCCTCCTTGGTTGCCTCGTCAATCTCGTATGCAGGGCTGCCGTCGCAGCTCCACTTCACGGCCTTTGCGCCGTCCTTGTAGCTCTTGGTGATGATTTCCACCTTCTTGCTCACCATGAACGACGAGTAGAATCCGAGTCCGAAGTGTCCTATTATGTTGTTGGCGTTGTCCTTGTATTTCTCGAGGAAATCGTTTACGCCCGAGAAGGCAATCTGATTGATATACTTGTCAATCTCCTCCTCGGTCATTCCGATACCATGGTCGCTGATGGTGATTGTTCCGGCCTTCTCGTCGATGCTGATTCTGACCGTCTGGTCGCCCACTTCACCTTTGAAGTCGCCCTTGTCTGCGAGAGTCTTTATCTTCTGCGTGGCATCCACGGCGTTCGATACCATCTCTCTGAGGAAAATCTCATGGTCTGAATACAAGAACTTTTTGATGACGGGGAAAATGTTCTCTGTCGTAACCCCGATATTACCTTTCTGCATGTTATGTTATTGTTTGATGTTCTTTATGTGCTCTATTGCAAACAGTGTGCCAAACGAGTCTGTCCTGACAAAGAATCGGCTCGGTCTGTCTCAGTTGTCATAAAGAGTTAGCTCAGCTGTCAAAAACATTTTTGATAGCTGGCACAAACGCGTTTGAAAGCAGGCAGACCCTCATGGCGGACAATCCGTTGCATCGTCAAAGCGGCTCCGTTGCATCATCAAAACGGCCTCGTTGCACCTTCACGGAGGCTCCGCCGCATCGCCAGGTACGGATAGCCGCCACTTATATACCTATTAATAGTATTATGTGGCAATGTGCTACAACCAGCCATTATATACCTCTGAAAACAAGAAAAGCAGCGCATGTAATGCAAAAAAGCGGGAAAATATTTGGCGGTTAGAAATAAATGCACTACCTTTGCACCCGCAAACGAGAAATAGTCTCGCCCGCAACGTTAAAGATGCGCTTGTAGCTCAGTTGGTAGAGCACCTGACTCTTAATCAGGGTGTCCAGGGTTCGAACCCCTGCAGGCGTACAGAAAGGAAACTGAATAGCATTCGGTTTCCTTTTTCTTTTATGCCGTTGAGCCGCTGGGGATTGTCCTGCAGTTGCAGCAAAGTAGTCTTTATAGATATAAGTGTACCTGTTTGGCGGTGCCTTGGCGGATGGCAAATCAATCTGGGCGCAATCCGTGGGGGAAGGATTG
>CAJMSE010000016.1 GCA_905216025.1 uncultured bacterium | reverse complement strand
TCAGGGACTGGGAGTCACTATATAGTATAAAGGCGTTTACTTTGACGCTTTGTTCTTGACTGCTTGAAACTTCGCAACTTTCAGATGTTGTCATGGACATAGCAACGGTAGATGCTCATGGGATGTTTTATAGACATCCCTTGCTCTGCATACATCATGCGGTATGGTATCATCGTTACCATATCCGTCATGGTAAGTGTGTGGCGTAGGGATGATTATATAAACACATCGGCGTGGGTTTCGCGTTGCTCGTTCAACAACATCGGGCAATGCGAAGGCCTCAGGCAGTGGAACGGGCAACAGGTACGGATCTCCACGCTTTTTTCTTTATAGTCGTTTAAGTTCACTTTTTATTAATGCCGACACTGGGAGTTCTATCGGCACAAATAAATATATGAGCAAAAACAAATGGGACAATCTACTTTAACTTTCAGATGCTCACCGTTATGGGCATTACCGGCATCACGGATATAGCATAATAAATACTTAATCTATTGACAATCAATAATTATTAAAGACACCAGATGAAGAAAATCTTTTTATCATTACTATTTTCGATGGCCGTAATCCTTGTATATGCGGATAGCGGCAAATATAAGGGAGACATCAATGGCGACGGAGAAATAACGCTGTCGGACATGGTGAAGCTTGCATCGGACATGTTGAACAATGCCGCGTATAATTCCGCGCACGACCTTAACGGTGACAAGAAGATAGATGATGCGGACTTACAGGAACTGGCAAACATCATCCTGAACAACATTAAAAGCCCGCAAAGCGGACTTGATGTGGGAATAGGCGACTGGGGAGACGGTGGTGAGTTCGGCGGAGTTGTCGGAGCAAAACATCATGTGACCGCTGCCGGAGGATGCTTCTCGATAAGCGACATCAGGCTTGACGAAGAGAAAGGCAAGTTTTATTTTAACGTCGACTTATCCGGACAGGACAGTAAGATATACTGCTCGGCCATAATAAACGTGAAGCTTCCGCAGAATATAAGTTTCTCTCTTGACGGTAATAATAATCCTGTTGTAGAATGTAATGCAGAAGGACTTATCACAAACGGCCATGGCATATACGGTAAGCCGACACTGCAAAAGGATGGTTCGTTGCGCTTCATTGTTTTCAACAGCATGCTGACGGATTTCAATCAGACCGCCGGTACAATAGCGAAAGTATACGTATCATCACAGGAGACGGAGGGTATCGTCACTATTCTTCCGGGCGAACTTGCCACAAGCGGCAATAAAGGTGTCGGCTCGAATGTGACGAAGACTGTGGAAGAGGCTTTTGACCTGAAAGTAATAAATACGCATAAAATAACCTATATAGTCGATGGTGAGACGTATAAGACCGTTGACATGGTTTTCGGAGAAAGGATAATCCCCGAGGCCGCTCCCGAGAAAGAAGGGTATACGTTCAGCGGCTGGAGCGATATACCTGAGACGATGCCAGCACATGACGTAACCGTAACGGGAACATTCACGGTTAATACTTATAAGTTGACCTATCTTGTCGACGGTGAAGTCTATTAAATTGTAGACATGGCATTTGGTGCAACGATAACGCCTGAGGCTGCTCCAGCTAAAGAAGGATATACGTTCAGCGGCTGGAGTGATATACCTGCGACGATGCCGGCAAAGAATATAATCGTAACTGGAACATTCACTGTTAATACTTATAAACTTACTTATCTTGTTGACGGTGAAGTTTATAAAATTGTAGACATGGCATTTGGTGCAACGATAACGCCTGAGGCTGCTCCCGAGAAAGAGGGACATACATTCAGCGGCTGGAGCGATATACCTGCAACGATGCCAGCAAAGGATATAACCGTGACCGGAACGTTTGCTATTAACACTTATAAGTTGACCTATCTTGTTGACGGAGAAGTTTATAAGGTTGTTGAATATGCATTTGGTGCAACGATAACGCCTGAGGCTGCTCCTGCTAAAGAAGGATATACGTTTAGTGGCTGGAGTGATATACCTGCAACGATGCCAGCAAAGGATATAACCGTAACGGGAACATTCACGGTTAATACTTATAAGTTGACCTATCTTGTTGACGGTGAAGTTTATAAGGTTGTAGACATTGCATTTGGTGAAACGATAACGCCTGAGGCTGCTCCCGAGAAAGATGGATATACGTTCAGCGGCTGGAGTGATATTCCCGAAACAATGCCAGCAATGGATATAACCGTAACGGGAACGTTTAAGATAGACACTTCCATAAATGATATCCTTTCGTCCGACAGGAAAGTGAATGTCTATAATCTGAACGGAAGAAAGCTATATGAACAGAAGTCTCTGAGTGAGGTATTGAAACAACTGCCAAAGGGAATATACATTATCAATGGACAAAAAATACGTGTAAAATGAGAATAAAGCCAATAACATTTATCTATTTAGGCTTGTGCTGCTTGTTTACCATAGCATGCACCGACCGTCTCTTCGACGATAATGGTTCGGAAGCGGGCAAGCCTATCGCGCTCTCGGGCAACATAATACAAAACAATGTGACTCGTGCATCAGACTATGGGTTCGTGACCGGCGACCGGATGGGCATATATATCGTGGATTATGAGAATGATGCGCCGGGAACATTGGCCGCCAGCGGCAACAGGGCATCCAATGTGCTCTATACGTTTGACGGAGATAAATACGAATGGACAGCTCCGCTTGAAATATACTGGCGTGACAACCGTACTCCTGTTGACGTCTATGGCTATTATCCCGGAATAAATGCCATCGGAGATCCGTCGGCTTACCGTTTTGAGGTGAGCTGGCAGCAGAACTTACTGTCGCAGGAAGGTGAGATATCCAATTACGAGACTTCCGACCTGTTGTGGGGCAAAGCAGAGAAAGTGCAACCGACCACCGACCAAATAGTCATCAACTATCATCATCAGTTGGCCGGAGTGTGTGTCACCCTTAAAAAAGGTGACGGCATGACTGATATCGAGTGGGAAAAAGTGAATAAGACAGTATCGGTTGACAATACCATACGTACATGCGACTTCAATCTGCAAACAGCAATGCTGACACTTGTGGGCAGTGCCGACCGCAACATACAGATGCTTCCGCAGTCATCCGACCGTTACCGTGCCGTTGTAATACCGCAGGCCGTGGCGGCGGGGAAGACGCTTGTAAGCATCACTATCGATGGTAATACTTACAGCCACACCCTGACCGAGCCCATGAAATATGTGGGTGGCAAGATGCACAACTTCACCCTCACCGTCAATAAGAGTGCGGCCACGGGTGAATATACTATTGCTTTTACTGATGAAGGCATTACCGACTGGGTGAACGACGAGACTTCTCACAGTTTTGCGCAGAATCAATATGTAATCATTGACTGTCCCGAACAAGGAAAACTCAAAGAAAGTATTGCAGCCGCAGGTTACGATTACAAGGAAATGCAGAATATGAAAGTAACGGGCGTGCTGACCACAGAAGACTTTACGTTTATGAATGATGAGATGAAGAACTTGAAGCATTTGAATCTCAATGACGTAAAAATAAAGCACGCATATCTTTATCATGAATGGATAAATGGAGGTGGATGGCGTGACTATTTCAGTGATGATGCTTTACCTAATAATGCTTTCAATCATAATGATAATATCCGTACAATCGTTCTTCCTAAGTCATTAAGGATTTTAGGACCGGAAGCATTGAATCATATAAAGCTGATGAATACGACATTGGTCGTTCCTGAGGGTGTTACACGCATATATGACGGTTGTTTCAGTTATAATGATTTTAACAATGTGGAGTTGGTGCTTCCGCAGTCACTTGACACATTGGGATGGATAGGAAGCCATTGGAAATGTGAGTTTAATCTTACTGATAACATTAAAGAATGGGGAGGTGTCAGTGGATGTCCTAACTTCTATGGAACGTTCCATGTTCCGTCAAAGTTGAAGAGAATTCCTGGTATTGATGGCCTTGGCAGCAATGGAAGTTTTGTTGGCGAAATAGAAATACCACAAGGCATAACATCACTTTCCGGACTTGGTGTATCAATGAAGCATCGCATTGCATTAACATTACCGGCAGGAATAAAAACATTAGGAAGAATAGCTAATAGCTACAGTTCACTTACTTTCAATGATGATTTGGAGGTAATAGAAGAAGGATGTTTCTATGATGCAAGTCTACCGTTTCAGATTACGTTGCCTTCTAAATTACGGAAATTAGGATCTCGTGCATTTATGTATGCTGGATTAGAAGGAGATTTGATAATTCCGGAGAATTGTCTTGACCTTGGTAGAGAAACTTTTACAGGGAATAATTTAACCAAGATAACGCTACCATCAAAAATTGAGGTTATTCCGGGAGGATTTGCAAATGGAAATATGTATACAACTGTAACAATTCCTAAATATGTGACATATATTGGTGAAGGTGCTTTTAATTGTGGTTATCTTCAGACTGTTGTTTGTCTTGCAGAAACACCGCCTAACGTACAGGATGGTGACCCATTCAGAGATGTTGCAAAAGATAAGTGCGTTCTTGAAGTACCCGAGAAGTCCGTTGAACTGTATCGCAATACCCCTTTATGGAACACTTTTAAGAACATAACTCCTCACCGTGAGCTTGCCTGCAACATTCCAAGTATAAAATGTATGGAAAAAGGCGTTACACGTGAAGGCATTGTACGTTCAGAGGGTGCATGGGAAGTAGCAGAATGCCCGTCATGGGTTACTGTAACTCCATCGTCCAGCAATGACAAGAAAACGGAAGTGAAGATTACAGTAAGTGCTAATAGTGGTGAAACAAGGGAAGGACGGGTTGTGTTCCGTCTTAAAAATCATGACTACACCACTTACACAGACGTAAGACAAGTGACAGCTGCTGTCAAGGAAGATCAGATGTTTACATTGCAGACAGCTACCGCAGGCTCGAAAGCAATACCATTGTTCTTTGTGGGAGAAGGATATGATGCCGACGATATTGCATCAGGACAATACCTGAACGACATGAAAGAACAGATGGAGCATTTCTTCAGCATAGAGCCTCTGAAATCATATCGCAATTATTTTACTGTGTCCACAGCAATTGCCTGCTCGCCGGAATCCGGTACAGACGGATTGCGTAAGTTTGTATGTGATAATTGGTGGGAAAAAGAAAGTGACCTTGTGCTCGACTATGCCCGTAAGTATGGAGTGGGTGTCAATGGTAATGAGGGGAATGCAACAATACTCGTGCTGCGTAACAGCAACAGGACCGGAGACAACAAGACTGACATTTACGAAAATGACAACAGAGGTCTCGCCATTTCGTGGATGGCAAAGAGTAATGAACAATATCCTTTTAACCAGCAAGGCTTTATTTTGCATGAACTGGCGGGAACGGCTTTCGGTAAGCTCGGTCCGGAACATGTAAATCATTTTACTTTCCTGAAAGCATGCCAGTGTCCCGGTTGTAATATGAGGAACGCATACGAGCGAAACCGTGGTCTCGGCTGGTGGCAGAATGTAAGTAACAGCAATAAACCGGTGGATTTGCCATGGTATCATCTTATTTTTGATGAGAAATACGCACAGATTGTGGATGCTTATGAAGGTGCACTCAATCATTCACGCGGGGCATACCGTTCGGAGAATGTTAGCGTGATGGGAAATCAGTTCATACCGTATTTCAACACTATCAGCCGCGAGATACTTGTAAGGAGAATAATGGAGGCAAGTGGAGGCCGGTTTGACTTCAACACATTCAAGCAGAATGATAAAATAGAAATCCCACAATAAGAGAAAAGGATTATGAAAAAGAACATTTTATATAATATAATAAGGTGTAAGGGCTATGGGGCAGTTATAGCCTCTATAACCTTGCTGTCTGCCTGTACGGATAATCTTATGAGCGATGCCGTACATTCTGATAAAACGTTTAGCTTGCAGGCCACCATACAGCAGGAGAACGTTACCCGTGCAAACGACAACGGCTTTGCCGACGGCGACCAGATAGGTGTGTTTGTGGTGAACTATGAAAATGAATCCTCGGCACCAACATTGCAACTTACAGGAAATCATGCCGACAACGTGCGCTTCACATACGACGACAAGAATTATAAATGGACAGGTTCTTATCAGCTTTATTGGAAAGACAGCACGACACCGGTGGATGTCTACGGCTATTATCCTTTTATAACGCAGCTCACCAGCATTACGGAGCAGCCTTTTTCGATAGAGCGCAACCAGCGCGACACTCCTGCAGGGGAAACCATGAGCGGCTATGAGAAGAGCGACTTCCTTTGGGCTAAGGCCGAAAACATTGTGCCCACAGATGCCGCGATTATACTTAAGCATAACCATATCATGGCCGGAATAGAGGTCTCGCTTGTAGAGGGCTATGGCTTTGATGAAAATGAATGGGCTGAAGCAGAGCGCAGCGTATTGGTGCAGAATGTCGTGATGTCCGGCACTGTCAATCTCAGTGACGGTTCCGTTGATTGTACAGGCAGTGCATCCGATACGGGAATAATACCTCAGGAATATCAGGGAAAGTATCGTGCCGTGGTGCTCCCGCAGACAGTAAATGCGGGTTCAGCCCTGTTTGCCATTACCATAGCCGGCAAGGCCGTGGAGTTTAAGCGGCAGGAGAATATGGAATACTATCGTGGCAAGCTCCATAAGTTCACGATTGAAGTAAACAAGTCTTTGGAAACCGGTGACTATGAGCTTAATCTTCTTTCAGATGCAATTGTAAATTGGGAAAACGATCCTCTATCTCACAATGGCACCGCCCGCGAATATATCACCGTGCATGTGAACGAAGGAGAATATATTGGTGATGTGATAAAGAGCATGGGAATAGAAGACCCAAGCCTTATCAAGAACTTGAAGCTCACCGGATGTATAGATAAAAATGAAAACTTCCAATTTATCCGTGAGCATATTCCTTATCTTGAAGCTGTCAATCTAAAGGATTTGAGAACGAAACGTATGCCAAACTTCCATTGGGAAAGTGGTTGGGGAGAACCCAATGAAGCTTACCCCGTTGAAGGTGATGATTATCTGCCAGAAGCTGCGTTTGCGGATATGGATTATCTCCAATATGTGGTGTGGCCGGATCATCTTCAAGGAATAGGCAACAGTTCTTTTGCCGGATGTCCTTTGCGCGGTTCGCTGATATTTCCAGAGGGGCTCAAATGTATAGGTCATTGCGCATTTGGCGGATATGGACATAAGCCGAACAATTTGACAGGAGAAATCTATATTCCCTCCAGTGTGGTATATATAGGTAATGGCATTTTTGGTAATAATGATAGTAGGATCAGTTATCCTTCAGGAGAGTTGGTTCTGCCTCATCACATGAAATATCTTGGTGATGCCTTTAACAATTGCCCTCGTCTCACAGGAACGATACGTATTCCTGAGGGATTGACGGAACTGAATAAATTTGCGGCTCCCAATATGACAGGTGATGTGATTATTCCACAAGGAATAAAGAAAGTAAATGGTTTGGGAGGTAAACCTACATCTATTTATTTCCCGGAAGGAATAGAGGAAATTGGGTTTGAGGCATTTTGGAATGTCGGTTCTTTGAAAGGTGATTTGAAACTTCCTGCAACAATAAAGAAGATTGGTGTTAGGGCTTTTGCCGGAACGAATTACTCTCATGTGTCATTACCTGATAAACTGGAAATAATAGAAGGTGATGTGTTTAATGGGTGTAAATCTTTACAGGATACGCTGACAATACCGTCTACCGTGGTACAAATTAAAGAACGTGCATTTGAAGGATGCGATAAACTTAATGCGATAATTCTTCCTGAAAACCTTACACAAATATGGAATAATGCCATGTATGGATGCTGGTCGTTGGATTATATACAGTGTAACGCAAAGACACCGCCTTTGGTAGAAGGCGGAGACTTTGTAGGTATAGAAAAGAATAATTTTACGCTTGTTGTTCCCGAAGGTTCTGTTGAGGCTTACCGTAATGCTCCGGGGTGGCGTGAGTTTAAGAGAATATCCGCTTATCGCAATTTCGTATGCAGGCCAATGATAGCAAAGTGTCTCAATAAGGCAACTACCAGAACTGTAATACTAAATTCTGACGGCGACTGGACTATGACTCATTGTCCTTCTTGGGTACATGTCAGCGCGACAAGCGGTAGCAAAAAGACGGAATTGACCGTGAGCATCGATGTCATGGCGCATGGCTCCGCCAACCGTGAGGACAGCGTTGTGTTTACTTTGCAAGATAAAGTCGATGAGGATGGCAAGCCGATAACATGTTATTATAAGGTGGAACAATTCGATTATCAACACGATGAGGATGGTCAGCTGCAATTGCAGAGACATACTAAGGGTAAAGGCATCAATATCGTGTTTATCGGCGATGGCTATGATGCGGAAGACATATCGACAGAAAGTTACCTTAACGATGTAAGGGAAGGCATGGAATACTTCTTTGCCATTGAGCCATATAAGACATACAAGGACTACTTCGATGTGTATGTGGATTTCCCGTTGTCTTACGAAAGTGGTGTATGCTCGAATGTAAACATCTGGCGCACGACAAAGTTTGACACGACATACGGGGCCGGTGATAACGGGCGCCTTAAAGTCAATTTCGACGACATGATGGCATACGTGTTGAACGATGTAACCGGTTCGGTTGTCACCGCAGAGAATGTAAACCAGACGTTGATAATCTCCATTCTCAATAGCGATGTTTATGAAGGATTGACAAGCATGTGGATATCCGGAGCTGCTATTGCGGCCGTTCCCCACAGCAGATACGGCTATCCTAACGACTTCCGCGGATTGATACAGCATGAAGCCGGCGGTCATGGGTTTGGTAAGTTGGACGATGAGTACATATACCATAGAGCCCATATTAGAAACTGTCCCTGTACGTGCTGTACGCATGCAGATGCCGTGGAAGCATATAAAAGTATAGGATGGAGTCGTAATGTCTCGCTAAATGGCAAATATAAGGATATAGATTGGAAACATTTGATATTTGATGACAGATATCAGGATATAGTCGATATCTATGAAGGGGCACACATGCATAGCGATGGAATTTACCGTTCGGAATTGAATTCCTGTATGAACAACAATGTTCCTTATTACAGCACGATATCTCGTCAGGCCATGGTTGAGCGTATACTCGACTATGCCGGAGAGAAGTTTGACTTCGAGACTTTCGTAAGCAAGGACAGCAGGGAGATGGGCGACAAGTTCCTCACCCGCAGCGGTTCGATAGGTAACGTTTCCGGTTCAATACAGGGCAATGCTCCCTGCATAGTGAAAAGCTCCCCGCTTAAGAATTTGAAACGCAAAGTTAAGTATAACACAAAGAAAAGACAAGCACGATGAAAAAGATATTTATTACCATACTAACTGTTGTGGGCATGATGGTATCGTGCTCCGAAGAGACAAGCCTGTTTGTCGGCTCCGACGGCGACATGCCTATCAATATCAGTGCGGAATATCCGGTAAAGGGAGTATCCACCCGTGCCACAGATAACGGATTTCAGGATGGCGATGCCGTGGGACTGTTTATTGTGGACTATAATTCGGATGGAACACCCGGAAATCTGTTGATGAAAGGTAACCGCGCCGATAATGTACGGTTCGACTACAACGGTGTCGGCTGGGCTGCCAACTATCAGATATACTGGGCAAACAAAAATACTCCCGCAGACTTCTATGGCTATTATCCTTTCGATGCAGCCATGCAAAGCGTTACAGAGCATGAGTTCTCGGTATATGCCGATCAGGACGGAACAACGGCTGACAAATCAAACTATGAACAGAGTGACTTGCTGTGGGCTAAAGCAGAAAAGGTGCAACCAACCACAGAGTGTATACAGTTACGTTACAGCCACCTGATGGCCGGAATAACCGTACAGTTGCAGATGGGCACGGGCTTTGATGCCTCGGAATGGGCGCAATTGGAAAAGACAGTTCTTATTGATAATGTCGTTACTGCCTCAACAGTTAACTTGCAGACAGGCGAGGTGACTATGAAAGAGGGTACAGAACCGGATGTCGTAACCCCTCTTGTATATAATAATATGTGGCGTGCCGTAGTTGTTCCGCAGACCATAGCGGCCGGCAAGCGTGTGCTGAACATTACCGTTGACGGCAAGAATTATGGACTTGTCAAGAGCGAAACCGTCCGGTTTGTTGGTGGCAAGATGCACAATTTCACTGTTACGGTCAACAGGAACACATCGACAGGCGAGTATACATTCGACCTTTCTGCAGATGATATCGTGGCATGGCTTGACGATGCCGACCTGCATGACGGATTGGTGCGACAATATCTTGTGGTGGATGTTCCTGTAGCAGGTACGCTGTCACAAGTGTTGGCTTCGCGGGGAATTGAGGCAGACAAAGTTACGGCATTGAAAGTGACAGGCAATATAAACGGCGATGACCTGAGATGGGTAAAGGAACATTGTACACATATCACAGACTATAACCTTGCCAAAGCAACAATAGATGATGGAAACTTATGCAGTCTTCCTACACAGACAATGCGTCATTTTGTGTTTCCGGAAAAGAGTGTAGTACGTATAGGTGGCGACTGCTTTGCCGGTGCAGGTTCTTTGGTATCGAATCTGAATCTTCCGGAGGGGGTTGTGTACATTGATGATTGGGCTTTTGGTGGATGGGATGGCGCGAAATTTATGGGTGAGATGAGTCTTCCATACTCTTTGCGCTATTTAAAGTCAAACTTTGGCAATGCCGCTTCGTTCACCGGTGATTTACATCTGCCAGATGGAATTATAGAAGCTACAGCTCCGCATGGAGATTTCTCTGGTTCACTCTATTTCCCGTCATCTTTGAAAAAGATTACTGGTAGTTGGGGATATAGTAAAATGACAGGATCCATAACTATTCCACGTTGCTTAACTACAATACCTAATTTTATGTTTAAGGGTACAGGATGTTCAAATGTAGAGTTCCATGCTGGAGTTACGGAGATAGGTCGTGAGGTTTTCTGTAATTCAAATATAAGTGGTGAATTGGTTTTCCCGTCTCATTTAAGGAAGATTGGTGAAATTGCATTCCTTAATACAAAAATATCAAAAATAATATTTAATGACGAACTTCAAGTTATAGAAGGAGGTGCATTTACTGGCAATCCTTATTTGACAGGTATTTTGACGTTGCCAAAGAATGTTGTTCGCATCCCGGCCAGTTGTTTCCGCGATTGTTCCGGAATTACAGGGCTTGTAATCCCCGTCAATGTAGACTTGATTGCTGAAAGAGCCTTTGAAGGTTGTAACAGTATAGGCAGCATTATTTGCGAGGGAACAGAGCCTCCCGTACTTGGAGACAGAGCCTTTTACGGTGTCAACAAAGACAACTTCACTGTGGAAGTTCCCAAAGGCTGCGTGGATAGATATAAGGAGGCAGACGGATGGAAGGAGTTTAAGCGTATAGCCGAATATTCCAACTTTGTATGTCGTCCTGCCCATGCCAACGCATTGAACAAGGCACATAGTGAAAGCATCATTCTTAATGCCGACGGAGCATGGACTGTGAAGTACCAGCCGGACTGGGTTCACCTGTCAAAGACGTCCGGTACAGGAAAGACCGAACTGCAGTTGACAATTTTAGAAATGAATCATGGCAACGGGAACCGTCAGGACCGCATCATATTTGAGATGGACGGTCACGAGACGTATTGCGACGTCAGCCAGTATGACTATGAGTATGAGGAAGATGGTTATCTCACGCTTCAAACCCATTCGCAGGGCAGCGGTATAGACATCGTGTTCATGGGCGACGGATGGGACGGAGAGAGCATCGGCAACGGCGATTATCTCAGCATGGTGCGCGAACAGATTGAATACTTTTTCGGCGTTGAGCCTTACAAGAGTCATCGCGACTATTTCAATGTGTACGTCACGTTCCCGCTCTCACAGGAGAAAGGTGTAAATACGATGCACACATACGTAAACAACCGCTTTGGCACGCTCTATGGATATGATGGAGCAACATGTACAAGCAACCAGCTGCTCACAGAGACAGACGAGGTGTTCCGGTATGCAGTGGCCCATTCGCCGCTTGAAGAAAGCAACCGTTGGAAGTCTCAGCTCATACTCATCCCGAACAGCAACGAATATGAGGGCATAACATATTTCGACGGGAACTGTGCTTTGAGTCTCTGCCCGCCCTCAACCCGCCCATATCCGCAGGACACCCGCGGCGTGGTACAGCACGAGGCATGCGGTCACGGATTTGGAAAACTCGGCGATGAGAATATCAGGAAGCAGGCATGGCCTACGTCGCAAGATTTGACCGCTATCAGGGAATATCACGACAGGGGATGGATGCAGAATCTGTCTGCTACATCCAAAATGTCGCAGGTGCCATGGGCAGACTTTATTTACGACCGGCGATACAGCGATCAGGTGGATGTGTTTGAAGGCGGCTACGGATACATGCGTGGAATATTCCGCTGCGAGAACAACTCATGTATGAACTACGGCATACCGTATTTCAATGCCATATCGCGCCTTGACATAATGCGCCGCATACGCGAATATAGCGGCACAGGCTTCTCAATGGACTATTTCTATGCCCACGACACCAATAAATGGGGAGACAGGGACGGACTGACACGTTCCGGAGCGAAATATGCCTCGCTTAATGGTAATGCCATTACAGGCAGCAACACCCATCGCACCCCGCAAACAGTGAACGCAAAGAGAATGGGTGACAGTGTGAGGAAAATCAGAAAAGAATTAAAAAACAAAAAGTAACAAGATATGAAAGCAACAAGATTTCTTTTGGCGGTAATGAGTGTATTTGTCATTACAGCCTGCAACAATGACGAGGACGAACTGATGTTTACTCCTGCCGATGGAGAGATACAGTTACAGCCGGTGCATCCGGCGGCCCGGACACGCGCCACGGATACCGCATTCGAAAAGTCAGACAGTATCGGAGTGTATGTCACCGCAGCTGACAACGTTCTTCAACTGGGCGGTAATGCCGTGAACAACGAACTGTTTACATTCAACGGCACATCATGGACATCGCCGCGTAAGGTTTATTGGAATGCCGGACAGCATAATATATATGCCTACTATCCGTATTCGAAAAAGATCAACGACGTGGAGGACTATCAGTTCAGCGTGAACACAGACCAAAGCACGGCCAAGGGCTATACGATGAGCGATTTCCTTTGGGCAACGGTGAAAGACGTGGCAGCATCCAGCGATGCCGTGAAGATGCAGTTTGCCCACAAACTGTCCTGCGTGAACGTGGAGCTTTTAAAGGGAGAAAGCTACAACGGAGACATTCCTGATAATACGGAAGTATATATATACAACACCGTGACCGACGCGCTTATAAGTCTGTCCACCGGCGACGCATGCAAGAACTCGTATTCATCGGCTTCCACAATACGCTGTTTCCAGGAATCGGCAACAAGGTACAAGGCGATAGTTGTGCCGCAGAGCATCACTTCACGGCGCCCGTTGGTGGAGGTTGTTATAGGCAATGTAAGTTATCTGATGGAAGGCACAATCAGTTATAAGCCCGGTATGCGCCATACCATCAGCGTGACTTTGGAGCAGGATCCGGAGCAGATAAAGATTAATATCGGTGGTGAGATAGGAGACTGGAATTGATGTCGGCTGTTATAAACAATTGCTATCCGGTATGATAAAGCCGGTACAGACTTGAAAAATGTCCGCAGTGTATGCCTGTTATCACTGCGGACATTTATTTTTTTACAGCCATCCCGGTCTTCTGAGACTTGTTACCTGCGGCAGGCAACAAACCAACGGGATATCTCTGAAGAGTTAACAGGATATTTCCGGAGAGTCAACCCTTTGCTAAACTTTTATTTTTTCATTTTTATTTTCATCACTGGCGCTATCGCGTTGACTTTCTCCGGCAGGGTGACGGTGAGTTTGCCGCCGGCTTGCGAGAACTTTACCTTTCCGTAGCCGAGCAGTTCTATCGATTGTATCTTCTCGCCAGCGAGGCTGCGGATGCTCACCGTCATGTCGGCGGGCCATGCGAGGGCTGTGGCATAGATAAAGTTTCCCTTGGCGGTGAAACGGATCTCGTCGGCACCGGCCTTGGTATACTGCCCGTCGTTGAAGCCTTGAGCGTTGATGGCGATGTCGCTGTCGGCGATGGGGCCTTCACCGAAGATGCGCCACGGGCGCGTGCCGGCTATGCTCTCCTTGTTCACCTTCATCCATGCGCCGAGCTCGCGGAGTATGGCCTCTTCCTTCTCATCGAACGTTCCGTCGGCGCGGAGCGGCACGTTGAGCAGCATGTTACCGTTCTTGCTGACGATGTCGACGAGCAGCTTCACCACCGTTGCGGCCGATTTATAGCGCCCGCGCTCGTATGTGGCGGTGTTGTAGTGCCAGTCGCCCAGGCAGTTGCAGCACTGCCATGGCTGTTCCATGATTCTGTTCGGCGCGCCGCGTTCCACGTCCCACACAAGCGCCTGCTTCTGCTCGTCGGTGAGTATCTTGCCGAACACCACTCCCGGGTCGGGATTGCCGCCGTTGCGGGTTCTCGTGGCCGTCTTCGTCTTCAGATGGTGGTTGTACATGTGCGTCGTGATCTTCATTCCCGCGTCGCTTACGGGGTAGAACGGCAGCACGGTGACATCGAAGTAAATCAGGTCGGGCGAGTAGCGGTTGATGGCGTCGAGCGTGCGGTTGTAGAAGTTGGTGATGTATTCTTCCGTCGGTATCACGGCACCGTTGCCCCATCCCCACTGGCTGTGTATTCCGCCGTTGTCCCACATCTTGGGGCTCATGTCGTGGTCCTGGGCGTATAGCTTCTGCGGGTCGAGCCCTTTCCACCATTTCTCCGTGCCGTCGGCGTTGGGGCGGTATCCGTCTTCCTTCGTCAGCCATCCGTCGTATTTCACACCGCGTTTCTCGCCTTTCAGGTCGAAGCGTCGCGCCGGTTCGTACCACATCCATGCGTGGTCGGCGTGGAATGATATGCCGAAGGGCAGCCCGGCCTTCTTCGCTGCGGCCGCCCATCCGGCGAGGATGTCACGCCGCGGCCCGATGTTCACCGAGTTCCACTCCTGATATTGGCTGTCCCAAAGGTCGAAGTTGTCGTGATGGTTGCCGAGCACGAAGAAATACTCAGCGCCTATTTCCTTGTAGAACTGCACGAGTTTCTCCGGCTCCCACTTCTCAGCCTTGAACAGCGGCAGCACGTCCTTGAAACCGAATTCCGACGGATGGCCGTAGTGCTTGAGGTGATGATTATACTTGCCCGTACCCTCCATATACATCTCGCGGGCCATCCAGTCGCCCGAGCCCTCGACGCACTGCGGTCCCCAGTGCGCCCAGATGCCGAACTTGGCATCACGGAACCATTCCGGTGTCTCGTATTGGCGTAGCGATTCCCACGTAGGCTCATACTGTCCGCGGTCCATAGGCTCCTGCGCCTCGCTCACTTTCACCTGATATTCCTGTGCCGTGACGGCCGTGGCTGCTGCGAGCACTGCCGTGACGGCTGTCAGGCGGATAAACTTGTTCTTGATCATTGTCTTTTCGGTTTATGCTGAAGGTTAGTAAATTTTATACTATTGCATTTTCTATACTTGTCTGCAAAGATAAGGAAAATATCTGACTTTCTACCGATTAGTATAAAAATACACCCCAAAAGCCGGGTGTGCGACTTTTGGGGTGTTGCTTTCCGAGGGCCTGTTGGCCTTTCATGTTTTATCAGTTGTCTTTCTTTGCCTTGTCCTTTCTTCTCCTCTTCATTATCCAAAGATAATATCCGGTGAGCGGCAGCGTCGTCCCGAGAAGTGCGGCTATGAAGGTGATGATGCGTGTGAGCATGCCGCCCCAGCTGCCGGTATGCACCATGTAGACACCGCTGCGCACCTTGGTGCCCTTTTCTTGGACTGAATAAGGCTTGCAGCCGATGACCTTGCCTGTCGTGGAGTCGAAGTCGAAGCGGTCGCCGGCGCGCAGACTGTTGCGTCCTGCGGGCACTACGCTTGCCGAACCGTCGGAGATGGTTATCTGGCGGAAACCTGGATGTGCCTTGGCGAGGTTGTCGAAGACATCCTGCCAGTGGGCGTAGGGGCTTGCCTGTATGATGGTGTCGGATGCCGCCGTGTCCGTCACCTCTTTATATATAGCCTGTCTCGGTTTGGAGTCGGCAGATTCTCTGCTGCGGCCGTATGAGCCTTTGTTGCGGCTGGCTTTGTTTCTGCCGCGTATAGCCCTTGTTTCTTCAGTCTGTACAGGTTTATCGTCAGTAGCATTAGTCATGGCTGCATTGGCCTGTATCTGCTCAGCCTCGGCAATGTCGTGGCGGCGGTGGCGTCGGCTGTGCAGGCTGTCTTCAGGGTGATGCCCGGCGTATGCTGCCGTGCTGTCCTGATAGTGGTGATATGCTGCGCCGCGGCCTCCGCGTCTTCCGTGTCCGCCGTGGCGGCCAGTGTGCTCTTCGCCGTTGTCTGTTTCCGTATCCGTCACCGGCGTGTCGGTTTTAGAAGCCGTTGCAGCGGCAGTGCCTTCGCTGTTTGTTTCGTTGTCAGCATTGCGCGCTTCATTGCCGGCACCGTGTGTTCTGCTGTCCGCATGGTGCTTGTGTCGGCCGTGGTATGCCTCGCTGTTGTCTCCGGCCGTGCTGTCGCGTCTTGTGTGGCTGCCGTCACTGTGGTGGCGTCGGCCTTCAGCGCCTCCTCGTCCTTCTCTTTCACCGTGGCTTTCTGCACTTCCATGACCACCTCCGTGTCCCCCGGCGCTTGCCTCGACTCCGAACATGGCGTAGAAGCCTGTACGGTACCATGAGAACGACCATGTCAGTCCGGTGAGTGCAAGGGCGAGCAGGAATACAGTGGCATAGATGCCTCCGGCCACATGCAGGTCGTGCCAGAAGCGCGGCCAGCCCTTGGTTAACGATATCGTGAGACTTTTAGTCAACGGCTTCTTCCTGTTTGACAGCCACATCAGTATGCCGGTGATGAGGATGATGACGAGCATCAGTGTACTGACGCCGACAAGCAGTTTGCCGAAGCCCTGCGACGAACCCATCATCCAGCGGTGCATGTGGAACATCGTGTCGTAGAACGGCAGGCGGCCGCTGCGGCCTTTCACCTCGCCTGTATACTGGTCTACATATAGAGACGTGCGGCGCGGCTTTGACAGACTCACCTGATAGGCGCGCTCACGGTCGGGCGAAATGGTCACCCCCGTCACCTCAACGCTGTCGGGGAGTGTGGCCGTAACGGCTTTCATCAGACTGTCGAGCGGCAGGGGTTGCTCCTTCACCTCGTTCACATAGTAAAGGTCGCGACGGAGAGCCTCTGTGATTTCCTTCTCAAACACGAGCATGGCGCCCGAGAAGCATATCAGCGTGATGAATATGCCGAACGGTATGGACAGCCAAAGGTGTATCTTTCGGAATGTCTTTTTCATTGCTGCAAATGTTTATTTGTACGTTCCTATATGTTATTTGAGCACTCCGATGGCTGAAATATCAGTTGATGAATCTACGGTGAGACCTTTTGTGGCCCTGGCTGTTGCCGGATCTATGCGGTAAATTGCCGGCTGCGCGCCGTCGGTAGTCGTCACGCCGATATATCCCATTCCGTTCTCTGCATAAGGGAACTTGCTGAACGATGAGATTACATCGGTCGCAGGAAGTCCCTCAACGGTTCTCACACTCTTGTCCGTACCGTTGAATATGGCAAGGCGTGTCGTGCCTGCGCCGTTGATATTGAATCCATTGGTATAAAGCTGGAGCAGGAAGTAGTTGCCCG
This sequence comes from uncultured bacterium, assembly GCA_905216025.1. Lineage (GTDB taxonomy): Bacteria > Bacteroidota > Bacteroidia > Bacteroidales > Bacteroidaceae > Prevotella. Next base: position 69,803 of record CAJMSE010000016.1, on the reverse strand, counting down.
TGAGGTGCCAGCAACGGTAGAGCGGTGCGCCTGCGGCCTGCTCGATGTTTACATAATAGTTCGGGTCGAACTCTTTTGCACCGGCTTTGATACGCACGACTCCCGACGGCAGGTCAGACTTCTGTATTTCTGTGTCCATAGTGCGCGAATAGTTCGGAGAGAACACATACACGTCGCCGTTGTCGGCAGCCCATATCGTCTGGTAATACTGTGAGCGCATGCGTCCGCAGGCATAGCTTATCTTGTCTGTCTTTATCAGTGTGGGCTCGCCGCTGAAGCTGTCATCGTTGTAGATGGCTACCCACGCCTCATCGGGATGCTGTGTTCCGGTGATGGTGCCTGCCGACGAGCCGTGACTGCCCGTGCCGCTGCTTGCCGTAGCTATAAGGCTTTGGTCTACCACCATGTCGGGATGTTTCTCTATGCCGTATGCACTCATGCCCATCGGTATTACGGCGGTATAGAGCCTGCCGTTTGTCTCAAGTATTCCCGAGAAAGTTACATATTCGCCTGTGCCGAGCAGATTCTCTGCGTTGATTGTCTTTGACGAGAACCGTTCATTCACTGCATCAAGATACGTCAGGCCGATGCCTTTCGGCTTGAGCCGTGAGCCGTCTGTGGCGTCCATGTCTACAGATGCCGCGGTGATGATGTTGTTGCCGTATGTGCCGAATGTGGTGAATCGGTTTTTGATGGAGTAGAGTATGGCGCGCTGCTCCACGTTGCCGGCGGCATTGCGGAAGTATGACTCTGTTGTTCCGGCCTCACCCTGGTTATACTGGAGACGGAAGAGGTACTTGTCCTTATAGAACACCCACTCCGTTCCGGTGCTTGCCTCCAGTCCGTTGCCAAGCGTGGTTATCTGTCCGCCGTCAAGACTTTCGGATGTGAGGATGTAGTTGGCTTCGCCCGAGCCAGCCTTTGCCGGAGCTTTTGCCGATATTACATAGTTTCCGGGCATGAAAGCCTCATCGCCTCCGCCGTTTTCGTCGTCACTGCTGCACGCTGTAAATACACTGCCTGCGGCAATCAGAGCCGAGGCCATCAGTAAGTAGTTTCTCTTGTTCATTATTGCTTATGTTTTTATTTGTTGATTTATCGTTTCTTCTTTTGTCCGGATTCCGCAGGCCGTGTCAGAGGTTTACGCGCACCTTGCCGTAGAAGGCCCGCCCGGGCTTCTGCAGACAGAAGTTGTCGTAGAGCTTCTCATTCGTAAAGTTGCGGCACTCGAGCGAGACGTTGTAGCGTCCCTGACACATGCTGTACGTCAGCGTGATGTTGTGCGCAAACTGCTCCGGCACCACTTTCTTTGATGAAGACGAACCGTACACCTCTGTGTAAAGTGGGAAACTGTGGGCATAGTAGTTGTCGTAAGTCACCGACAGCGTGTTGCCCTTGGCAAGGAGGTTGGCGAAATACACCGTGGCGTCCATGTTGGCAAAGCGGTACGGCAGGTTGGGTATGCGCGCCTTGTACGACGGATTGGCCTGAGCGGTAAGTCCCGACAGAGTCTTCACGTTGTCGCGCACGTCCATCTGGGTGAACGTTCCGCCGATGTTGAGCAGCCGTCCGAAGCTGTAGCGTGCCGACAGGTTGTAGCCCGTGGTCTTCACGCGGCCGTGGTTCTCGTACGATGCATACTGCTTGCCGCCGCTGTATGTGCTGATGGTGCGCTGTATGTAGTCCCTCGTGTCGCGGTACACATATCCCGCCTCGGCGTATATCCCGTGACGGCCTATGTGCGTGTTGTAGCTCAGACTGACGTTGATGTTGTGGCTGTTCTCCGGCTTCAGGTCCATGGCACTCAGCTCGAGGCTCTCGTCACCGAACAGCTCGTCGTTGGTCGGAAGGCGGTATGCCTTTTCGTACGACGCCTTGGCCTGCAGTCCCCGCATCACAAAATATGTTCCGGCAAGTCCGTAACCCATGACATCGGTTGTGGAGGTTATGCTCACGTAGTCGCTCGTGCCGCTCGACGATGTGGATACAGGTCCGGAATTATACTGATGGTAATACTTTCCGAACACCGACACATTCCATTTGTCCGACAGCATCATACGGTAAGACAGTCCCAGTATGTTCTTGTTCGTAATCTTATCTATTGCCTGCTCTTCCACAGATGTCTCCGTAGAGCCGGGAGCATCGGTGCGCTTGCGGGTGAAGTTGTTTGTCACCTCGCTCAGCGTGAACGTGTGCGCGTCGCCTATACGGTAGTTCAGCGTGGCCGTGGCGTTCCAGTTGGAGTTTTCAGAACGTGAGTCCTGATACGACTGCTCACCGGCCTGTCCGCTGTATCGCCGTTCACCGAGCCAGTTATAATAAAATGCAGCCGTGTCCACATTATGCGTCACATTATAGTTATAGTTTGCCGTTACAGCGACATCAAGGTTGCTTATCAGCAGGTTGCGCTTCGAGTATTCAAGCGCGGGCATCAGCGAGTGACCTTTACTGTGTTTCTGGCCGAACACCACTTCCTGCGTCACGCCGGTCTGCTGTTCCTTATACATGTTTGACCATGTGAGGCTGAGCATAAACCTGTCGGCAAACGACTTTCCGGTAAGTCCTATTTTTCCGGTCACGGCCTCGTTATGATAGGTGTCGTTGAAGCGCTTTACGTGTTCGATGAGTTTTGAGTTGATTATCGAACTGCCGTCTTCGTTGAAGTGCTCCACGGGCGTGTCTATGTAGTAGTCGTTGTCCGAGTAGTTCTGGAATGCGTTTACCTCGTACGTAAGACCGTTGTCGAAACGCTGTCCGAAATGAATGTTGCTCTTGTGCGTGTTGAACGAGCCGAACGAATAGGATGCGTCGGCAAACCATTTCCTGCGGTCCTTGCGGGTGACGATGTTCACCACGCCGCCCAGCGCGTCTGTGCCGAACCCCACCGGCACCACGCCACGGTACACCTCAATGCGCTCGGCGAAATTTATCGGGATGTTGTTAAGGCCGAACGATGAGCCTACGCCCTCCTGCGGCACTCCGTCGATGAATATCTTGACGTTGCGGCCGCTGAAGCCGTCCATCATGAACTGCATGTCCGAGCCTACGCCGCCCGACTCACGAAGTTTCATGCCCGGGGCTTTTGCCAGTGCGTCGCTGAGGTTCTGCGTGGTGTTGTGCAGCTTGCGGGCATCTATCGCCACCGCGTTATATGCAGACTTGTTTATCCTGCTCACGCCGCTTGCCATCACTTTCACCTCGTCAAGTTCCACTTCCGAGTCTGCCAGGATGATATTCATCTTCTGCCGCTCGGCAGTAAGCGTCACCGCCTTCTCCACCGTCGTGTATCCGATGGCCGATACTGTCAGTGTATAGTTTCCGGCCGGAGCGTGCAGATAGTACATACCATGCTCGTTTGTGGAACATCCGTATCCCGTGCCTTTCAGCATCACCGTGGCAAAGGCCACTTCCTTTTTGTCCTTAGATATCACCTTGCCCGACAATGCCGGTGCCTTTGTCTGTGCCGTTACCGTTATGGCATACATTATACATAGCCATACGGCCAGTGCGGTTCTGCCGCTCATCATGCTTATCCCGTTCATTTATTATATCTTTACTCTGATCTTTCCACTTTTGCAGGGCGCAAAAAAATAGTGTACAATCATGTATAGTCAGCTGGACTTACGTGATTGTACACTACGCGCTTCTTTTTCGTGGTGCAAAGTTAGCGCTTATGCTATATATATGCAATACCGAGAAATGATGATTTATGAACGTCAGGCTGGCATTGGCGATAGTTCTTGTCAGTTATTGACAGTGTCTCTTTATTGCCTGTCCTGGCTCATTCGAGCGTCAGCACCACCGGGCCGAGCAGTCCGGAGGGTAGGAGAGGAGAGTCGGCCGTGAAGAATTTGAAGCAGCCCACGGTCTTGCGTCCTTTCGATGGGCGCGGCGTTCCGTTGCGCAGCCAGTCTGGTATGGCTTTCATGAAGCATCCGGCTACGGGTGAGCCCGGCACATATTTATATAAGAATGGCTCTGACCACTCGATATCGTCTGGTTCATGCTCATCACCTATCATGCGGTTGGGCCAGAGATTCGTTACGTCTATCTCGATGGTGTTGTCGCCGTTGTGCAGTGCTGCGGTTATGTCGAGCAGGAACGGGGCCTTCCACATCACGGGGAATACCGTGCCGTTGACGCGTACCGATGCCATGTTCTTCACTGTGCCAAGGCTTAGCACGGCCCGCCGGCCGCGCAGTTGTTTCTTTTTCAGCGTCACGGTGTTGGTGTAGGTGGCCGTGCCCGAGAAGTATCTTACTTCTGGTATTGATGATGATGTCCAGTCGAAGAGGGTATCAGTGGCGAATGCCGTTGGCCTTTCAGGCGATGCCGGCACGGAGATTCTCCAGGCTCGGTCGAGCTTTACAGATGCCGCGGTAACGTCGCTGTGGCTGGTGAGCAAGGCGTTCTCGGCCGGATTGATACCTGCAGCATACATGTCGGCAGTAGGCGTCATTGGGTGCAGTCCGCACACTACGAGGAAGCGCGAACCGTTTGGCTCTATCGTGATGATGGCACTGTCTTTCTGCGGTAGAGCATCCATCGTTACGGAGTAGGGATTCCATAGCTCAACGCTGCGGTCTCCGGCAAAACCGGTCAGGCAGAGCGTGTCCGCGACAGTCTTGTCTGTCGGGTTGCAGATGAATATGATGTCGTTGGCGCCGTCGGTGCGTCGGTAGGTCATGAATCGGTCTGTCAGATGGAGCTGGTCCTTGGCCGGCACACCGCGTTGCAGCAGCGACTGGCATCGCGCCATATAGTCGAACAGGGCGCGTGCGCCGCCAGCCTTCCACCATGTCTGCCCCGGCACAAACTGCGTGCCCCATTTGCCGAACGACATTCCCGGCTCAATGTTTGGCCATGGGTAGGCCGCACCGGCATGCAGCATCATTCGGTTTACGCCGGTGCAGAAAGCACGGTCGCATACGGGTTTAAGCGATTGCGGGTCGTCCTGCCATGCGTGTAGCGGATAGCACGTGAAGGCTTCGGCCACGAGCATGCGGCGTTGTGTGTTGCGCATTACCTTCTCATGGCCTCTCATGTCTTTCCAGCCCCAGTCCGGCTTTACCCAGAACTCGGTTGCGATGATGGCATTTGGTGAATGCTTTAGTATCTTGTATATGTCGAGCACGCGGAACGGCTTTTGGCCTCCCGTGCCGTATGGTTCAATGAGGAGCTTCATGCCCGGGGTACGCTCAGCCAGTTCGGCCATGTAACCATAGTAGTTTTCGGCGAAGAGCGATGTCAGCACGTCGGTGAAGTCTTTTATGAACTGCGTGTTCTCCTCCTTGCTTCCTATCACGGCGCGGCCGGCGATAGCGGGAAGATAGGGCGTGAGGTCGTAGCCCTTGCGCGAACGGAATTCGTCGGGCAGCACGACGCTCCAATCCTGACCGCCCGCCTCATAGCTGTCTATCTCGATGCGGTTGAACGTCTTGCCTGCCATGTCTCCGGCTATGTCTATGAGCATCTGCGGATAACCGTCCCAGAAATGCTTTACAGCCTCGCGGCGCATCTTGTCGCATTCCAGACCCTGTCCCGACACAGGCGACTGAGCCTCGTTGGTCTTGCCGTTGGTGGTGTGACCGAAACGGAGCACCACGGGGTGGGTTTTCAATACCGCCGCCATCTGCCGTGGAATGGTAAGCATGCCGTCGGCATCCATGAACTTTGTGATGTCGATGATGTCGTCCTTGCTCACCGTCGTGTCGGCGGGCATGGCCAGCACGGCAATATCCTCATAGTAATTGTATTTCGGGTCGACCTCGGGGTGGGGAAGCATCATCGTTTTCTTGCGGGCATCGACCATCACCTCCGAGTATACGAGCTTCTGCATCGAGTATTCCGGTGTGACGTTGCCGTAGGCGCTTGACGACCATCCCGGGCAGTTGTGCGTGCCGAAACTCAGTCCTAACCGCTTGCATTCCTCCATAGCCCAACGCATCATGGCTTTCCATTTGTCGCTGCCTATGGCGCACGTCGGGTCGCCGACGAGGCTCTGCATGTCGCCGCCTATCTGGAAGTTCTGCACCCCGGCCAGCCCTGCGGCCTTGAAGGCCTCAAGGTCTTCCGTTATTCCCTCTTTCGTGACGAGGCCGTCCATCCATTGCCAGATAATCAGCGGGCGGTTCTCGTCCGATGGCTTTAGAAAGCTGTCCCTGTATGATGATTGTCCGTTGACCGCCATCGGCCAGCCTGCAAGAATCATCGCCGCAGCCGACAGGTATTTCATTATTCTGTTCATTATTTGTTTATGATATTCAAGAGTGGTTTATTTATATAATGTCTTCTATCATCTTAACAAATAAATGTGACTGGTCGACAATATCCCTAACTTCTTCTTTGGTTATTTCATAAGCGCAGTTGTAATCTGCTTTCTGCCGTAATTGCATCATTCTGGCCAAGAAGCTGCCGTGTGTCTTTTCGATAAGTCCTGTCTTTATGAAGTGTAGGCTGAATTGGGTGATACATCCGGAATGAGTGTGACCGGATATACCTTTAGCAATGAACAGACCTTGTACGGCATGAAAGCAGGCATAATAAAATCTGTTGGCTGCCATATCCCAATGTTCCATTGCACACATTTCTTCGGCTTGATTGAGGAAGCGGTGTGCTTTAGCAATTTGTAGGTTTGTCAGTATTTGGCGTTCTTCTGTGTCCATACATTATTATCATATCAAATTAATTCCGTCGTTCTTTACATTTTCATAAAACGGGGTGATGCGGTATTTCTCCCATTCTTTTGTCGTATACATGATGGGATTAATCTCTTCCCCGATATCGCATCCTAATAGCACGAACGGGTAGCTCACATTGTCATAATCAGCCTGCTCCAGCCGTTCCTTGTTCAGCAGTATCAAGATGTCCCAATCAGAATCTGCATGAGCATCACCGCGTGCTTGCGAGCCATAAAGTATGGCCTGTGAACCGGCTGGCAACGTTTTGGCAGCCATGCTTCTTATCAGTTCTATTGTATTGTTCCTCATTCGGCAAGGGTATTGTATATCCTGCAAATATACACCAAATCCCTGATATTACCAAACAAAAGGCATGCATTCATTGTGCGTATCCCGATAAATTTGCGTATCTTTGCATCCGCTTCCGGTGCTTAGCCACGCCATTCCGGCGGTGATTGCTTTTGCTTTTATGGTTTCGTCGGAGGCATAATGATGATGGAGTGCTTGTCTAACCTCCTTAAAAAAACAAGAAAATGAAACACGACAACCGGCAAGTCAGTGTGCTGTTCATGCTATTCGGCATACTGTTCTGCGTCTGCCTCATTACGGCAAACGTGCTTGAGACCAAGCAAATAGCATTAGGACCGGTGAACATCACCGGCGGACTTATCGTATTTCCCGTGTCTTATATCATCAATGACTGCGTCTGTGAGGTGTGGGGCTATGGCCGTGCCCGCATGCTGATATGGACGGGATTCGCCATGAACTTCCTTTTCGTGCTCTTCGGAGCGGCGGCCGATGCCATCCCCGGCGCTCCTTACTGGAACGGCGATGAGGGCTTTCATGCCGTCTTCGGACTCGCTCCGCGCATTGCCGCCGCCTCGTTCGTGGCCTTTCTCGTCGGGTCGTTCATCAATGCCTACGTGATGAGCCGCATGAAGGTGTCGTCGGCAGGGCGTAACTTCTCCGTGCGTGCCATCCTCAGCACGGTTTTCGGCGAGACGGCCGACTCGCTCATCTTCTTCCCGCTGGCCTTGTCGGGTGTGGTCCCGCTGGAGGAGATGCCGTCGCTGATAATCTCGCAGGTGGTGCTGAAGACGTTGTATGAGATTGTCGTACTGCCCGTCACCATCCGCGTGGTGCGGTTCACCAAGCGCTATGAGGGCGCGGATGTATATGACCGGGATATCGACTATAATATATTTAAATTTTAAGGAGTCTGTGGAGTTAACGGGATTATCGATTATCACGGAGCGCCCTGGAGTTAAAGGCCTTGCAGGATAAACTGTTGACATGCCTTTATCCCATGCCTCCCATCTATCCCATAAATAAAAAGAAACAATGACTGAAACAAGAAAAGATGAGGGCCTGCAGGCTCTCGGGTCCGCGACAAAATACTCGATGGACTATGCACCGGAGGTGCTGGAGACCTTCCTGAACAAACACCCCGAGAACGACTATTGGGTGCAGTTCAACTGCCCCGAGTTCACCTCGCTGTGCCCAATTACTGGCCAGCCAGACTTCGCCGAGATAAAGATAATGTATCTGCCGGGCGAGCGCATGGTGGAGAGCAAGAGCCTTAAGCTCTATCTTTTCAGCTTCCGCAACCACGGCGACTTCCATGAAGACTGCGTGAACACCATCATGAAAGACCTCGTCAGACTGATGGACCCTAAGTATATAGAGGTCGTCGGCATCTTCACGCCCCGCGGCGGCATCAGCATCTACCCGTATGCCAACTACGGCCGGCCCGGCACGAAGTATGAACAGCTGGCGGAACGGCGCCTCACCGGGCATGCCATATTGTAATATAAATGTTAAAACTTGCGGGATTTAGGGCGTGATGCTTTCCTGTCCACGATAATTTTTATTACTTTTGCATCCATAATAATACACGTATCGGAACTTGGGAATAACCAGGCAGAACATTTTAAAGTAACGATATGAAAAAGAAAATTCAATTCAGTCTCGTATATCGGGACATGTGGCAGTCTTCAGGGAAGTTCCAGCCACGCAAGGATCAGTTGGAGCGCATTGCTCCTGTGATAATAGATATGGGATGCTTTGCCCGTGTCGAGACAAATGGAGGAGCCTTCGAGCAGGTCAACCTGCTGGCCGGTGAGAATCCTAACGAGGCTGTGAGGGCTTTCTGCCGTCCGTTCAATGAGGTCGGGATAAAGACACACATGCTCGACCGCGGTCTCAACGCCCTCCGCATGTATCCCGTGCCCGACGACGTGCGCCGCCTGATGTATAAGGTCAAGCATGCCCAGGGAGTCGATATCCCCCGTATTTTCTGCGGTCTGAACGATGTCCGCAACATCATCCCCAGCATCAGGTGGGCTGCCGAGGCGGGAATGACGCCGCAGGCAACGCTCTGCATCACCACATCTCCCGTGCATACGGTCGAGTATTACAGCAACATTGCCGACCAGGTGATAGCTGCCGGCGCACAGGAGATTTGCTTAAAGGACATGGCCGGAATAGGCCAGCCGGCGATGCTCGGTGCCCTGACACGTGCCATAAAGACCAAACACCCCGATATCATCATTCAGTATCATGGCCATAGCGGCCCCGGCCTGTCGATGGCCAGCATCCTCGAAGTGTGCAACAACGGTGCCGACATCATCGACACTGCCATCGAACCGCTGTCGTGGGGCAAGGTTCATCCCGATATCATATCGGTGCAGAGCATGCTGAAGAACGAAGGATTCGATGTGCCGGAGATAAACATGAACGCCTATATGCAGGCACGCTCGCTCACGCAGGAGTTCATCGACGAGTGGCTGGGCTATTTCATCAACCCTGCCAACAAGCACATGTCGTCGCTGCTGCTCGGTTGCGGGCTCCCCGGCGGCATGATGGGCTCGATGATGGCCGACCTCGGCGGCATCCGCAATGTCATCAACGGCATACTCCGCGGCAAGGGAGAGCCTGAGCTGTCGATGGACGACATGCTCGTGCGCCTGTTCCAGGAGGTTGAGTATGTATGGCCGCGTGTAGGCTATCCGCCACTCGTTACGCCGTTCTCGCAGTATGTCAAGAACATCGCGCTCATGAACCTGCTCACCATGACACAGGGCAAGGGACGCTTCGTGATGATGGACGACTCGATGTGGGGCATGATTCTGGGCAAGAGCGGAAAGATTCCGGGAAATATCGACGAAGAGCTGGTAAAGCTCGCAGCGAAGCAGAACCGCCAGTTCACCGACGAAGACCCGCACACGCTCATTCCCGATGCGCTCGACGGATTCAGGAAAGAGATGGCAGAGAACGGCTGGGATACCGGCTGCGACGACGAGGAACTATTCGAACTGGCCATGCACCCCGAGCAGTACCGCAACTACAAGAGCGGTCAGGCCAAGAAAAACTTTCTTGCCGACCTGCAGAAGGCCAAGGATGAGCGTCTCGGTCAGAAGTTCACGCCCGAGCAGCTTGCAGAGTTCAAGCATGCCAAGGCCGACGCCGTGGTCGCTCCCGTTGCCGGACAGCTTTACTATCAGTTCAGCGGCGAGGGTGAGTGTGCCCCGTGTCTCGAACCGTTCATCGGTCAGAAATATGCCGAGGGTGATGTGTTCTGCTACATACAGGCCAAGTGGGGCGAGATCGTTCCCGTGCCGGCAGCTATCGGCGGCAAGCTCGTCGAGGTTTCTGCAAAGCAGGGTGCAAAGGTACGCCGCGGCGACAACCTCGGATGGATAGAACGGGAATGAAATGGATTACATCGGAATCATAGATAAGTATTACCCAGCGGATGACGGGTTGAGAGACATTCTCTTGCGGCATAGCCGGGCGGTGGCCGACCGTGCGCTGGTCATTGTAGCCCGCCATCCGGAGCTCGGTCTCGACACGGCTTTCCTTGAGGAGGCCGCCATGCTTCACGATATAGGTGTTTTCCGTACGGATGCGCCCGGCATAAAGTGCTTCGGCACCGAGCCTTACATCCGTCACGGCATTATCGGGGCTGAGATAATGCGGGCCGAAGGCTTCCCCCGCCATGCCCGCGTATGCGAGCGCCATACCGGTACCGGCATCACGCGTGCCGCAATTGAGGCACATGCCCTGCCGCTTCCGCCGCGCGATTTCCTGCCCGAGACGATGGAAGAGCAGGTAATATGCTATGCCGATAAGTTTTTCTCAAAGTCACATCTCGACCGTGTCCGCACCGTAGAGCAGACAGCTCAGAGCCTCGGGAAGTTCGGGGCTGAGGGCGTCAGCCGTTTCATGGAGTGGGCGCGTATGTTCGAATAGCGTCAGCGGCAGACGGATAGCTATCCGTCTGCCGCTGATGCTTTTCTCATTCTATTTCATTCCCAGTTCCGCTTTCAGGAATTTCGGTGTATATCCCTTCTTGCTTCTTGCCACTTCCTCCGGTGTTCCGGCCGTAAGCAGCTGTCCGCCGCCGCGTCCTCCCTCCGGTCCCATGTCGATGATATGGTCCGCCAGCTTGATGACGTCGAGGTTGTGCTCTATTATTATCACCGTGTTTCCTTTGTCCACGAGGCGGTTCAGCACCTCCATCAGTATGCGTATGTCCTCGAAGTGGAGTCCCGTTGTGGGCTCGTCGAGTATGTAGAGCGTTTTTCCCGTGTCGCGCTTGCTCAGTTCGGTGGCCAGTTTCACGCGCTGGCTCTCGCCTCCGGACAGTGTGGTCGACGGCTGTCCCAGTTTGATATAGCCCAGTCCGACGTCCTGTATGGTCTTTATCTTGCGCAGGATGTCCGGTACATTCTCGAAGAACTCCACCGCCTGGTTTATCGTCATGTTGAGCACGTCGGCGATGCTCTTACCCTTATAGCGCACCTCGAGCGTCTCGCGGTTATACCGTTTGCCGCGGCATTCCTCGCACGGCACCATCACGTCCGGCAGGAAGTTCATTTCGATGGTCTTGTATCCGTTTCCGCCGCATGCCTCGCAGCGTCCTCCTTTCACGTTGAACGAGAACCGTCCCGGCTTGTATCCGCGTATCTTGGCTTCCGGCAGGTTGACGAACAGCGAGCGTATGTCGCTGAACACGCCCGTGTATGTGGCCGGGTTGGAGCGCGGTGTGCGGCCGAGCGGGCTCTGGTCCACATCTACCACCTTATCTATATGCTCTATTCCCTCCACGCCGGCGTATGGCATGGGCCTCTTCAGCGAGCGGTAGAAGTGCTGGCTGAGAATCGGCTGCAGCGTCTCGTTTATCAGTGTCGACTTTCCCGAGCCGCTCACTCCCGTGACTACGATAAGTTTTCCGAGCGGGAACTCCACGTCTACGTTCTTCAGGTTGTTGCCCGATGCGCCGCGTATCCACAGGCTCTTGCCGTTGCCGGGCCTCCGCTGTGCGGGAATGGCGATGTTGTTGCGTCCAGACAGGTAGGCGGCTGTGGACGACTGCGCCGCGTTCTCGGCCGATGCGGGAGCGGTCATTTCCCCGGGCGTGCCCTGAAATACCACCTCTCCGCCCTTGCGGCCCGCTTTCGGACCTATGTCTATGATGTAGTCGGCAGCCAGCATCATGTCTTTGTCGTGCTCTACCACGATGACGGTGTTCCCGATGTCGCGCAGTTCTTTCAGGGACCTTATCAGTTTGTCGTTGTCGCGCTGGTGCAGGCCTATGCTCGGCTCGTCGAGAATGTAGAGCACGTTCACCAGCTGCGAGCCTATCTGCGTGGCAAGGCGTATGCGCTGGCTCTCTCCGCCCGACAGCGTGGCCGACTGGCGGTTGAGCGACAGGTAGTCGAGACCCACTTCGAGCAGGAAGTCGGTCCTTGTCTTTATCTCTTTCAGAATCTCCGCTGCAATCTTCTTCTGCTGGCTGTCCAGGTGGTTCTCCACCTCGTCGAGCCATGCTCTGAACTCGGCGATGTCCATGTCGGCCAGTTCCGCGATGTTCTTGTCCCATATCCGGTAGGAGAGGGCCTCGCGGTTCAGCTTCCGTCCCTTGCATTCCGGGCACGTGCATACGGCGAGAAACTGGTCGGCCCATTTCTTCGCGTTGGCCGAGTCGTCGCTTTCCATCACCGTCTTCAGATATTTCACCACGCCGTCGAAAGCCACGAAGTAGTCGCTCGACGTGTGCACGAGCGACTTGTCTATCCTCACGTTCTCAAGTGAGCCGTACAGTATCTCGTTGAGCGCATCGTTGGGAATGTCCTCGACCTTTGTCTTTATGTCGCAGTCATACTTGTGCAGTATGGCGTCTATCTGCCAGAACACCATCTGGTTCTTGTATTTGCCAAGCGGCACGATTGCTCCTGCGTGTATACTCAGTTTGCGGTCGGGTATTATCTTGCCGAGGTCTATCTCGTTGATGGTTCCCAGTCCCTTGCATTTCGGGCATGCGCCTTGCGGCGAGTTGAACGAGAAGTTGTTGGGGGCAGGGTCGCTGTACGATATCCCCGTCGTGGGACACATCAGCCGCCGCGAGAAGAACTTTGCCTCTCCGCTGTCTTTGTCGAGAATCATTATCAGCCCGTCGCCCTGCTTCATCGCCGTAGCGACGCTCTTTTTCAGTCTCTCGCTGTCGGTGTCCTTCACCTGGAGCTTGTCTATCACCACCTCAATGTCGTGGTTCTTGTACCTGTCGGTCTTCATGCCACGCACTATTTCCTTCACCTCGCCGTCCACGCGCACATAGAGATAGCCCTTTCGGCGCATGGCCTCGAACAGTTCGCGGTAGTGTCCTTTCCTGCTCCGCACCACCGGCGCGAGTATCAGTATGCGCCTTCCGTCGTAGTCGTTCTTTATCATCTCGAGCACGCGCTCCTCGGTATACTTCACCATCGGCTCGCCCGTGGCATAGCTGTAAGCCTTTCCTGCGCGGGCGAAGAGCAGTCGCATGTAGTCGTAGATCTCGGTTGTCGTGCCCACGGTGGAGCGCGGGTTCTTGTTCGTCGTCTTCTGTTCTATGCTTATCACGGGGCTCAGTCCCGTTATCTTGTCGACGTCCGGGCGCTCCATGCCTCCGAGGAAGTTGCGGGCGTATGCCGAGAACGTCTCGATGTATCGCCGCTGTCCTTCGGCGAATATGGTGTCGAACGCCAGCGACGACTTGCCCGAGCCTGATAGTCCGGTGATGACGGTCAGGCTGTTTCTCGGTATCTCGACGTCGATGTTCTTCAGATTGTTGGCTCTTGCGCCCCAGACGCTTATCTTTTCGTCTTCTCTTTTCATCTTGGTAATTGGGAATAATGGGAGGGATGGGAGGAATGGGAATGCTGGGAGGAATGGGAACACCGCGGCAGCCTTTCTTCATTCTTCACTCTTCACTCTTCATTCTTCACTCTTCATTCTTCATTTCCTTCTATATAGTCTCTCAGCAGGTTCACGTCACGCTTTATGTTATATTCCTTTCCGTCGGCTCCCTTTGCCTTGACAAGCACGAAGTATACGCCCGGCTTCACGGGACTGCCTCCCTTTGTGCCGTCCCATCCGCCGTTGATGTCGGTCCATTCGTATATCTTCTGCCCCCAGCGGTTGAATATATACGCCTTGAACTCCACTATGCTCTTGTGGTTTGTCTTGGCCCTGTAGATGTCGTTGATGCCGTCTCCGTTCGGCGAGAATGCGTTGGGCATCTCAAGCAGGCTCGTGCTTATCCCCACGCGGATGGTCGATATCAGCTCGGGGTCGTTCCCGTCGCCGTATGATACGTATAGCGACACGTTAGTCACGCCCGACTCGCGGAACTCGAATGTCGTGTTTTCCTCGTATCTCGTGATGTATGCTTCGGTGCTTCCGTCCCTCACGAACCTCCATTCGTATGAGGGCACGATGCCTTCGGCGATGTTCGTCGGGTTGGCCATGAATGTCACTGTCAGCGGTGCCTGGGCGTCGTTTATGGCATCCGTCGCCTCAAGTTCCTCACCGTTCACGGTGTAGTAGGCCGTCGGTGAAAAGTCTGCCAGCGCTCTCAGCGGCATCATGGCTATGGCAATCATGGCAATGATGTGCTTGGCCTGCATCTCTCTTAATATGAATCTCATCTGTCTGAATGTTTATTCTGAAAATAATCGGATACGGGTGTCCCCGTCGTTGCTATCAATCTGCAAATTTAATTAATAATGTTGAGACGGCAAAGAGTAAGGGGCAAATGATTGGATAAAAAGTCTGAATATGGCGGGTATGGATGATTCAGCCATCGGGGTGGCGGCCGTCAGCTCTCAAAAGCATTTGGCTTAGCTCTCAAAAACACTTTTGATAGCTGGCACAAACGCGTTTGACAGTTGTCAGAATACATCCGCGGGTTGTCCGTTGCATCGTCAAAAGCACTCCGTTGCATCGTCAAAACGGCCTCGTTGCATCATCACGGGCCACTCTTTTCTTTATGGTTGATACAATATAGCGGCATTGTGCGGCATTAATGCCGGCATTTAGATGAAGCTCCGGCTGCACGGCGGCAGATATCCGTCTTCATTAAGAAAAGTCCGCGGGCGTGAAAAAAGAGCCTAATCTTTGCCCGTTCAATTTTTTTTATGTAATTTTGCACCTTGTATAATTTATCGGTATAAGAATTTCTTAATCATAAAAATATAATCATTGTGGCAGAAACAAAGTATATCTTCGTCACCGGCGGTGTTGTGTCATCGTTAGGAAAAGGTATTATATCGTCGTCAATAGGCAAGTTGCTGCAGGCGAGGGGGTATAATATCACCATTCAGAAATTCGACCCCTATATCAATATCGACCCCGGAACGCTCAACCCCTACGAGCATGGAGAGTGCTACGTCACCGTGGACGGCATGGAGACCGACCTCGACCTCGGACACTATGAGCGCTTCACCGGAATACAGACGACAAAGGCCAACTCGCTCACCACGGGCCGAATATACAAGGCCGTGATAGACAAGGAGCGCCGCGGAGACTATCTCGGAAAGACAATACAGGTGGTGCCCCACATCACAAACGAGATAAAGCGTAACGTCAAGCTGCTCGGCGAGAAGTATCACTACGACTTCGTCATCACCGAGATAGGCGGAACGATAGGAGACATCGAGAGCGCGCCGTTTCTCGAGGCCATCCGCCAGATGAAATGGGACCTCGGCCGCAACGCCGTGAGCGTGCACCTCACCTACGTGCCCTATCTGCGTGCCGCCGGCGAGCTGAAGACGAAGCCCACGCAGCACTCTGTCAAGGAGCTGCAGAGCGCCGGTATACAGCCCGACGTGCTCGTGCTCCGCACCGAGAAGCACCTCAACGACGACATCCTCGGCAAGGTGGCATCGTTCTGTAACGTAGACAAGGACTGCGTGGTGCAGAGCGAAGACCTGCCCTCGATATACGAAGTGCCCGTCAATATGCAGAAGCAGGGTCTCGACACGGCCATAATGCGCAAGCTCGGCATGGAGATTGGAGAGACTCCCACGCTCGGTCCGTGGCGCAGTTTCCTCGAGCGCCGCAACAGCGCCACCGAGGAAGTGCGCATCGGTCTCGTCGGCAAGTACGACCTGCAGGACGCCTACAAGAGCATCCGCGAGAGCCTGTCGCAGGCCGGAACATACAACGACCGCAAGACGGTGCTCACGTTCATCAGCTCGGAGACGCTCACCGAGGAGAACGTCGCCGAGAAACTGGCCGGCCAGGACGGCATCGTGATATGCCCCGGATTCGGACAGCGCGGCATCGAGGGCAAGATAGTGGCAGCCCGCTACACCCGTACCCACGACATACCGACGTTCGGAATATGCCTCGGCATGCAGATGATGGTCATCGAGTTCGCCCGCAACGTCCTCGGATATGCCGATGCCAACAGCCGCGAGATGGACGGCAAGACCGACCACAACGTGATAGACATCATGGAAGAGCAGAAGAACATCACCGACATGGGCGGCACGATGCGTCTCGGTGCATACGAGTGCGTGCTGCGTCAGGGGTCGCGCGTGTTCGATATATATAAGGAGGAGCACATCCAGGAGCGCCACCGCCACCGCTATGAGTTCAACAACAGCTATCAGGCCGAGTACGAACGCAACGGTATGCAGTGCGTGGGCCGCAATCCGGAGAGCGACCTCGTCGAGATAGTGGAGATTCCGGGCCTGAAGTGGTACATAGGCACGCAGTTCCATCCGGAATATCAGAGCACCGTGCTCAAGCCCCATCCGCTCTTCCTCGATTTCATTAAAACAGCAGCAAACAACAAATAATCAGTGATGAACAAGAATACAATGACAGGCCTGCTCCTCATGGGCATCGTGCTGATAGGCTTCAGCTGGTACAACCAGCCCAGTGATGAGCAGATAGCCGAGCAGCGCAGGCAGGACTCAATAGCCGTAGCGGCAAAGGAAAAGGCTGAGAAAGACCGCAAGATGGCCGAGATTGCCGGTAAGAAACAGGCCCTCGAGGCGGCTCTCAGCGACTCGACGGCACTCTTCTATCCGTCGCTCAGCGGCAAGAGCAGCGACGTGGTGCTGAAGAACAGCAAGCTCGAACTCACGCTCGACACTAAGGGAGGCGTGCTGAAGAAGGCCAAGGTGCTCGGTTTCAAAGACCGCAACGGCGCGGAAGACGTGACCCTCTTCGATGCCGCAGACCAGAGCATGAACTTCATGATGGCCGGCAAGACGGTCAACATCGTCACCGGCGACCTCTATTTCACCCCGTCGGCCGTGACAGACTCCACTGTGGTGATGACCGCACAGGCATCCAACGGCGGTGCCGTGATAATCACCTACACCCTCGGCTGCGACTATATGCTCCGCATGTCGGTGCAGGCCCGCGGACTGGCCGGCATGTTCGCGCCGGGCTACAGGGAGATGGACATAGAGTGGGGAGAGAAGTGCCGCCAGCAGGAAAAGGGCTTCACCTTCGAGAACCGCTATGCCACGCTCACCTATAAGGAAAAGGAAGGCGGCACAGACTACCTCAGCGAGACTTCTGAGGAGATAGACGAGAAGATTGACGAGCCGCTCGACTGGGTGGCCTTCAAAAACCAGTTCTTCAGCGCCGTGCTCATCTCGCGCGAGGACATAGCCCCCGGAGCGCTCATGACGAGTGTGCCGCAGAAGAAGGGCTCTGGCTATCTGAAGCAGTATCAGGCAAGGATGAAGACCTTTTTCGACCCCACGGGAGCACGTCCCACGGAGTTTGAGATGTTCATAGGGCCAAACGATTTCCGCCTCCTGCAGGACATAGAGGAGGAGAGCGCCTTCGGCAAGGACCTCGAACTGCAGCAGCTCGTATACCTCGGCTGGCCGCTGTTCCGCATCATCAACCGCTGGTTCACGCTCTACGTGTTCGACTGGCTCGCCGGATTCGGCTTCAACATGGGCGTCGTCCTGATACTCATCACCCTGCTTCTGAAGCTCATCACCTATCCGATGGTGAAGAAGACATACATGAACTCGGCAAAGATGCGCGTGCTCAAACCGAAACTCGATGAGGCCACGAAGCAGTACGACAAGCCCGAGGACCAGATGATGAAGCAGCAGGCGATGATGGCCATGTATTCGAAATACGGTGTCAGCCCCCTCAGCGGATGCCTGCCGATGCTCATACAGATGCCTATCTGGATCGCGATGTTCAACTTCGTGCCGAACGCCATCCAGCTGCGCGGTCAGAGCTTCCTTTGGATCAGCGACCTCTCGACATACGACCCGATATGGGAGTGGAACACGAACATCTGGCTGATAGGAGACCACCTCAGTCTGACGTGTATCCTCTTCTGCGGCGCCAACATCCTCTATTCGATGATGACCATGCGCCAGCAGCGCGACCAGATGGTTGGTCAGCAGGCCGAGCAGATGAAGATGATGCAGTGGATGATGTATCTCATGCCGGTGATGTTCTTCTTCATGTTCAACGACTATTCGGCCGGCCTGAACTTCTACTATTTCATCTCGCTCTTCTTCAGCGCCGCGATAATGTGGATGCTGCGCAAGACGACCGACGATGCGAAGCTGCTCGAGATTCTCGAGGCCCGCTATAAGGAAAACCAGAGCAATCCCAAGAAGATGAGCGGACTGGCCGCACGTCTCGAGGCGATGCAGCGGCAGGCTGCCGAGTTGCAGAAGCAGCAACAGCAGCGCAACCGCAGATGACATGGATTCTGTGTTCCTCTCCATCCTCTTTTGTGGCGGAGAGGAACACATTATATATAATAATGTAATGAAGATGATAAAGTTTTCAACCTTATTTGTTGCGGCGGCATTCCTTATGCCGGCCGTCGACGTAAAAGCACAGAACGAGGTGAATATAGGCAAGAGTGACATAACACTTGGCAGCAAACTGATGACTCCCGAGGCTCTATGGGCCATGGGGCGCATAGCCTCTGCCGAGGCATCGCCCGATGGCAGCAAGATTGTATATCAGGTGGGCTACTACAGCGTGAAGGAGAACAAGGGACATCAGGTGATCTGCGTCACCGATGCAGGTGGAAAGAACAGCCGTCAGCTGACCACGGCGGCCGGCAACGAGACCGACCCCACGTGGGTTAAAGGCCGCATAGCATACCTTGCCGGCGGCGAGATATGGTCGATGGAGAGCGACGGCAGCGCACGACGCCAGCTCAGCAGCACCTCCGGCAGCGTCGAGGGCTTCAAGTTCTCTCCCGACGGCAGCAAGGTCATCATCATAAAGTCTCTTCCTTACAATGAGATAATAAAGAAGAACCCAGACGACCTGCCAAAGGCTACGGGACGGAGGGTCACCGACCTGATGTACCGCCATTGGGACCACTACGTCGAGAGCATACAGCACCCCTTCGTGGCAGACGTCAATGCCGACGGAACGGTGAGCGGCAGCATGACCGACATTCTCGGGGACGAGCCTTACGAGTGCCCCATGGAGCCGTTCGGCGGTGTGGAGCAGCTGGCGTGGAGCCCCTCGTCGAAGACCATCGCCTACACGTGCCGCAATAAGACGGGCCGCGACTATGCCATATCGACCGACTCGGACATATTCCTTTATGACGTGGACACACGGGAGACGCAGAACCTCTGCAAGCCGGCGGATTACAAGCCGGTGGCCGTCAACCCCGTGCACACTATGAAAGACCAGGCCGTAAACAGCGAGGAAAACTTGAAAAACAATCCCGGCTACGACACCAATCCGCAGTTTTCGCCCGACGGCAAGCACGTGGCATGGCTGAGCATGGCGCGCGACGGCTACGAGTCAGACCGCAACCGCCTGTGCGTCTATACCTTCGCGACGGGCGCAAAGAGCTACGTCACCGAGTCGTTCGACTCTAACGTGGACGCTTTCTGCTGGTCGGCAGATTCGAAGACGCTCTCGTTCACCGGCGTATGGCACGGCTGCGTCAACCTGTGGCAGACCAGTCTCGCGGGCGAGGTGCGCCAGCTGACCAACGACTGGGCCGACTATCTCTCCGTATCACCGGCCAACGACGGCGGCAAGCTGCTCGTAACACGCCAGAGCATGTCTGCCCCGACCGATATTTACATCGTCAAGCCGGGCAAGGAGATAAAGAAGACCGCCGTCACCCGCATCACCGCGGAGAACAAGCATATCACCGACCAGCTGACCCTCGGCAAGGTGCAGCAGCGCTGGGTGAAGACCACAGACGGCAAGGACATGCTCTGCTGGATAGTGCTTCCGGCCGATTTCGACCCTGCACGCAAGTATCCCACGCTCCTCTTCTGCGAGGGCGGGCCGCAGAGTCCCGTCAGCCAGTTCTGGAGTTACCGGTGGAACATGCAGATAATGGCGGCCAACGGATATGTCGTCGTTGCCCCCAACCGTCACGGACTGCCCGGATTCGGCAGCGAGTGGAACGAGCAGATAAGCGGCGACTGGACCGGACAGTGCATGGACGACTACCTCTCGGCCATCGACGATGCTGCGGCTAACCTGCCGTTCGTAGACCGTGAGCGCCTCGGTGCCGTGGGAGCGAGCTTCGGCGGATTCAGCGTCTACTACCTTGCCGGACATCACGACAAGCGCTTCAAGTGCTTCATCTCGCACGACGGTGCCTTCAACCTCGAGTCGATGTACACCGATACGGAAGAGGCGTGGTTCAGCAACTGGGAGTATGAGGATGCTTTCTGGAACAAGCCGCTCACTGCCAACGCCCGCAAGACCTACGAAAACTCGCCCCATAAGTTTGTCGACAAGTGGGATACGCCCATTCTCTGCATACACGGCGAGAAAGACTACCGCATCAACTACAACCAGGGCATGGGCGCGTTCAATGCCGCCCGCATGCGCGGCATACCGGCGGAGCTGCTCATCTTCCCCGACGAGAACCACTGGGTGCTCAAGCCCCAGAACGGAATACTCTGGCAGCGCACGTTCTTCGGCTGGCTCGACCGCTGGCTGAAATAAGGCGTCAGATAGCCGTGTGCCGTCCCGCGGATGCGCGAGACAGCATGCGGCAACAGTGTTAAGGAATAAAAATAACAATAAAATACAAAAAAACAAATGACTGAAAACGTTAAAACAACATTGAGAGACTCGGCCGCCGTGCGTTGGACGGTGCTCCTGTTTCTTGCTTTTGCCATGTTTTGTTCATACATATTCATGGACATCCTTTCACCTATCAAGGACCTGATGCAGTCTACACGCGGATGGGACTCCACCGCATTCGGAACCATGCAGGGCTCTGAGACATTCCTCAATGTATTTGTTTTCTTCCTTATCTTCGCCGGAATCATCCTCGACAAGATGGGCGTGAGGTTCACGGCAGTGCTTTCGGGCCTTGTCATGCTTGCCGGAGCCGTCATCAACTGGTATGCCGTCACCGACAGTTTCGTGGGCAGCGGGCTCGAAGTATGGTTTAACGACAACCTCAACTACATCCCCGGATTCGACGAACTGGGCATCTCGCCGTTCTATCTCGGCATGCCCGCCTCGGCAAAGTTTGCCGCCGTGGGCTTCATGATATTCGGTTGCGGATGCGAGATGGCAGGCATCACGGTGTCGCGCGGTATCGTCAAGTGGTTCAAGGGCCGCGAGATGGCTCTCGCCATGGGCTCTGAGATGGCTCTTGCACGCCTCGGCGTGGCCACGTGCATGATTTTCTCGCCCGTGTTCGCCCGTCTCGGAGGCAATATCGACGTGTCGCGCAGCGTGGCCTTCGGTGTCGTTCTGCTCATGATAGCCCTCATCATGTTCATCGTATACTTCTTCATGGACAAGAAACTCGACGCTCAGACCGGTGAGGCCGAGGAGAAAGACGACCCCTTCAAGATAAGCGACCTCGGCAAGATACTGTCGAGCAGCGGCTTTTGGCTCGTGGCATTGCTCTGCGTCCTCTACTATTCGGCAATCTTCCCGTTCCAGAAATACGCTGTGAACATGCTCCAGTGCAACCTCACCTTCACCGCTGTCGACCCCGATTCGTTCTGGGCCGGCAACACCGTGACCGTCATCCAGTATATCATCATGCTCATCGTTGCAGCCGCATCGTTTGCCAGCAACTTCTCCAAGAAGAAGGAGATGAAATACGGACTGCTCGTCGTGGCCGTCGTCGCGCTCGTCGTTTTCTGCTGCATGGGCTATATGCGCCAGAGCGCCGAGACCGTCTTTGCCGTGTTCCCGCTGCTCGCCGTGGGCATCACCCCCATCCTCGGAAACTATGTAGACCATAAGGGTAAGGCCGCGTCGATGCTCGTTCTCGGTTCTATCCTGCTCATTGCGTGCCACCTCACGTTCGCTTTCGTGCTCCCGATGTTCAGGGACAGCGCCGTCGGAGGTGTCATGATAGCCTACCTTACGATACTCGTCCTCGGCGCTTCGTTCTCTCTCGTGCCCGCTTCCCTGTGGCCGAGCGTGCCGAAGCTGGTAGATGCCAAGATTATCGGAAGTGCCTATGCGCTCATCTTCTGGATTCAGAATATCGGCCTCTGGCTCTTCCCGATGCTCATCGGAAAGGTTCTCGACAGCACCAATCCGCAGCTCGTCGCCGACTTGCAGAACGGTCTCATCACCCCCGAGGAAGCCGCAGTGTCATACGACTACACGGCGCCGCTCGTGATGCTGGCATGCCTCGGCGTGGCAGCGCTCATCCTCGGATTCATCCTCAAGGCTGTCGACAAGAAGAAAGGTCTCGGTCTCGAGGAGCCGAACATCAAATAAGCGTGCGGCCACGGCATGGCCGCCATATAGTGAACAGCAAGGATTTACTGACCGGAACAGATCTATGAGACGATTTTTGAGATATGCCATATTGTTTGCCGCGGCAGCATTCGCGTTTGAGAATGCTGCCGCGCAGACCGGCAAGTGGAAGGAAATACACAAGGTCAAGCGCAAGGAGACCATCTTCGGGATTGCCCGCGACAACGGCCTTACTGTGGACGAGCTGATAAAGGCGAACCCCGACATGACCAAGCCGGGCTATGAACTGAAGAAAGGAGACTTCATCGTGATTCCCTATCCGTCGAAGGAGTTGCCCGCATCGGCGGCTGCCGGCAACGCGTCTGCATCAAAGGAGCAGGCCACCGGCGAGACCGACATGCGCCGCAGGGAGATAAGGGTGGGGGTGATGCTTCCCCTGCACGACGAGAACGGCGACGGAAAGCGCATGGTCGAGTATTACCGCGGTGTGCTCATGGCATGCGACAGTCTCAAGAAAAACAACATCTCCGTCTCCATCCATGCGTGGAACGTGCCCGAAGAGGCAGACATCAGCAAGACGCTGAAGGATAAGGAGGCGGCCCGCCTCGACCTCATCATAGGTCCGCTGTATTCCAAGCAGGTCAAGCCGCTGTCCGATTTCGCGCGTGCCCACGACATCAAGGTGCTCATACCGTTCTCCATAAACACTCCCGAACTGTACTCGAACCGCAACATCTTCCAGGTATATCAGAACCCGAACGACTACAACGAGGCCGTGATAAACCGCTTCCTCGAGAAGTTCCAGGGCTATCACACCGTCTTCATCGACTGCAATGACACCACGAGCAAGAAGGGCGTGTTCACCTTCGGACTGCGCAGGAGGATGGAGACGATGGGGCGCAACTACTCCATTACGAACCTGAAGTCGGGCGAGCAGGCGTTTGCCAAGTCTTTCAGCACGACGCAGCCGAACGTGGTAATCCTCAACACGGGCCGCTCGCCCGAGCTGAACGTAGCCTTTGCTAAGCTGAACAACCTGTCGATGAACAGTCCCAAGCTGTCCATATCCATGTTCGGATATACCGAATGGATGATGTATACGAAGTATAACCTTGACAATTTCTACAAGTACAACACGTTCATCCCCGCCAATTTCTACACCAATCCGCTGTCGGCGCAGACCGCGCGCATGGAGCAGAAATACCGGTGGAACTTCCATGCGGATATGATGCAGGCCCTGCCGCGCTTCGCCATCACCGGATTCGACCAGGCATACTATTTCATCAAGGGCCTCCATCTCTACGGCAAGAGCTTTGCCGGAGCAAAGGGCGTTGTCGGATACACTCCGATACAGACCCCGCTGCACTTCGAGAAAGTGGGTAACGGCGGCCATCAGAACCGCAGCATCCTTTTCGTTCACTACACTCCGGGCCACAGGATAGAGACAATATATTACTGATATGCGCAGATTCATCACCCTCATATTGCTGTCCGGACTTGCAGTCAGTGCCTTCTCGCAGATAGGTGAGCATCGCAGTGAGCTGAGCGTCGGCGTGAACGGCGGTTACATGATGAGCAACGTAGGCTTCAACCCCGACGTCCCGCAGACCACTCTCGGCGGCATCACCGGCGGTTTCACAGTCAGGTATACGTGCGAAAAGTATTTCAAGAGCATCTGTGCGCTTGTCGGCGAGGTAAACTTCGCCCAGGTGGGATGGAAGGAAGACATACTCACGGTGGGCGACCAGCCCGTCGTCAACGCCCATACCGGCTTGCCGGAGGAATATCAGCGGACACTCACATACGTGCAGGTGCCCATGTTCGCACGCCTCGGGTGGGGACGGGAGCGCAAGGGATTCCAGTTCTTTTTCCAGGCCGGACCGCAGGTAGGCTTCTTCCTCGGCGATAAGGTCAAGTCTAATTTCGACTACGACAAGCGCAATGTGGCCGACCGCGTGAGTGCCATGCGCGATGCCGTACAGGACACGCTCGATATCCAGCGCAAGTTCGACTACGGCATAGCGGCGGGTCTCGGCCTCGAATATTCCCATCCCAAGGTGGGCCATTTCATGCTCGAGGGCCGCTACTACTACGGTCTCGGCGATATTTTCAACAACTCAAAGCGCGACTATTTCGGCCGTAGCAATATCGGAAGCATAGTCGTCAAGCTGACATACCTCTTCGATATAGTAAAGACTAATAACCCTAAAATTAAATAATTATGTTTGAAGGACAACCTAAAGGCCTCTATGCTCTTGCATTGGCCAACACCGGCGAGCGTTTCGGCTATTACACGATGCTTGCCGTGTTCGCGCTATTCCTGCGCGCAAACTACGGTCTGTCGGCCAGTGCGGCCGGCTGGATATACAGTGGTTTTCTGATGCTCGTCTATTTTTTCCCGCTCTTCGGCGGCATGCTTGCCGACAAGTTCGGTTTCGGAAAGATGGTGACTACCGGCATCATGATCATGTTTGCCGGCTATCTGCTCCTGTCGGTACCGCTCGGCGGCGACACGGTGGCTCTCGTGGTGATGCTCGCCTCGCTGCTGCTGATAGGCTTCGGCACGGGCCTGTTCAAGGGTAACCTGCAGGTGATGGTGGGTAATCTGTACGACGATCCCAAGTATGCGGCCCGCCGCGACTCCGGTTTCTCCATATTCTATATGGCCATAAACATCGGTGCGCTCTTTGCCCCGACCATGGCGATAAAGATCAAGGAGTATGCCGAGGTGTCATTGGGATATTCATCCAACGATGCCTATCACTTCTCGTTTGCCGTGGCTTGCGCGTCGCTCATTCTCTCGATAGCCATCTATTACGCGTTCCGCAGCACGTTCAAGCATACAGAAGGCACTGTCAAGGCGGCTGCCAAGGGCAGCGAGGCCGTGGCCGAGGAACTCTCTCCGGCCGAGACGAAGCAGCGCATCACCGCCCTGTGCCTTGTGTTTGCCGTGGTGATATTCTTCTGGATGGCGTTCCATCAGAACGGTCTTTCGCTGACATATTTTGCCGATGAGTTCACGGCCCGTTCCGCCGAGGGCGTGCAGGGCATGGCCTTCGACGTGTGGAACCTCGTGCTCATCATCTTCATCGTCTATGCAGGCTTCTCCCTTTTCCAGGGCAAGACCGCCAAGACCAAGGGCATTTCCGCTGCCGTCATCATCGCAGCAGTTGGCATCCTCGTGTGGAAATATCAGCAGATGACGGGTGCCGTCGACGTGTCGGCCCCCATCTTCCAGCAGTTCAACCCGTTCTATGTGGTGGCCCTGACGCCTGTGTCGATGGCCATCTTCGGCACGCTGGCCGCCAAGGGCAAGGAGCCTTCAGCCCCGCGCAAGATTGCATACGGCATGATTATTGCCGCCGCAGCCTTCGCCATGCTGATGTTCTTCTCGTTCGGCCTGCCCACGCCACAGGTGGCACCCGGTCCCGACGGTGAGCCCGTGGCCGTGCATGTGGCCGATGTGACGCCCAACCTGCTGATAGGCGTATACCTCATCCTCACGTTCGGCGAGCTGCTGCTCTCTCCGATGGGCATCTCGTTCGTGTCGAAGGTTGCTCCTCCCAAGTACAAGGGTATGATGATGGGCGGCTGGTTCGTGGCCACGGCCATCGGCAACCAGCTCGTGGCTGTCGGCGGAACCCTCTGGGGCACCGTGCCTCTGTGGATCTGCTGGGCCGTGTTCATGTCCGTCTGCCTCATTGCGGCAATCTTCATGTTCGCGATGATGAAGCGTCTCGAGAAGGTCTGCTGATTCGATGAACTTCCGAAAGAAAGCTATCATATAATATAAAGCCCGGAGCCGGAGCCGCGTCTTGCTGACGTGGGGCTCCGGCTTCGGGCTCGTTTCTTGCCGCGGCAAGTGCCGTAAGGCGCCGGCGCGGCGTTAACCGTTAAATCCAGTACACCTTGTTTCTGAGTCTTCTCCTTGCCTCGTTCCTCACTTTGGTGGAACTTAACTGCGAGAATCTCTTTGACTTCATGCACGATGAGGGCAAGGAGGACACCGAGTTCCTGCCCAGCGGCGTAAGGCGGTGGACGCCGCGGCGCTATTGGGGCAAGGTGAACAACATCGCGCGCGGCATCATCAGCTGCGGATTCACGCCTGACGACGACACCCTTCCCGACCTCGTGGCACTCTGCGAGGTGGAGAACGACAGCGTGATGCGCGATCTCACGCGGCGCTCGCTCCTGCGCAATGCCGGCTATGAGTATATCATGACCGACTCGCCCGACCGCCGCGGCATCGACGTGGCACTGCTGTACTCACCGTTCTCCTTCTCGCCCGTCAGCCACCGTTCGCTCCGTCCCGGGCCGGTGAAGGGCATGAGGCCTACGCGCGACATTCTGTATGTCTCCGGCCGCATCATCACCGGCGACACCCTCCATATCTTCGTCGTGCACGCTCCGAGCCGTCATGGCGGCGAACGCTTCTCGCGGCCCTTCCGCATGGCCGTTGCCGGCACGGTGCTTGCCGCTGTCGACTCCATACGCGCCTTGTCTCCAGATGCCGGCATCATCGTTGCCGGCGACTTCAATGCCTACGCGTCAGACCGCTCGGTTGCCTGCTTTGTCTCCGGAGGCCTCACCGACGTCACCGCGGGGGCAAAGGGCAGGGGAGGCGTTGCCGGGACATACCGGTATAAGGGACGCTGGGGAAGCCTCGACCATGTCTTCGCCGGCGGTTCCATCCTGACCCGCTTCGAGGCGTCGCGGGTGGGCGATGCCCCCTTTCTCATCGAGGAAGATGCCGTGTATGGCGGCGTGCAGCCCCGCCGCAGCTTCGTCGGCATGCGCTATTCGCCCGCCGGCGTGAGCGACCATCTGCCCCTTATCGTGCGCTTCCGCCTTTAGATGCGCCTCAGTGTCTCCATGCCTCCGTGCTCAAAAATATACAATACAGCTACCGTTTAACAGAAATTCACTACATCTGCCCTGTCTTTTGCCTAATAATCCTTAACTTTGCAAAAAGTATTAATAGTATAAGCTGTGAATCTTAAATATTTAATAGTGTTTCTCGCACTATCCGCCGTGTCTGCCGAGGCCGTCGGCCAGCGTCGCATGCGCCGTGCCCCCAAGGTGGATACGCTGGCGGTTGTGCGTGCATATACCGACTCTATAGATGCGTTGCGGGTGCGTATAGACTCGCTTGCCCGTGTCAACGACTCGCTGCGCGGCGAGAGCGACGACGGCCGGTTCTACCGCCTGTTCGCCCCGCTGACGTTTTATCACTCGCCGGCGGCAAAGGCTCTCGGCACCGCCGGCTCAGGCGCCGGCTCCGATGCCGTGGCCGATGCCGTGGATAATGCCTTGCTTCACGTATATCTCTCCAAGCCGTGGCTCATCACCAACAACGAGAGCAGGCTGAAGAAGAGCGGCCGGCTGGTAGCGGACATAGACAAGCCGATAAGGCAGGAGATAGAGCTGGCCGACAGGGTGGAGCCCGTGCCGGATGAACCGGAGCCTGTTCCGGTTCAGGTGATGGTGCGGAAGCCGAACTTCTGGACGTTCTCCGGCGACCACAACCTGCAGTTTCTGCAAAACTATATATCGGAAAACTGGTATAAGGGAGGCGAGAGCAACTACTCGATGGTGGCAGGGATAACGCTGAATGCCAACTACAACAACAAGCAGCGGCTGAAGTTCGACAACAAGCTGGAGCTGAAACTCGGTTTTCAGACCTCGCGCTCGGACACCCTTCACAAGTTCAAGACAACAACAGACCTTATCAGATACACCGGCCGGCTGGGCCTGCAGGCTGCAAACCGGTGGTACTACACCCTGCAACTGCTTGCCTATACGCAGTTTACCACAGGCCTGAAGTCGAACGACAAGAATGTATATTCCGACTTCATGTCGCCTTTCAACCTCAACATCGGTCTTGGTATGGACTATGCCGTGGAGACGAAGAACAAGCGGCTGACGGGTAACATCAACCTGTCGTTCCTCTCGTTCAACTTCCGTTATGTAGACCGCAAGAACCTTGCATCGCGCTATGGCATAAAGGGAGACCACCGCACGCTCGAGGATTTCGGTTCGCAGCTCACCACAAACCTTACCTGGAAAATAACAGATATGGTAAAATGGCAGACACGCCTCTACTGTTTCACCACCTACGAGCGTTCTCTGATAGAGTGGGAAAACACCATATCACTGCATGTCAGCCGATATATAAGTGCCAATATATTCCTCTATCCGCGTTTCGACGATTCCACGAGGCGCGACGACGACTGGAACTACTGGCAGTTTAAGGAATACAGTTCGTTAGGCTTCAGCTACTCCTTCTGAGAGTAGCTGAAGCTATTTATTTCTTCACTTCCTCCATGTCTCCCTTGACATAGAGCCTCACCATCTCCACGGTGCCGTTTGTCCTGATGGTGATGACCTTCTTGAACGGTCCGGGAAACTTGCCCGTGCCGTTGTAGGTCACCTTAATCTGTCCTTTCTGTCCCGGCATCACCGGAGCCTTGGTATATTCCGGCACGGTGCATCCGCAACTTGCCACGGCCTGATTGATGATCAGCGGTGTCTCGCCCACGTTCGTGTAGTTGAAAGTGCAGGTCACCTTGGGCGACGATTCGGAGAACTTTCCGAAGTCGTGCGTGGTCTTCTCAAACTTGATTTCGGCCGGTTTCTTCTCGGCGTTGCCCTGTGCCGATGCGAAGACAACGGCGCAGATGAGCATCAGCGACATGAGTATTATTTTCTTCATAATGCGATGAAATGTTATTAACAGATAGCAAAAGTATGCCTTTTTTCTTATAAAGGCATACTTTTCACTTTGATTTTTTTATACTTTAACATTGCCGGTGCCGGCTGCTGAGGATAAGAACAGGCTACGACAAAGTGTATTTCACATAATGGTAGGGACATATTCTTGTATTTGTCCGCCCGACATATAATGCTATGAACAGGCAAATTGCTCGTGTTACGAACGGACAAATACGAGAATATGTCCATACTTTGCGCAGTCTCTGCACGTTGACCAGCTCCTTTTGCTATGTCTGTTTAATCCTTATTTATCCGTTCCGAGCAGTTTGTAGTATTCCACGGCTCCGAGCAGGAAGCATCCCACGCCGTAGTCGTCGAAGTCGGGCACCTTGTCGTATGTCACGGGCTGTCCTGCCGACGGGTCCTTGCCTGTGCCCTGCACGAATCCGAGGAAGCCGTCCTTATGCACCGCGTCCTTGACCATGGCCTCCCAGGCCTTGTCCACGATGGGGCGGTATACCTTCTCCTTGAGATATCCCTTCCGCAGTCCCCAGCTCATTCCGTAGAGGAAGAGCGACGTGCCTGTCGTCTCCTTGCCGCCGTATGTCACCGGCGATACGAGGCTGACGTTCCAGAAACCGTCTTCGCGCTGGCACTTCGAGAGTCCCTCGCACATCATGATGAAGTCTTTTTTCAGCTCTTTGTATATCTTGTCTTTCGGCGACAGCTGGTCCATAACCCTCACGTATGCGGCGAGCACCCATCCGTTTCCGCGCGACCAGTAGCAGTCTTTGCCGTCCTTCTCCTTGTAGGGGGGCACGTAGTCGGCATCGCGCCACCACAGGCCGTCCTTGACGTTGAACAGTCCTCCGCCGCATTCGTTGCGGCTCCAGCGGTACATCTTCATGCCGTGCTCTATGTATGAGCGGTCTCCTGTGATCTTATACATCTGTGCATAGACGGGCATGGCCATCTGTATGGCGTCTATCCATGTCCAGTAGCCCACGGTAGGCTCTTTCATCTGACCTTGCAGGTTGTCCCGTGTGGCGCGGAGCATGGTGGAGTCTCCCGTCATCATGAACCTTTCGAGATACGTCTGGCTGCAGCATTGGTCGTCGGCGTGGCGCGTCTTTATGCCGTTGCGCGGCGTCCACTGGTGGAAGCTGGCCCACCTGTCGGTGTAGTCTATGTATTTCGGGTTCTTGTCAATGCCGTACAGGGCCATCAGTCCTTCGTAGTATACGGCACGTGTCCAGAGGCTGCTCGGCCTGATGCGCTTCACGTTCGTGGGCAGTGTCGGGTCGGCATACTTGGCCATGAAGTAGTCGTTGGCGTTCCTTGCCGTGTTGAGCACTTCTGTCTGTTTCTTGCTCTGGGCGGCAGCCGGCAGCATAATGGCTGCGGCAGCGATTAGTGTGATTAGTCTTTTCATTTGTAGTGAGTTTGATTTTTACCCTGCAAATATAATAAAAAAGGGCGTAATAAGCGAATAAAAACCTATATAAGAAGCGCCTTCCGCTATCCGGCCGTCTTTCTTGCGCTTTCCGCCTTTGTTTATTGATATATCCGACGGTATCTTTTGCGGTTTCCGACAGTTCCTTTGCGGCATCCGACAGTTTTTTTGTGGCATCCGTCCTGATTGTTTCTAATGGCGCGTCGCGTTGTCACCTGCCACGTGTCGCGTTGTTACGTGCCACGCGTCACAGTGTTACCTGTGGCACGTAACACTATTACCTGCGGCACGTAACATTGTTATCTGTGGCACGTAACAAACCGGACAGGTGCTTCCGGCGTGAAAATCTGTTCTTTCAGGAATATTATTCATAAATTTATGAAGTGTTAATAATATACAAAGGAGAACTAAAGTGAAGATAATTAAGCATATTGTGTCTATATTTTTTCTTATATTTGCAGAAGTTATATACTGGCATAAGAATAGAGTTTAACTTAAAATAAATTATTATGAAAAAGATTATTACTTTAGCTTTGTTTCTCGGCAGTTTTGCCGTAACATCATCGTATGCACAGTTGAAAGTTGCCTCAACGGGCAAGGTGGGTATCGGAACGAGTGCTGTGCCACAGTCTTTGCTGACGGTATCCGGCACAGGAGACTCAACATATACGATTCATTCGATAGGTTCGCGCCTCGGAATATACTGTCGTACTGAGGGAGAAGTAAAGCTGCAGTATGCCACGGCTTCAGAATTCCGGTCAGTAGTGAGCTCCGGGCTTAATTTCCGCATAGGTGTCAATGGCGTTGCAAACGGTATCTGAGGTGTCAATGTCGGTAGTGGCCGTGCGTATGGAGTGATAGGAAATGCCGGACAGGCCACACCGGGATGGAACTACGGCGTTTTCGGCAAACTGGGCGCAGGCAATAGCAATGGTGCCGGAATATATGGAACGTCAGATGTTTATGATAACGGAACATGTCTTAACGGGCGTTATGCCGGTTATTTCAAGGGAAATGTGATTGTGACCGGTAATCTCACTATATCCGGAAAGGTGAACGGTGTGGTTCTTGGTCCATCCCTTTCTTTGTCGTCGCAGCAGCGCGCCGTGGCATCAGAACGTGCCGTCGAGTCTGTAGCGGATAACCTTTCCGGACTCGAGGCACTGACCTTCTATCATCCTGCTCCCGCCCGTGCCATGTCAGAGAATCTTGGAGACACGGCCGTTGCAGAGCCTACGGTGTCGCACATAGAGGCGCAGAACCTCACTAAGATGCACTATGCCCTCTCTGCTGACCAGTTGGGCGAGATATACCCCGACCTTGTATATGAAGACGAAGACGGAGCGAAGTGTATCAACTATATGGAGATGATTCCGTTGCTTGTTCAGTCTATAGGTGAGCTTAACGCCCGTATCGCCGAGCTGGAGACTGCCAACGGCAAGTTGCGCGCCGCAGCAAAGGGCAAGGGTACGACCGGTACGGACGGCATGCAGGCCGGCAACGGCATCGTTATCACAGAACGTGCCTAACCCGTTCACCGTGAATACGGATATAAAGATGAATATTCCGGCAACGGTGGCGAAAGCATTTCTTTGCATATACG
This sequence comes from uncultured bacterium, assembly GCA_905216025.1. Taxonomy (GTDB): domain Bacteria; phylum Bacteroidota; class Bacteroidia; order Bacteroidales; family Bacteroidaceae; genus Prevotella. The sequence continues at coordinate 37,366 of CAJMSE010000016.1, read as the reverse complement.
ATATGAGTGGAAAGCAGCTCAGACAGGAGGTGATTTCCGGACGTGGTGAGACCTCTTTCACCGTGAGTGCAGAAGACCTCGGATCCGGGATGTATCTATACAGTCTCATAACCGACGGCATGGTTGTAGAGACCAAGAGGATGGTCATTAACAGATAGAACAGGGACTTGCCCGTCCCTTGCGAGTAAACAACAGTATTTTATTTAATAAATCCGTATATTATGAAGCATCTATACCTATTTATATTATACGTCGTTTTGTCTTTACAGTCAGTATCAGCTCAGAAAGGCACGAGCGTTTCCGTGCATGTAGATGGCGAAAGGCTTGAAAACCTGCTGACTGCCGAACAGAAGAAGACAGTCCGCGACTTGCGGATAACGGGGCGGCTCCATGCCGACGACTATGCCTATCTGCGCAACAGCCTGTTTGAGCAGTTGGATACCCTCAACCTGCGTGATGCCGATATAGACACGATACCCGTGCGGGCGTTTTACGGTAATTATAGAAAGGATGAAATGAAAGTCTTTTTACCGATGAAGCTGGAACATATCTCAGACTCTGCTTTTTGCACTTTTTCTATTAATTATACGCTTGTCTTATCTGGTAAATACCCGACATTAGGGCATAATGTATATACTGCAGAAATGGAAGATATATCTAATGGTGTAGATATAGAGTTGTCGGATGATAATGCTTATTGTAAGAAAGTTGGTGACTGCATATACTCAAGTGATGGAACTATAGCTTATTATTATAATGTTTTTGGTCATGGACCAGAACATTATTATGTAATTGCGGAAATTATGGATGGAACGAAAGTTATATATGGACATGCACTTGAGAATAGAAATGGATATCTTAGCATCCTAATTCCAGAGACAGTAGATTCTATAGGCGACAGAGCTTTTGCTAATAGACAATTCGTAATCCCAATACCAACTCGTAGTGATTGGAATTTTGCTCATGCTGGCAGTATATATTGTTATGCAAAAGTCCCACCAAAATTAGGAAAAGAAGTTTTTTATAATAAATATTTTGACAATGACTGGTTTTGTGTCTTTGTCCCTGATGAAAGTGAGGAAGTTTATCGTGGAGCGGAAGGATGGAAAGAATTTGATATAAATCCGGTATTTGATTATGGACAAGGGATTGATGTACCGCTTAAAAATAGCATATCGCTGAAAGATATTGGGACACACTATATAATATCATATATTGATAAGAAAATAAAAAAAGTTTCTGTTTATAATATATTAGGCGAATTGACACATACAAGAATTATGAATGACGAGTCGGTATCAATTCCTAAACTTACTCTCTCATCTCCTTATAGTATAGTAAGGATAAACTATAGCAACGGAACAAGTGAAACGATAAAGATTAAACCATGAAAAGATTTTTAATTATTATAGCGCTTTGGACGTCTGGCTTGCTGTCGTTGACCGCTCAGATAACCGGGCATATAAGTTTTGTACCGGATGATTTGTCTGTTATGAAACAAAACGGATTCGATATTATACGGTTGGAAGGACAAACAGGAACAACAGATAAAGTAGGAGCACCGGAACTGCCGGTTATTAGAAAAGCATTCGTTGTACCTTTGGATGCCAAGGTGACAGGAATAGTGACAACTGTGAATAAACGTCAGAAGATACAGGGTACATTCTTGCCTGAACCTGTGCAAATGCCTATAGAGGTAGGTCTGGTACAATTTTGTGATGTTTTAATTGATTCTTCTGCATATTACGGTCAGAATATATACCCGGAGGTGCGGGCAGCAGTCGTTGCTGATGATAACGAGCAAGGCTATCATGTGGTGACGGTGGAGCTATATCCAGTAGAGTATGACCCTGTATCGAAGAGCATTTATATAGATGATATATCTTTTACTATGAATTATGAGGCATGTGAAACTAATGAGCGGTTGCCGCAGGCTCAGAGTATTCATCGCTCAGCTTTGATTAAAAAACTTATCAAGTCGATGGTTGACAATCCTCAGGATGTAGACCGGTTCGATGCTGGTAAGACAAAGGTTGTCGGAGCTGATGTGATAAAGAGAGCTGGGGTGGCAAATAAGGTTTATATAGATGTCATAAAAGAACAGATACCGGACTATATAATCATCACAAACAAAACGTTGAAATCTGAGTTTCAGCGTCTCGCTTCGTGGAAAACACAGAAAGGAATACCAGCTTTGATAAAAGATATAGACGAGATAGGTTCGGAATATAATGGTTCTGATATGCCGGAGAAAATCAGAGCCTATCTTCAAGATTGTTACTATAAGTGGGGTGCCGGTCTTATGGTTCTATTGGGCGGTGATGTCAATGTTGTGCCAGCAAGGTTTTATACAAGACCGGATGAGGCCAAAATGCCTTTTGATGCTTATTATATTGATTTAATTAAAGACTGGAATCCTAATAAGAATAATCTTTATGGAGAATGCAATAAGTTGGCCGGTGGAGCAAAAAATACATCGTGTTTTTTAGGACGTGCGCCTGTAGAGGATTTATCTGAAGCGAAAGTGTTTGTAGATAAAGTGCTTACTTATGAGAAAATGAATTCAGAATCTATAAATACAAACTATTTGATGAATCATTTAGCAATATCAGCATATATTGCTAAGAGTGATACAGGAAAGTTATCAGCAGATGGGAAAAAAGATATAGACAGTTATTTGATAAAGTATCCACAACTTAATAAATGGTATTTGTTTGATCATTATAATTGTGACTGTTCATATCATAGTGATACATTCACATATTCGTGTGGGGAAGAACTTAAAAGGAATAGTTTTGTTGAAGCGCTGAATGGCAGAGGCTCTTCTGGATTAGGATATTTTCATGTTGTCTACCACATGGATCATAGTTCTTCACGTATGTTAGGTGCTTCATCTTTAGATAAAAATGAGAACATGTCTGTTGCAGATGTGGACAACATGACGAATGGAGAACATTTGCAGATATTCCTTTCCGGAGGTTGTCATACATCCCAATTTAATTTGGATTGTATAGCAGAACATTTTGTTAATAATCCAAATGGTGGCGCTGTGGCATTTATAGGAAATACAGATGTAGGTCATCCGGATGAATGTTCCCAATATGATGAATTCTTAAAGACAGTTTATAGGGATGATATATACAATTTGGGAGCTGTTTTCGATAAACTTACTTATTTTTCCATCCCATTTTCTCTTGGATCGGGAGAAAAATTATATATAAGTTATCCAACTTCCATGCGTCTTCACCTGCTTGGCGATCCAGAGATGCCGATATGGTCAAAGATACCTCAGACTCTTGACGTGAGCATAACGCCGAATCAAGTAGGAGCGGGAGAGAATATAATAACCGTACAGATAAATAATCTACCGGATGGAGAAGAGGCCACGGTGTGCTTCATGAAAGGCACAGAGGCTTATGTGTCTGTGAAGATAGCGGACAGAAACGTGCATAGCTTCTCATTCACGCCGAGGACATCGGGAATAATGAGAGTTACGATAACGGCGCATAACTTTTATCCGTATGAGCGACCTCTTCAGGTGCATGTAGGTGAAGGACATGCCATAAACATCGCTTATATTGGTGGCATTAACAATGTGATGGCAATAGCCCAGCCTTTGTCAATACCTGTAGGCTCATCAGAAAATATGAGAATAGCATTGCAGAATAATTATGGAACTGCGGTAAGTAATGTCTCAGCCAAATTATCTACTTCGTCGCCATATATCAGTATTGAGAGGGATAGCGTCTATTACGGCGCGATAACCCCCAAAGCAATAAAAGACCCGCCAGCTTCGGGATTCTTAGTTACGGTGGCCGATGATGCTCCGGAGATAGGGCGTAATGAATGGAACAGTGTATGCTTCTATCTGACGATAAAGCATGCAGGCACAGATGTTGTAGATGTGGATACGTTCAGGGTAGACATAGCGTCTCCAAAATTGAGGATATCCAATGCACGCATAACGCAGACAGACGATGGAGACCTGATTCCAGAAGCAGGCGAGACGGTGTCTATGAAGATTGACTATTCGAGGATGATGCCTGTAATGAGTAAGCCGGTGATATGGAAGGCAACGCCGGTGGCTGGTCCTGTCACGATACAGAGTATGTCGTCGGGTGTCTGCAAATTCACAGTCGGTAGCGGATACAGGACTGGAGATCCGTTGAAAATTAAAGTTGTGTTGAAGTGTGGGCCGACTCCAGTAGACAGCATTGTTGTCAATGCAGCGGAAAGAGCTCCGGTTATAAACATAAACAAAGTATATAAGGACCTTGATTACAATGCGATAACTTTGTCATGGGATAAGATGGGCAATGAAACAAGATACAATGTATACCGCAGTACTGAGGAGAACGGCACCTATACCAAAATTAATAAGCTGCCGCTGGAACTCAAGTATTTTGAAGATTATGGACTGCCGCCACTTACATGTTATTATTACAAGATATCAGCTATAACGGCGACGGGCATGGAAGGTGCGCTTTCCGCTCCGGTCAGGGCCTGGACGGTATATAAGATGATGATGCAGCAGACACCGTTTGGCGGCACGTCATCCAGTTATATGTATACTGATCTGGCGAATGTTGCCGATATGAACTATGACGGAAATAAGGAGATTGTCTTGGTCACGGCTGATGGTGAAAGAGTAAATGATGGTGCAATCATTGTGATAGCTCCTGACGGGACAGAACCTTTCGACCTCGACGGCAATGTGACTACATTCTCCGGATTCGCCACATTCCCCTGGGTGGCTGAAGCTACACCTTCCGTGGCAGACCTGTGGGGCACGGGAGAACCGGCCATCGTGACCATGCCGAGGCAAATAGAATCCGGAACATCGGATTACAGTATATTATGCCACTCCTCGCTCGACAATGACGGTGACAAGAAACCTGACCTGCTGTGGAAGAGCAGCATAAGCGGGCCTGTGATAAGAAGTGCCGTCATCACGGATATAGACATGCCGGATGGTAAAGGCGAGAAGGAAATCATTGCCGTAAGAGAGGATAACATGATTGAGATATTCGATGCATACGGAAATCGTAAACGTGTTTTTGGCGGAGAGATAAGCGGATGCTATTGCGGGCTGGCAGTGGCAGACCTCGACGGTGACGGATATAAGGAGATAATATGTGGAAACGGCGGAAATCTGTATGTGTGGAAACACGACGGTACGCCGTATATGCGCTCACCTTTCTTCTGCCGTAGCGGGGTAGACTTGAAGTCGTCTCCCGTTGTCTGCGACCTTGACGGAGACGGAAAGAAAGACATCATCGTGGCGTCGAGGCTGGAAGACGGATATATCTTTGCCATACGTCAGGACGGCACATGTATAGGCAACTTTGATATAAACGCGCCTGCTCCCGTTAAGACAAGCTATCCGCACGCGGCGCATGAGGGGCTCGACCATGCGGTAAGTGTCGGAGACATAGACGGTGACGGAGCGCTTGAGGTGGTCTCGCTTGAAGAAGGAGGCGTGCGTGCATGGAACAATCGCGGCGAACAGGTGCTGAAGCGTGATATTCCCGGACTCTTTAAAAGGATAAATTGGAGGACACACTTCATGCTGCCGCTGTTGGCTGATGTCAACGGCGATTCAACAGCCGATATCGTGTTTAATGAGGACAATATTATATATGCCATACAGAATGACGGTACGGATGTCATTGGTTTTCCGTTGTATACACCGGGGCATATCAAGAGCAATATCTGCATATCCGATACGGATGGCGATGGCTTGAACGAGATCGTTGCATCGGATGAAGGTGGGTATATCAGTGTATGGAAGACGAAAGGAAAGACTATCGAATGGGGAAGAGCGAGGTTTGACCAAGGCTCTACAGGAGAGTATATCAAGGGATACACAGACCCTGTGGTGATAACGTCGGATACGGTTTGCGCGGGCGGTGCTTTCACAAATGACATAATAGTCCGCTCCGGAATGTTCCGTATAACCGGAAATGTAGATATGCCATATTCATCTAAGATAATCGTTATGGATGGCGGCTCAATGACGGTAGACGGTTGCTCTGTAGCCGGATGCAGCATGCTGGTAAGAAACGGCGGCAGCCTGTCCGTTATAAATGACGGTGAGATTCGTTTGTCCCGGTATGGAACTTTCGCATCGGAGGTAGGTGCCGATGTTGATATCCAAAGTGGAAATATCGGCAGAATCCAATGATTAGCTATATAATTAAATATATGAAATTATGAGAACATTACTTATATCAATCATCTGTTTGCTCCTTGGAGCAACGGGTGCGTCAGCCCGTCCGTTCAGCGAGGGCTGCAAGTGGTCGTATTATCATTGGCATGATAAGTTCAATAATAGCTCAGAAATATCTTTTGTCAAACTTGAACTTAAAGATTCTTATGAGTTGAATGGTAAGACGTACTATAAGCTATATGAGACGAAAGCTGATGTTGACGGCAGTATTGGTGAAGAGAAATTCCTGCTGGGGCTGCGTGAAGAAGGTGGGTGCGTATATGCCGACTATGATGAATTTATGAAAGTGCCAGGCGTTTGCGTAGATCCTGATGCAACGAAAGATAATCCCGACCATATGCCGCATATTGTTACGGAAGATAATGAGGTGCTGCTTTATAATTTCAATCTTAATACAGGCGATTTTATCGGATTGGATGATATTATCGTGACCCCGTATGTTAAGACAGTCGCCCCAATTGTCATGGAAACCGGTGAGGAACGAAAACTCTATGGTGTAGGAACGTATGTACATCTTGAAGATGATATTGTCGGTGAAGACTGGCGCGGGAATGTCATATCAGGAATTGGCTCAGTCAATTGCTGGGGCGGGTTGATAACTTATCTTACAAATAATCTCCTTACTTATGATGGTCTCCGTAGAGACAACCTGAACCTTTATATAGAGGATAACACCTTGATATATAAAGCCCCAGAGTATACAGGCGAACCTGAATCAGAGCACATGTCTTATACTACATATCACGCCGACCCGTTCTTTGGCGACCTCGTCACGGGTATAAAGGATGTGAAGGCCGGGGCGGAAGCCGTCCGGCCGGAGACAGTCTACGACCTTGGCGGGCGCCGCATGACGGGTGCGCTGAAGCCCGGCGTTTATATCCGCGGCGGCAAGAAAGTGGTGGTACGCTGAAAACCGTAAGCATTACAGGATGATTTGGTTGCAGACAGATTGGTAAATACGGGCTGCCGCGACGGATTGTAATGTACAGCCGCAGGTTTTGTTTTAAATCAAAAGTGGGCCACTTTTGATATTCCAACGGGCCACTTTTGATGCATTAACGGCCCGTTTGCGGATGCTTAGCGTCAGAGTGGTGGCCGGCGCGCTGCCCGCGGGCAACTTCTAAGCGTAAAAATTTGTCAGATTCCGCATTTTTGTATACTTTTGCAGTTAATATATAACACTGCATATAATAAGGTGTCAAACCGCAGACAATAACATATCAAACGGCAGATAATAACATTTCAAACAGTATATAATAATATATAATGTATAGAACAAGAACTTGTGGAGAGCTGCGTCTCTCCGATGCAGGCAGCGTGGTAACGCTTGCCGGATGGGTACAGCGGAGCCGCAAGATGGGCGGCATGACCTTTGTAGACCTGCGCGACAGATACGGCATCACGCAACTTGTGTTCAACGAGGCTGTGGATGCCGCCTTGTGCGAGCGTGCCAACAAGCTCGGACGCGAATATTGCGTTCAGGTGAGCGGCACCGTAAGCGAGCGCGAGAGCAAGAACATGAACATGCCGACGGGCGAGATTGAGATTATAGCCTCTGAGCTTAACGTGCTCAGCGAGAGCCTCACGCCTCCCTTCACCATCGAAGACAATACCGACGGCGGAGACGACATAAGGATGAAGTACCGCTATCTCGACCTGCGCCGCAACGCCGTGCGTGCCAACCTGGAGCTGCGCCACCGCATGACCATACTGATACGCAACTTCCTCGACTCTCACCAGTTCATCGAGGTGGAGACGCCGATTCTCATCGGCTCAACCCCCGAGGGTGCACGCGACTTTGTCGTGCCCTCGCGCATGAATCCGGGACAGTTCTACGCCCTGCCTCAGAGCCCGCAGACGCTCAAGCAGCTGCTCATGGTGAGTGGCTTCGACCGTTATTTCCAGATAGCAAAGTGCTTCCGCGACGAGGACCTGCGCGCCGACCGTCAGCCCGAGTTCACGCAGATTGACTGCGAGATGAGCTTCGTTGACCAGGATGACGTCACCTCGTTGTTTGAGGATATGGCCCGCCACCTGTTCCGCGAGATCCGCGGTGTGGAGCTTCCGGCCAAGTTGCAGCAGATGACATGGCACGATGCCATGCGCCGCTTCGGAAGCGACAAGCCCGACCTGCGCTTCGGCATGGAGTTCGTCGAGCTGATGGACGTGCTCAAGGGCACTGGCACTTTCTCCGTATTCGACAGCGCCGAGTATATCGGCGGTATATGCGTGCCGGGATGCGCCGGCTATACGCGCAAGCAGCTCGACCAGCTGACAGACTTCGTCAAGCGTCCGCAGGTGGGAGCGAAGGGTCTTGTATACGTCAAGTTCAACGAGGATGGAACGGTAAAGTCGAGCATCGACAAGTTCTATACGCCTGACGTATGGCAGAAGCTGAAGGAGAAGACGGGTGCCAAGGACGGCGACCTCGTGCTCATCCTCAGCGGCGACAAGGCCAACAAGACACGCACTCAGCTGTGCGCCCTCCGTCTTGAGATGGGCGACCGTCTCGGACTGCGCGACAAGGATAAGTTTGAGTGCCTGTGGATCGTGGACTTCCCGCTCTTCGAGTGGAGCGACGAGGAGCAGCGCCTCATGGCCACTCACCATCCGTTCACCATGCCGAACCCCGACGATATTCCGCTGCTCGACGAGCATCCCGAGCAGGTACGTGCCAAGGCCTACGACTTCGTGTGCAACGGTGTCGAGGTGGGCGGCGGCAGCCTGCGTATCCACGACGGCAAGTTGCAGGAAAAGATGTTCCGCATTCTCGGCTTCACTCCCGAGCGTGCAATGGCCCAGTTCGGATTCCTCATCAACGCGTTCAAGTACGGTGCGCCGCCTCATGCAGGCCTCGCTTTCGGTCTCGACCGCTTCGTGAGCCTCATGGCCGGACTCGACTCCATACGCGACTGCATCGCTTTCCCGAAGAACAACAGCGGACGCGACGTCATGCTCGATGCTCCGGGCGAACTCGACCCGAAACAGCTCGATGAACTGCAGCTGAAGGTTGATATACATCAAGAATAACGCAATAAGCCCCTTAAGAGCCTTGTAAATCATTCTTTTGTTGTAATAAAAGTTTTGAGATTCTTGAAAAAAGCCGTACATTTGCAGCCGAAGTGATTGGAACGCAAGCGAAAATCGCGGATTATAGATCTTATTATTTTTATTATGGCAGAAAAGAAGACTACAAAAAAGGAGACAGCAGTAAAGGCTGTAGAGACCAAGAAGGCAACAACGAAGAAGGCTACGGCAGCCAAGAAGGCAGTAGTGGCATTCAATGCAGAGAACGTTGGCTTTAAGGCCGGTGATGTTTATCAGGCACTTGCAGCAGCTGAGAAAGCTCTGACAGTGAAGGAGATTACCAAGGCAGCAGGCATCAGCGAGGAGGAGACTCTTCTCGGCATGGGCTGGCTCTTCAAGGAGGGCAAGATTGTTTCAGCAGACGACAAGATTACATTGGCTTAAATTAATTAATGTGATAGATTCAAGAGGCCGGTATGCGAGAGGTATTACCGGCCTTTTTATTTGCTTATGACATACGACAGTCAGATACTGAAGGTGCTTACGGAAGCCGGTGAGGATGGGGTGAGCGTGCAGGTGCTTTCCCGCCATGTGTATAACATGAACTGCACGCTGTTCTCTTCGCCGGAGATAGGCGATGTGCACCGTTATGTACGGCAGTATCTGCTGCGCAACTCGAAGTCGGCCCAGTCGCTGGTCGAGAGCACGGGGCGCCGCGGCTACTACCGGCTGAACACGCAGAATAACGCCGATGCCCGCCAGCTGATGCTCGACTTCAAGGAGGAGAAGGAAGAAAAGGAAGAGGATGAAAGGTCGCAGCACGACCTTTCACTTGATTTATTTGCTTAGAATATCTTTTCAGCGGTTTTCCGTCACATCTTTATATATACAGTAAACGGCGTCGGCCACCTTGCCGCTGTCAAACCGCCGGCATACCATTTCCCTCGCGTTGTCACCCGCCTGTGCGGCGAGGCTGCGGTCGTTGCAGAGTTTCACGAAACGTCCGGCCATAGCGTCCGGCGACTTGAACGGCACGAAGAAGCCGTTGTTGCCCTCGCTTATCACGGTGCGCGAACCGTCGGTGGGCGTCACCACCACAGCTTTGCGCATCGCCATGGCCTCAAGAAGGCCTATCGAGAGTCCCTCCCACAGGCTGCATAGCGAGTAGGCGTCAACCGATGCGAGCACTTCGGGAATGTCGAGGCGGAATCCCGTGCGTACTATGGCGTCGCCTATAGCATTGTCTTGCAGGTATCTGTCCACCTCGGCATCCATGTCACCCTCGCCGATAAGTAGGCCGCGGATGGCCGGTTGCCGCTTGTGGGCAATCCTGATGCTTTCGATGAACGATATGGGGTCTTTCTGAAGAGTCACGCGTCCGATGAATCCGACTACGAAATCGTCATCCCGCAGGCCGAGCGCGCTTCTTATTCCGTGGGTCTGTGAGGGATTGAAAACGGCGGTGTCGATACCGTTTTCTATCAGTTCGGCGCTGCCGAGGCCGAAAGTCTGCCGTCCGGTCTTTATGTTGTCTGCCGACACGCAGATTACTTTTGTGCTGTAGTGGCATATCAGTTTCTCGCTGAGTGCCCGCAGCCTGTAGATTAACGGCGACTGCCCCTGGTGGAAACTCCAGCCGTGCACCGTATAGACGAGCGGTATCCTGCACTGCCGCGCCACGAATGCCACGTTGCTTGCGGCACGGCTTCCGTGCGCATGTATGATATTGATGCGTTCAGCGAGAATCACCTTTTTTATCCTTCGCATGGCCGCCGGGGCGAACGGCAGTCCTGTCTCCACTATGTGCACGGGTATTCCGAGGCGTTCCAGCCGCTCGGTCATGGCGCCCCGGCTGAACGACAGTACTGCAATATATATGTCGCGCCCCGTCAGTCCGCGTATGAGGTCGAGCAGATGCGACTCTCCGCCGCCTATCTCGCCTTGTCTTATTATCTCAAGAACTCTTATTCCAGTCTTGCCTTGTCCTGTCTTATCCATGTTCTACTCCTTGCTTTGCTGTATCTGTTTCTTCACCGTGGCAGGCACTCCGGCAACGAGCGTGCCCGGCGGTACGTCGCGCGTCACCACCGCTCCGGCCGCGACGACAGAGTGGCGGCCTATCGTCACCCCCGGCAGTATTACCGCGTTGGCGCCAATCCACACGTCGTCTTCTATCGTTATGTGGCGCGTCGTGATGCCTTGCTCGTCTATGCGTCGTGCCGGGTCGGCGAAGTTGTGGTTCAGCGCGCTCACGGTGATGCCCTGCGCAAGGTTTACATGGCTGCCAATCGTCACCGGACCGATGACCGTGGAGTGCAGCCCTATGCGGCTGTGGCTGCCTATGACGACGTCGCCCACGGCGTTGTTTATGCAGCAGAACGATTCTATCACGCTGTAGTCCCCTATGGAGAAGCGTCTGTATGGCGGGGTGTCCATGCGCACGCTGCCGTGGATAACGGAGTGACGGCCGCGGTGCTGGTATAGCGGTGCCAGCATGCGGACGTACCATCTCGGCCTCGTCTCGGTCCGGTTCATTATCATCAGGTCTAAGATTTGTTTCAGTTTCGGGCTCGATTTAAGGCCTGCCCTCACGTTTTCCCTGTCCATAGCATATCTTTTTTATATTTACAAAAGTATGGATAAAAAGTGATTATTCCAAATTTTTACTCTATATTTGCATGAAAATAAGGCAAATGAAAATACTCTTTCTCGTTTATCACGGCTTCTCGGAGGTCAGCGGCATCAGCAAGAAGATACGCAGTCAGGTCAAGGGACTGCGCGAAAACGGGCACGACGTGCGCGTGTGCTACTATACGTTCCTGCCCGACGGCCGGCGCTGCCGCTTTGTAGACGATGAAATAATAGAAGACTACGGCACCGGCCGGCTGGCCTCTTTACGCCGCCGGTTCTGTTATGGCAGCATCTTCCGCTACTGCACGGCTAACGGCATTGAGCTTGTCTATGCCCGTGCGTTCATGAATGCCGCCCCGCCTATAGTGCGCCTGTTCGGCCGTTTGCGCCGCGCGGGTATACGCGCCGTGACCGAGATACCGACATATCCTTACGACGGAGAGCAGGCCGGGTTCTCCCTGGGCAACCGTTTCGAGTTTTTCATCGATCGCCTTTGCCGCCGCCGCCTGGCCGCCCGCATGAACGCCATCGTCACATTCTCCGACGATAAAGAGATATTCGGCTGCCGGGCGATAAACATCAGCAACGGTGTAGACCTTGACAGCATACCCCTTCATGCTTACCGGCCTGCCGACGATGCCGTCCACCTGATAGGAGTGGCCGAGGTTCACTACTGGCACGGCTTCGACCGGGTCATTGCCGGACTTGGAGAGTACTACTCGTCAGGGCGCGCCGGCCGGAAGGTCTGTTTTCATATCGTCGGCGGGATAGGAGAGGGGGAGATGTACGGCACGCGGCACGCGCCGGGTTTTGCCGGACTGATAGAGCGTTACGGTATATCGGAATATGTGGTTTTCCATGGCCAGATGTCAGGCAGCGCGCTCGACGGCGTGTTCGACAGGTGCGTGTTTGCCATCGGCAGCCTTGCCCGCCACCGCAGCGGGGTCAGTTCGATAAAGACGTTGAAGAACCGGGAGTACGCTACCCGCGGCATACCCTTCATATATTCGGAGAACGACAGCGACTTCGACGGGAAGGAATACGTCATGAAAGCTCCGGCCGACGAGTCGCCGGTGGACATCGGGAAGATACTCGGGTTCATTGATTCGCATGCCTTCCGGCCGGCAGAGATAAGGAAGTCTGTAGAGCATCTGTCGTGGCGCGAGCAGATGCGGATAGTTGTGGAGGAAGCCATGAAAGACTGACGGCCGTCTTGCCGCGGCTGTCCGGGATGCTTAGCCCAGCAGCCTGCGCCACTCTCCGGCAATTGTTTCCAGCCTGAAGCTTTCTGCCGTGGCGAGTGCCTCGGCCGATTTCGCGGCCCAGTCTATCCGCGTTGCCTCATCGAGGCGTGCCGCAAGGTCTCGGCAGTCGCCATTTTTGAAGTACATGCCCGTTTCCCTCAGTATCTCAATGCTTGACGGAATGTCTGACGAAACTACGGGCAGGCCGTGCGCCATGGCTTCCACCATGACAAGGCCGAAACCCTCCCATCTCGAGCTCAGCACGTATATTGCGGCGTTGGAGTAAAACTCTTGTATGTCTTTCGTGAACGGGTGAATGCGTATCCTGCCGTCGAGTCCGTGCCTGAGGATAAGTTCCCGCAGTGCGTCCTCCTCCGGTCCTTCGCCTATTATGTCGAGCGTCCACCCGTTGTTTCCTGCCGCAAAGATGCTGAAAGCCTCTATCAGGATGTCGAACCCCTTGTGCCTTGCCGACATGCGGCCCACAGCGAGGAATCTCTTGCTCTTCCCGTCGGCCCTTCTTCCGGGCGTGAGTGTCAGCGGGTTGTGAATCACCGTCATGCCCGCCTGCGCCCTTACGTCATATTTTACCTTGTCGCATCCGCACAGCACGACGACCCTGTCGAGCCTCATATACTGGAAAGTGTAGTGCCGTTCGAGTTCCGGGCCGGCATACATCGAACCTTCCGAGAACATCGCCTCATGCGAATTGTGAATCCATCCGTACACCTTTGCCGCCTTCAGGCGCTTCCTCACCGTTGCCAGTCGTACCGCCAAAGGGCCGTGCACACCTATTATTATATCGTATCCGCCGCTGTTCAGTTCATCGGCAAGCGCCTTGCGCGGCACCGACGTGAACGAGCTGAGTCCGTAGAGCCACGAGGTAAGCCTGTTCTGAGGCAGCACCTTGCGGTACAGGTAGCTGTATGCCTTGCAGAAAAGCAGTTCCGTCCGCCGTGCCTGGGGGTATCTGAAATAGCGGAATCTTATGTCTGCCTCGCCCAGTCCGTACATGGATGTGTCTTCAGCCTGCGGACTGTCGAAGGTGGCAACCGTCACCCTGTGGTCCTTAGCCAGCTCCTTGGCAATGACGGCGGTTACCCGCTGCACCCCGCCGAAGGAGAAGATGGAGTCTGTGAGAAAGCAGATATGTTTCATACTTATTTACAAAAGTACGATAAAATGTTGATTATTCCAAATCTTTTTTGTAAGTTTGTGGCATGAATGGCAAACAAACTGCATGACAACCGATAGACCGATGGCCTGCAATACCAGGAAATATAAGATTGTATATTGCACTCCGGCGCTGTATATGGCCGGCGGGGTGGAGCGCGTGCTGACGCTCAAGGCCAACTGGTTTGCAGACCATTACGGCTACGACATCACCATAATACTCACCGAGGGCAAGGATAAACCGTTGTTTTACCGGCTCTCGGACAAGATAAAGGTCATCAACCTCGATATCGGTTTCGAGGAGATGTGGCGGTGCTCCTTTATCGGAAAGATTCCAGTTTACCTGCGGAAGCAGCGCCTTTTCAAGCGCAGGCTGACGGAAGAGCTTATGCGCATCAGGCCGGACATCACCGTGAGCCTGCTCCGCCGTGAGGTAAACTTCATCAACGGGATTGCCGACGGCAGCATCAAGATTGGCGAGCTGCATGTCAACCGGGCCAACTACCGCAACTTCGAGGCCAACGACACCAACCCCGTGAAGCGCCTGTTTGCAAAGTTCTGGATGCGGAGCCTCGTCTCTCACCTGCGCAGGCTCGACCGTTTCGTCGTACTTACGGAAGAGGATAGGGCGGCGTGGCCTGAGCTGGGCAATGTCTGCGTCATTCCGGACCCGCTGGCTTTCAGGCCGGCGGAACTCAGCCGCCTGACGGAGAAGCGTGTGATAGCTGTGGGGCGCTATGCCTATCAGAAAGGCTTTGACCTGCTGCTGCGTGCCTGGAGCATGGTGGAGAAGGCGGCGCCGGACTGGCGTCTCGAGGTCTTCGGTGCAGGCAACCGCGAGCCTTACGACCGGATGATAGACACGTTGGGCATCGACCGTGGCCGCTGCAGGCTCAACGGCAGCACGACGGATATCTGCAAGGAATATCGCGACAGTTCGGTTTTCGTGTTCAGTTCACGTTTCGAGGGGTTCGGCATGGTGCTGATAGAGGCCATGGCGTGCGGTCTGCCGGTGGTCTCGTTTGCCTGTCCGTGCGGCCCGAAGGACATCGTGACCGACGGTGAGGATGGTATACTCGTGGAGAACGGCAATGTGGAGCAGCTCGCTGGGGCTCTGCTGCGTATCATCGGCAGTGACGGTGAGCGCAAGCGTCTTGCCGCGGCGGCTGCCGTTAGTGTGCGTCGCTATGACATGGAGGCGCTTGCGGAGCGGTGGCGTAAGCTTTTCGACGAGGTGATGAAAAAGTGAGAGGAGTGACGGATGGATTGCGAAGTAACCATAGGAATACCTTTATATAATGCCGCAGGCTTTATCCGGCGTACCCTCGAGTCGGCTCTTGCCCAGACATTCGGCAGCATCGAGATACTCATCGTAGACGATTGCGGCACGGACGGCTCCGCAGATATCGTCAGGGAGATGCAGACCGGCCATCCGCGCGGCGGCATCATCCGCATCGTCCGGCAGCCGGAGAACATGGGCGTGGGGCCGGCCCGCAACCGAATCATCGACGAGGCCCGCGGCCGTTACCTCTATTTCATGGACTCAGACGACCTTATCGTGCCTGAGACGATAAGCCTGCTATATAATAATGTGGTGCGCCACGATGCCGAGATTGCCTTCGGTTCGTATCTGAAGACCGGCTCCGACGGTGTGTGCAGCATCCGCGAAGAGTTTGTCTACCCCGAGCTGGTGCTGACAGAGCCCGACGCCCTGGCATCGTTCGCTTTCCGCAAGTACGGCGGCATCCAGGCTGCCGTGTGGAACTACCTTGTCCGTCTTGACTTCCTGCGCGGCACGGGGCTCCGCTTCATCGAAGCCAACTACTGGGAAGACATGGTCTTCACCTACACGCTTACCACCTACGTGTCGCGTGCCGTGCTGCTGCCTGCGGTCACATACCATTATATCTGTCGCGACAACTCCCTGTCTAACTATCAGCGGCGCAGGCTGATAGCAAAATCCGAAGTGCTCAGGAACGTGAATACCATAGACTGGCTGAAAGGTCAGACGCCGCGTCTGGCCGGTAAGGCGTATCTCGGCAACTGGTGCGCAAGCATCATGATGACCGACTTCTATATAGTGTGCAACGCTTTGAAGAACCGTTCTCTGATACGTCCAGCCATGACGCCGGCCGACTGTAAGGCCGTCATGCGCCACCCGCTGACGCTCAGGGCCATCCTCGCTCTCAGGTGCTCGCGCTTGAAAAACATCCTGCTCTATGCCCTTGGGCGGTTGCCGGCCCCGCTGTCCGTTTGGATTATAAGGCAGGCGGGCAGGCGCAAGGGACTTGTATAGCCGGGCAGCGGTTTACATATAACGGACGATTATGAAGTATGAAGTAACAATAGGCATCCCCGTATATAATGCAGAGCGGTTCATCGGCCGCTCCCTCGGCTCTGCGCTCATGCAGTCTTTCGGCAGCATAGAGTTCCTCATCCTCGACGATTGCAGCACCGACGGTACGCTTGACGTCGTGCGCCGCCTCCAGGAGGAGCATCCGCGGGGCGGCGACATCCGCATCGTAACGCAGCCTGTGAACAGGGGTGTGGGTGCAGCCCGCAACCGGATTATCGGCGAGATGCGCGGCCGCTATCTCTTTTTCCTCGATGCCGACGACACCATGACGCCCGATGCCGTGGCCTGTCTATATGAGAATGCGGCGCGGTGCAGTGCCGAACTGGTGTTCGGGTCGTACGAAGTGGTGAGCGAGAATGAACCCGACGCCATGCCGGAGCTGCATGTCTATCCCGATGCCGACCTGCTCGGGGCTGACCGCCTGGCATGCTACGCATTCCGTAAGTACGGCGGAATACAGGTACAGATATGGAACTGCCTCATCAGCCGCGAGCTCCTCGGCCGCACGGGGCTGCGCTTCCTCGACATAACGATGGGCGAAGATGCCATCTTCATAAAGCAGCTTGTCACGATGGCAGAGCGCGCCGTGCTGCGCGCGGAGGTCACATACCGCTACATCCACCGCGACAACTCGCTGACAAACCTTCAGCGGCGCGACCATATAGACAAGTCGGAGATTATCCTCAACATGGAGACCGGCGACATATTGAAGCGCTATGCCGCATCGCTTGCGGGCAAACCGTATCTTGGAAACTGGTGCTTCAACGTCGTCATGGACGGTTTTTACATGATATGCAGCGTGCTGAAGAAGAAAGACATCATACGCCCGGGTCTTACATACGCCGAGCTAAACCATTTCCTCGCGCATCCGTTGAGGCTGACAGAGATAATGCGCCTGAAGTCTCTGCGGGCTAAGAACCTGCTGCTCTATGCGTTGTGGAAGCTGCCTCCGGTGCTCTCCGTAAGTGCGGTGAAGGCTCTCGGCAGGACAAAAGGCTTGATATAGACAATGAAGATAGTATATATATTGGACAGTCTGGCCATCGTTGGCGGTGTGGAACGCATCATCACCGGCAAGATGAACTGGCTCGCTGACGTGGCCGGATACGATGTGACGCTGATAACGGCATCGCAGGGGCAGCACGCCTATCCCTACCGGCTGTCGGAGCGGGTGCGCCATATCGACATAGACGCACGCTTCCATCTGCAATACCGCTACCGTCAGCCCATGCGTCTCTACGTGAGGTGGCAGACGGGGCGGCGTTTCCGCAGTAAGCTGGCAGAGCAGATACGGCTGATAGACCCTGACATCATTATTTCCACGGTGCACTATAAGGCCGACGTGGCATGCGGGTTGAAGTGCCGTGCGGTAAAGATTGTAGAGAGCCACACGGCCCGCAGCTTCACCGGAAGCAATGACGGCGTCAGGCGCGGCCGCATCATGCAGTGGCTGCACGACCTTGAGCACGCCTGCTATCTGCGCCGGATAGAGCGCGGGGCCGACATGGTGGTGGCGCTCACGGAAGGCGATGCTGAGGAGTGGAGTGCTGCGCGCAGGGTGTGCGTAATCCCGAACATGTGCATGGAACAGCCTGCTGCCTCAGGGCGGCCCCGCGAAAAACGCGTCATCGGTGTGGGCCGGCTTATATATCAGAAAGGCTTTGACATGCTTGTTGAGGCGTGGCGTGCGGTCAACGCTTTCCATCCGGACTGGCGGTTGGATATCTTCGGCTCCGGACCGGATGCCGGCAGCCTGCGGAGGCAGATATCCGGCTGCGGCCTTGACGGCAGCATCACCATCCATGAGCCTACGGCAGAGATAGCGGCGGAGTACGCCCGGAGCTCGCTGATGGTGCTCAGTTCGCGCTATGAGGGGTTCGGTCTCGTGCTGATAGAGGCCATGCTGCAAGGCACGCCGTGCGTCAGCTTCGCCTGTCCGTACGGTCCTTCAGACATAATACGCGACCGCGAGGACGGCCTGCTTGTCGAGAACGGCAACGCCGGCAAGCTTGCCGAGGCTTTATGCTACATGATAGAGCACGGGGACGAACGGGCGGAATACGGCCGCCGGGCCATGGCGAACGCCCGCAGATATGCCCCGGAGGCGGTCATGCCGCAGTGGACGCGGCTCTTCAGCGGCCTGACTGGAACGGCAGGGACTGTTTCCTGTGTCTGAAAAACATTATGTGAATGACTCCGAAGCCAAATATTTTCATTATTTTTGCATGGTAATAACACACACGCCTATATGTCTTGGTATGATAAATATCTTTCGGTTTACGGCAAACCGTTTGCTGACGTCCCCGACAGCATAATCGACGAAAGCCGCACCCGCCTTGCCGCCATGCAGAGCGATGCGCCTGCCGTGTCGGTGGTGGTCATCGCATACAACGAGGCCACGCGCCTGCCGGCCTGTCTCTGGTCGCTTAGCGAGCTGTCGACATCCTGGCCGCTTGAGATAATTGGTGTAGACAACAACTCGTCGGACGATACCGGAAGGGTGTTCGAAGCCTTCGGGGTGAGGTGTTTCAGGGAGGAGAGGAAGAGCCCGGGATTTGCCCGCCGGTGCGGACTTGACAACTCGCGGGGCAAGTATCACTTCTTCATAGATGCTGATACGATGTATCCTCCGCGGTATGTCGACCTGATGATGGCGCGGCTTGAGCGTCCGGGAGTGTCGTGTGTGGGCACGTTCTGGAGCTTCTATCCCGACGGGCGCCACTCCCGCTTCTCGCTTGCGGTGTTCGAACTGATACGCGACACGTTCCTCTTTCTCCAGCATTTCAAGCGCCCCGAGCTGTGCGTGCGCGGCATGACGTTCGCTTTCCGTACCGAGCCGGCCCGCGAGGTGGGCATCCGCACTGACATCCGCCGTGGCGAGGACGGCTCGCTCGCCCTCGGCCTGAAGCGTTTTGGCCGCATAGACTTCCTATACGACCGTAAGGCCCGGGTGGTCACGGGATATGGAACACTGAACGAGGACACTATATGGCAGAGCCTGCTGAAGCGCATCCGCATACAGAGCCATGCGTTGAAAGGCATGTTTTACAGGAAAGAACACTATGAAGACTCCGACGAGAATCTGATACGGGGCAAGTGATGCCGTTATGGTTTATGATAAAAGCATAGGTATGTGTAAAACTGATATTTCTATTGTAATAGTCAATTATAATTCGGGAGGTTTCCTTTATGACTGTATAAAGAGTATTGTGGGGAGTCTGCATGATACTGATTATGAGGTTATTGTCGTCGACAATGCTTCTTCCGATGATTCATTGGAGCGTTGCCGCATCTTTGCCGAAAGCAATGTGGTGTTCATCGATGCCGGAGGAAATCTCGGTTTCTCAAAGGCAAACAATCTCGGGGCAAGGCATGCGCATGGCCGCATTTTGCATTTCTTGAATCCGGATACGCGTATTGATGAGTCTATGAACAGTGATTATGCGGGAATACTGGCCGAAGTGGATGCCGGTAACGAGCGGATATACTGTAACAGGATGCAAAACCGCGACGGCTCATATATGATAAAGTTTGGCATGCCTTTGCCGTCGGCAGCTTTCAGACGCCTTATAAGGAAGCCGATAGCGGAAGACTATTTCTATGTAGGGGCTACCGTCATACTTCCAGTATCTCTGTTTGAGCGGATTGGCCGTTGGAACGAGGCCATGTTCATGTATTGTGAGGATGTGGACATGTCTTACAAGGCATATAGACAAGGGATAAAGATTAAGGAGATGCCTGCTATAGTATATCATTATGGAGGCGGATCGAGTGAGAAAGTATTTAAGAATGTCGAGTATGAGGCACTGAGACAGATATCTCTGAGGATATTCTACAGGGTTAATAATATCAGCATGTTTAAGTATTGGGCATTGCAGGTGCTTTCCTGCGTGGAGTTGGTATGCTATCGTAAATACCGAAACATACCCGTATTGGTACGTAGTATAGTGCGGTCTTTTGCCGGATGGCATCACGATTGATGACTGCCGGCTATCTAAGGAATAAGCGGTGCAGGAGCTTTATGCACAGGGTGAGATACCGTGCGGTGCGTGGATGGTCGCAGAGAGCCAGCAACTTGTATGCGGTGGACAGGTCGAGCCGTGTGAGCGAATCGTAGTCCTTGCGTATTCCGGGGGCGACGAGCTTGTTGATGATCTGTTTCCGCTCTTCGATGGCCATGCCGTTCTGTGTGGTGCTTATGCCGTTCTGTTCGCGCCGGCATACGATGATGTCTGTCGTGTGTACCAGGCATCCCTCGTTCACTATCTTTTGGATATAGAAAAGCACGTCGGAGCATATTCTGAAACTTGTGTCATAGAGGGTGCCGGCAAACAGTCCGGCTTTGAAGAATGTAGCCTGATGTGGCAGATATGACGTGTAGAACGTTATCATGGATACGCGTTTGGGCAGTATTGTGGTGAAATCCAGTCCGCTATGCTCGTCGTAATGATAGTCCCGTCCTACCACGATGTCGTGCCCGCCGAGTTCCATCTCCATGTCTTCCAGTACGCGCTCGTTATAGAAACAGTCTCCTGAGTTCATAAAGTTAAGATACTCTCCATGTGCCTGGACTATGCCCTTGTTCATTGCATGGTATATCCCGTTGTCATGTTCCGAAACCCAATAACTGATGCAGGTCTCATACTCCTTGATTATATCGGTACTGCCGTCGGTCGATCCGCCGTCTATGACGATGAACTCATAGTCCCTGTATGTCTGCCGGACAACGCTTTCGATGGTTTTGCGCAGGCCGTCGCGGTTGTTGAAGTTTATGGTGATGATGGAATATTTCATTTCTTGTTTCTTATTTTTATTCTTTTGATGCAGTCTTTTGTTCCTTTTGCGAATACATACAGCAGTATGGCGTTGACAGCCAGATATGCGGTTGTGCCGGAAGCGGAGAATAGAATCCACGACACGAAGCTGTTGTCGGCATCTATCGGTATGTGACTTATGGCGAAGCTGCCTGCCGCGAACGAAGCCCCGAAGATGATGTAATAGCGCAGCGTGCCGCTCCAGTATACCGATACGGGTATCTTGAACCCTGAAGAGAACAGGTAGTATGGTTTCCAGAAGATGACGATGAGGAACACGCTGACAACCTTTCCGAGGAGAATGCCGGTGATGCCGTAGAGATATCCGGCGGTAAATGTTATCGAGACGTTTATTACAAGCTCCGCCCATGCCGCCCAGACGTCGGCATACAGACCGTAGGAATGGTTGTAGATGTCAACCACTCCGCGCGAGTTTGATATGTAGGTATAGATGACGAGCAGGATGAGGATGTTGCGGTCGAGTATATATTCAGGCCCGAGCCATAGGGAGATGAACGGCTCTATCAGGTGATAGATGGTGAAACAGAGCAGTCCGGCGACGAAATGGCGTATTGCCATAAGCTCCCAAAACACCTTGAGGGTGTTTTTCATGTTGCCCTCGGCAACGAGATTGCCAACTCCGGCATTGACGCTGTCGAGCATAGACTTGAAGAGAAACGATATTTTGGTCACTATCATGACGTAGTTTCCGTAGAAAGCGACCATCTTAAGCGAAACGAAGGCGAAGATGAACAGTTCGTCGCTGCGGTTCAGGATAAAGTCTTTTATTTGGTGAATAAATATCAGCCTTGTGTTTTTCAGTATGCCAGGATATTTCTTCAGCAAGACCCGGCCTTGGCTCTTGTCGGTCTTCAGCCACGGGTATTCTTTGTTAATCTTCCAGTTCAGTACGATGCATCCGAGCACTCCGAAGAGTAATTCGATGGCTACCCACACGTAAACGTTCTTATATGTATAGGCAAGAGCAATCTGAATTGCCGTCTTTATGATGCCTGCCGATTGGAGATATACCGCCACGAGATAGTTTTTCTGGTCGGCGGTGAGCAGTATCTGCCTGTAGTTGATGAAATAGCCGATGAGCGACGAGCCGAGGAAGGAGTAGAAAGCGAAGTATATGATGCCCATGCCGAGGCCGGCCGAGCTGAATATCAGCGGGAAGAACAGGCTGAGGACGACTCCCGCCCCGAGGATGAACCAGCCGATGCAGCGGTACAGATAGCCGAAGACGGAGAGGATTTCCTGTATCTGCTGCCTGTCGCCGGATTGCAGCGGCTTATACAGGAAGAAGCTGATGCAGCTGCCTATGCCCAGTTCCGCGAGGTTGAGATAGCCGAGGATATTGCCGAGTGTGCCGGTCAGTCCGATGAATTCGGCACTCAGGTTGTCGAGGAATATCTTGCGGGAGAAGAACGCAAAGAACAGCGACAGGAAGTAGAACACAAGGTTTACCTCCGCGTTGAGAATGCTTTTATGTACGCGTCCGCTCATCAGGCATGCGTTTTTCCGGTGTGAAACACCATGCAAAGATACAATAAAGATTTGAGAATGAGTAATAAAACGCAGTTTATTGGGAGGGGAAAGGACTTGATTATATATAAAAGTTCCCCCTCGTGAGGGGATTCCACTGTGCTTGTGGAGACCGATTCCCGTATTTGCCGGCAGACCGTGAGATTCCCGTTGGTTTGTTACGTGCCGCCCGTAACATTGTTACCTGCCACGCGTAACATCGTAACTTGCCACGCGTAACATCGTAACTTGCCACGCGTAACATCGTAACTTGCCGCTCGTAACATCGTAACTTGCCGCCGGTGACGGTACGGCGAGGCCATGCCGGTCAGTCGAGCATGCCATCCAGCGCATGGAAGAAGGCTTCCGCATATCTCTCTTCCGTGAACAGTTGCGCTCTCTCTGCCGCGGCCTTGCCCATTGACCTGCGCCTGTCGGGCGAGGAAAAGAGTTCGAGGATGGCGGCGGCGAGGCGGCGGGAGAGCCCTTCGCCGGTGGCGACGGTGATGGCGCAGTCTGATGTGGTGATTTCCGGCAGTCCTCCCTTGTCCGTCGTGATGACGGGCAGTCCGGCGGCCATGGCTTCCACGCAGGTCAGGCCGAAAGGCTCCTCCCATGTAGATGGCAGGGCGGCGATGTCTGCGAGGTGCAGGTATTCCGCGATGGCGGAGTGGGGGATGTGGCCGGTGAAGACAATCCTATCTCCCTGCATGGCAGCCTTCTCCCTCAGCGATGCGAGGAAACGGCCGCCGTCGTCGTGCTGCATGAGGATTGACTTGCCCGTCACTATGAGCTTGATGTCCTCATGCCTCTCCAGCAGGGCGATGGCTTCGATAAGTTCGGCGATGCCCTTCTCCGGTATTATGCGGCCTGTGAAGATGATGACGAAGTCGTCAGGCTTGAGCCCGAGCCGCTCTCTCGTCATGCCGGCTCCAGCCTTGCGGCAGAAGGCTTCCGTGTCTATACCGTTGTGTACGGTGACTATTTTGCCGCTGTCCGGCTCTATCTGCCTGACCATACCGGATATGTAGTCGGACACGCAGACGATGCGCGACAGCTGGCCGGAAATCTCGCGGGCACAGTGCGTGGCGGTGTTTAGGAAGTCGTTGTGCAGGTGCAGAACGAGTTTAGCCCCGATATCATCGGGGATGCGGAGGGCGAAACCGGGCCGGTTTTCGATTATGATGATGTCGTAGCGGGCGCGGCGGATATGCTTCAGTGTCCTGTCGAGATAATACTCGATGCCGAAATAGTAGTAGCCTTCGCCGTGGGTGAGCCTGAAGAGGTGCTTCCTTATCTTTGCGGCCGGGCTGTCTATGTCTATATATACATAGCGGTTGGGAGAGTCGTCGCTGCCGGTCCGGAGATTCTTGCTGCCGATGCTGTATACGGTGATGTCGTGCAGGCGGTGCTTGCGGTTGTACGCGAGATACGAGTCGATGAGCGTCTCGACGGCACCGCCTTGGACGGCAGGCACGGGCAGGATTCCGGATGTGAGTATGGCGATTCTCATTTGTCGTGCTTGGTGTGGATGAACGTCTTGTCGTTTCGGTCTATGCCCTTGATGTTCATGAGCATCTTCCATACGAGAGCCGGCATGGCAGCCGTCCTGGCCAGCGTCTTGCGCGAGCGCAGCTCACCCGGCATGGCCGTCAGCAGGGCTATGGCGAGCATGGCAAGGAGCACCCACCACTTTGCGCTCCACACGGGGACGGCGGCGAGGGTGAGCACGGCGAAGAACGTGACGGCTACTATCAGTATAGACCTCGGTATGAGCATCTGCTGCACAGTCTTGTCGATGTAGTCGGCGTTGCCTTCCGCAAGTGCTGCGGGGAGGTGGGGGAGCATGCTCAGCAGACTCTGCACCTGTGCAGTCATCCAGCGCTTGCGCTGCTTCTGGAAGTTGTCTTT
The DNA here is from genome assembly GCA_905216025.1 of uncultured bacterium. GTDB lineage: Bacteria > Bacteroidota > Bacteroidia > Bacteroidales > Bacteroidaceae > Prevotella. Next base: position 12,454 of record CAJMSE010000016.1, on the reverse strand, counting down.
GCTCGACACTTTCTCGTCAAACACATGTATGCCGGCTTCATATTTTATGAATATGTGCTGGCGGAGCAGCAATGCCTCGAGCTCCTTGTCTTCGCCGGCGGTGGACAGGCGGTTGACGTTGGCCCGGAACCAGCTGTAGTCGAAGCACATGCCCGAGCCGATGAGGGCCGACGAGAGACCCACGGCATTGTGGCCGCGGCGGAATATGGAGTTGTTTATCTCTTCGCTGATGCCGTCGAGCACGGCTATGTCGTTGTCCGAATTCTTGGCACACCGGTGGCACTGTATGGCGCGGTAGCCGCGGTTGCAGGCCGTGTTCAGCAGGCGGAGGAAGTCCGGACGCACGATGTTGTCGGCGTCGAGAATCACGGCATAGTCGTAGCCATCGCCGCAGGCATCGGCCGCGTGCTGCAGGGATTTGGCCTTGGTGCTCGCCGTGAACGACGGACGGAGCAGGGTGACGGGCAGCGCGGCCAGGCTCTCGTTGGTGTCGTCGCGCATGTGGTCGGAGATGACGGCCACGCGGAACTTCTCCGACGGGTAGTCCTGCCGGAGGAATGTGGCCACGGAGCGGACGATGACGGAGTCTTCGCCGTAGGCCGGAAAGAGGATGAGGAAAGTGTTTTCGCGCTCTGCAGCGGGTGGTGGTGCGGCATTGCCGTCAGCGCGGCCGCGGCCGGGGAGCGTGCTCAGCATGGCGAACACGAATACATAGGCGACGGAACCCGCCATGAATGTCCATAGCAGCAGGTCGGCGATATGTATTATAGTCCATGTCATGCTGTGTCAGTTGTTATGCTCAAACCTCTTCTTGCGCAGCTTGATGTTGGGTAGGTTAAGTATCGAAGACAGCATGATGAACGGCGCTTTGACGAAAGATCTGTCCCAGCGGTCGTCAACGATATAGTCGGGAGTGGCTATGGCGAAGATGAACATGGTGAAGGCAAACAGCACCCACCACTTGACGGCCAGCGTGAAGTAGATGAACGGCAGGATGATGCTCATCAGCGCCATGATTGCCACCATGATGGTGCGGGGTATGAGCATCCACTGCATTATCTTGTCCACGAAGTCGTATTTCTTTTGGAGTATGGCTGACGGCAGGTAGCGGATGTTTGAAATGAGGGAACGGAGCTGCGTAGACGCCCACCGGCTGCGCTGCCTGTTGAAGTCGGTGGTGGTGCGCGTTTTCTCGTCGTATACGTGTATGTGGTCGAAATAGTCCACATAGATGTGCTGCCGCATGAGGCGGGCCTCTATTTCCTTGTCTTCCCATCCTGTGTCGATGGTCATGATGTTCTCCTTGAACCATTTGAAGTCGTAGGCGATGCCCGAGCCTGAGATTGCCGAGGATATGCCGAGGGTGATGTGGCCGCGGCGGAATATGGAGTTGTTGATTTCCTCGAATATCGCGTCGAGGTTGGCGATGGCCGTGTCGCGGTTCTTGGACAGGCGGTGAGCCTGTATCGCCTTGGTGCCGGCGGTCTCGAAGGCGTCGTTCATCTGCTGGAGGAACTCAGGCTCGACGACCGTTCCCGCGTCGAGTACGATGGCAACATCGTAAATCTTAAACTGCGGCAGATTGTTGATGGCGAGCTGCAGCGACTTGGCCTTGGTGCTCGTCTTGAAGTCTGGTGTGAGCAGGGTGATCGGATACTGGGCGAGGTGGAAGTTTGTTATCTCTTTCTGATGGTCGGATATCACCGTGATGTCGAAGAGACGCTGGGGATAGGTCTGGCCCAGTGCGGTCTTCACGGTCTGCTCTATGGCATTGTCCTGACGGTATGAAGGGATGAGGATGATAAAGCGGTTCTGGCGCTTTGCGGTCTGCACAGGATTGCGGCGGCTGAAAAGCGAAGCGACGGAGAACACCGTCATGTAGGCCACTGTGAAGGATACAGCGGTGAAAAGGATAATGTCAAGGATATATATGATGATCCATCCGGTTGTCATGATGCTATGATTTTAAGAAACTTATTATTCCGTTTGCTGTGGCTGCGGCGTGCCTCGGGCGGCCTTTCAGCAGGTGAGACAGCATGTCTCTCATGGCTACTATAAGGATAAGGTATGCGTATGAGGCATATCTGACCGGCCCGTGGACATTGCGCCGCACGAAGAGGAGGCGGTTGCGCGTGAGATACAGTGCCTTCAGCGGGCTGCCCTGGCCGGTGGAGCGGCTCTCCTTGTGGTATATGGTGCATCCCGGCTCGTACCATATCCGGTAGCCGGCATCGTGCATGCGCTCGGACCAGTCTAACTCCTCGTAGTAAAGGAAATAACACTCCGGCATGAGGCCGGCTTTCTCTATGGCCTCGCGCTTCACCATCATGGCGGCTCCGTGGGCGTATGGGGTGGGGCGCGGGGTGTCGTGCTGCCCGTTGTCGTGCTCTCCGAAACCGATGGCCCTGTTGCGTACGGTAATCTTCGAGAGTGGCGTGTAGCCCGCAAACTGTATGTTGCAGCTGCCGAAAGCGAAGCGTATCTTGGGGCATGCCATGCCTGCCGTGCTGTCCGACTCGAGGCGGCCGATGAGGCTGTGCACGTTCCACTCCTTGAAGACGGTATCGTTGTTGACGAAGAAGAGATACCGGCCCGACGACATCCGGATACCGTGGTTGTTGCCTCCGGCAAAGCCGGTGTTGGTGTCGAGGCGGAAAGCCTTTACCATGGGATAGCGCTTGCTTATCAGTGAGGCCTCGTCGCGTTTGGACCCGTTGTCCACAACGATAATCTCCACGGTCTTGTCGCCGACCGGGAGGGTGTCAATCAGTGCGCAGGTATCTTCGTAACCATTGTAATTGACGGTGATGATGCTTATCTCATAGTCATATACGGGAGCCACGTTTCTTTTCGAGTTTTAATCTTTTGCGTTCTTCATCTTTTGCTATGAGCTCTGCCTCATACTCTCCGTACTCAGCTTCGATGCGTGGCAGAAGGTATACGAGGGACAGGCCGCCATAGAAAATGATGACGTTGGGGAACTGCATCAATATCTGGTTACCGTATCCGCCGAGCTGGATGGCCGTGAAGGCACAGCAGAACGCAGCCCCGATGCCTCGCAGCGACTTGCTTTTCAGCTTGAAGAACACTATCCAGCTTGCACCGAAGAGCATGGCGAAGGTTGTTATCATGAATACGGTGAGACCGATGGGGCCGGTGTGTACCCAGATATAGACATACTCGGAGTCTGGCGGGATGGAAGACAGCTTCTTGAACTTGCTGTTTGCAGGCACGGTGGAATAGTCCGCACCGATACCGATTCCCCATGGCGCGTCGCGCAGATACTTGCTTATGGTTTCCTTGTTGATGTCACGGGCATTGGCAGAGGCATCGTTCCTGTTGAATGCCGACCTCATTCGCCTTATCATATTGTTGCCGTTTCCTATCTTGGTGAAGGCGAGCATGGCAACGAAGAAGCCGAAGATGATGATGACGGGGATGGCAATCTTGAAAGATTTGGAGAGGAAGATGTATGCCATGAAGCCGGCGATGAGGCAGAACACGGCTGTTCGTGTTCCGGAGGTGAACATGCCCCACGTGCAGCACAGGCCTGTAATGATGTAGAATATCCTGTCGCGTTTCAGCTTGCTGGTGATGCCTATGATGAAGAATGCGACGGCGCTGGCCGCCATGTTACATCCGAAATTGGCCGCATCGGTGAAGACGGAGAAATATCGCGTGATGCCGTTCACAAGGTGGGTGCGTGCCGCATATACGAGAAAACTCTTCTCCGCGTCAGTGAAGCCAATGGTCTTTTGCTTCCACGCCCAAAAGACGGCGAAGAGTGAAAGGACTGCCCACACCTTGATGAACTTGCGGATGCGGTCCGGTTCGGATATGTATATTGAGCAGACCAATACGGCATAAAGAATCTGGGTGGCCATCAGCCTGACACCGGAGAACCATACGGGGAAGTTATAGCCAATCCCGCAGCTGTCGTTGAACAGCTCGAGACAGCAGAAAAACACCCATATAGACACCGCAACGGTCATGGCATGCGACACATGGGCATTCTTGAACTCCTTTATATTGATGATGGCGATGAACAGGAGCACTATCTCGAACATCTCGTTGGGCAGTGATGCCGGCAGCGGCATGTAGTTGTAACGGCCCAGGAACATCACGAAATAGTTTATGACGAAGAGCGCCCAAAAAGTCACCATCTTATACTTCAGCGCCAAGAGGAAGAAGATGGCAAGCACCGGGAGCATGCAGACGACGGCAAAGCCTGTCAGTCCGCTTGTAAACAGCTGGTAGAGGGCAATTAAAAACAGGAGAAAGAGTAGTGCTACTCTTCCCCCGTTCTCGTGTGTATATTCGGATAGTCTGTTTGAATAAACCTTTCCCATTATCAGTTCGCGTGGCTGTTCTCTGTGGCGGTGAGGCCGAGCTGAGATATGCGGTATGCAAAATTCTTGAATTTTGTGTACGGAGGCAGTTGGCCCACGAACTCCTCAACGGCATACCTGCTTGCTTCCGTGAGGTACATATAAAGCGATTCCTTGTTGTCAAGCTGCGATTTTATCTCGTTGAGTGTCTTCTGGTCGACGTCCTTCCATGTGCGGTTGGCGCGTGTCACCATAAGGTTGACCGTTCCGAGGTTGAGCAGAGCCGGGGCAATGGAGTGGTCGTTGAGGTTCGGATACTCTATGATGGCAATCTCATCGGGAAGAATGTCGGGGCAAAGCTCCTTTATGCTCTTGGCCATGATATATTTGCTGTCGTCGGCGAGGAAGTCTTCGTCGTATGCTAACCTGCGTACCTGAAGGCCTATGGATATCCAATAGTTCTCGAGCTCCTGGGCCAGATAGCTCTTTCCGTTGGCCGAGTCGGTGGAAATAAGGTTCAGAACGTTCTGCTGGCCGGTCTTGAAATGAGGCAGCAGGGTCTTGCTGAGCTGACGCAGAGACATGTCCGATATCGTCTTATTGTACCGGCGGTAGCGCAGGTTGCTGTCTTTGGGATAGCAGCCCATGACCGGAATCTTCGTGATGCGTTCCGAACGGATGCGGTCGCGCAGGGTGCGGTCGAGCATCTCGATGATGAGGAAGTACATCGTCGTCATCAGGAAGGTGAGCATGAAGGCTCCCAACAGGATGAGAAGACGGTTCGTAGGCTGCGCGTTGAGCGGGAACAAAGGCGGGTTCAGCACCCTCAATGTCGCCGTAGACATCTGCAGGTTACGCTGGCGGAGACGGGCGGCGTTGAGCGCTTTGAGCATCTCCATGTAGTTGCCCTCAATGAAACCGATGTGCCTGTCCTTGCGGTCGAGGGTGGCTCCGATGGGCGAATAGTAGAGAATCTGGTTGTCCAGCTTCTGCCGCATGATGTCCTGGGCAGTCATCTGGGCCTTCGTCTTCTCGAGGAGGAGTACCTGTTCGAGCCACTTGTCCAACATCGGCTTTGAACTGATGCCGGTCTCTGTGTTGTAAGTGCTTGCCTCAATGTCTTTTGTCAGGTTTCTGACCTTGTTCGTTGCGGCCTGCAGCTGCTTCTGTGCCAAAGCCAGTTCCTGCTGCGACTCGGCCACATTGCCGCCTCCCTCGCTGCTCATGAGCTGCAGGTTGGATATTCGCGACTGTATTCTCGATATGTCCTGCACCTGATCTGTGAAGTCCTTGTTGGCCCTTATCAGTTTTGCGCGGTTGCCGAGCTGCCGCTCAAGATAGTCCATCAGGGCTTTCGTCGTGGTGTAGTTCATCAGCAGGTCGTTGTCGGAAACCTGCTGGCTGGCGTCCATTATGGTGAGCTGCTTTGTCTGTTCGCCGTAGTTTATGATTCTCTTCGATACGTTGTAGCGGACCAAGTCGTCCTCGGCGTCTGTCAGAATGCGGAACAGACGCTTCACCTCGCGTTCGAAGAACTTGATTACATTGTTCGTCTCGCCGAAGCGTATCTGCTGGTATTGGCGTGCAAACACCTCGTTGAGGATGTCGAGGGTGTTGTATGCGATACCTGCGTCATTGGCAGAATAGCCGATGTCGATGATGTCGCTGTTGTCGAGCTGCAGCACCTTGAGGCGTGAGGTGATGTTGTTCATGCCGAAATAGGGATGGTAGTTGAGCAGTCCGAAGAGGTAGTTGTCCTGCGACGGCTTCTCGTATGCCTTCAGATTGGCATACGTTGCAGACTCGTTGTTGTGGTTGATGAGGGCCTTTACGTCTGTGGGCACAGACTGGTTGAGCTCACGGAAGTGCTCCGCCGATATGTAGTTGTTGTCCTTGTCAGGGTTTCCGTACATCATGCAGCGTGCGAACAGTCTCAGTGCTACCTCATGGATAGTGTTGTCTGTGGTGATGATGAGCATGAGGTTCTTGATGTTTGCCTGTGCGTTGCCACCCGCGACGCCTACTCCTCCCTCGATGTTGTATCCGGTAATCATGCCCGTATAAATCGTCGTGTTGGTGTCATAGGTGCGCTCCATGTGGCGTGTGAGGAACCACGCGATAATCAATGCGATTAGCGGCAGTATGACGAGATACCAGCGTATGCGGTATAGGAATCTGACTAAATATCTGAATGTGTCCATGATGTCGGTGCTGTTGATGTATTGTTTTACTTGTTAGACTCTTTCCCGGCTTTCTTCTGGGCTTCCTTTTCCGCCTTTTTCTGAGCGGCCTTGTCAGCTTTTTCCAGAGCCTCGAACTTCTTTTCCTCTTTCTCCGAGTTCTTCCTTATCTGTTTTTCCACAGCCTTGTTTTCCCTGGCAATCTGCTTGTCGCTTTTTTCTATGGTGCTGTCGAGCGTGATGTCCGTGGTCGTGTTCGTTATGATGGGCGTGTGGGTGAGGATCTCGAGCGTGATGATGTCTGTCGTTATTTGCGTCTGAAGGTTCTGATAGCGTCTTACGGCCTCCTCTTCCCTTAGCTTTGTGTATGCAAAACTCTCGATAGACATGTTTCCCTGATGGAAGTCTTCCTTGTTGAGGGCACCTGCTCCCTGGTATATGGCGGCGTTCTCGCTTGCCGTTTTCAGGGAGACGAGGTCGTTGGTAATCTTCACATACAGTGAAGCGATTTGCAGTTTGAGCTGGTCGTAGGCGATGTCTTTCTTTATCTGGGCCTGGTCTACGAGCAGTTTCTTGCGCTTCACCGATGCCTTGAGGTCGAGAATGTCCTCCAACGGCACGGAGATGTTGACGCCGAGGTTCCAGTAATTCTGCTCGCTGCCCTGAAACTGGTATATCATTGTCTGGCTGAATGTAGACGAGTTGTTGCCCCACATGTCGGTCTTGCCATAGCTGTAGCTCGCGTGTCCGTATATATATGAGAAGATATGGCGCTTCTGTTTGGCCACTTCTGCCTGCGCAATCTCCTGTGCCTTGGCCAAGTCGAGAATCTGCGGGTTTGCCTTTGCGTTCTCAAACAGCACTGCCAGCGGCGGCAGATGAAACTTGGAGAAGTTTATCGTGCTGTTCTCGCTCGAATCAAAGAAGCCTGCACTGATGCCGCTGTTGTTGAACTGGGCAAGTGCCGGACTGCTCATGCAGGTGGCAAATAGTAATGTCAATATGTTTTTTAGTCTTTTCATCAGTAACACATTAGTGGGTATTGTGGTTGTATAAGTTATACATTCTCTTTCTGTATGAAAGCGGTGAGGGTCTTGAAGATAATCTTCATGTCGAGTGCGAAGTTGTAGGTCTGTCCGTATTGGATGTCAAGCTGCTTGCGTTCCTCGGCGGACATGGCTCCGCTGTCGCCGCGTTTTTCCACCTGCCACAGTCCTGTCAGCCCGGCAGGAGCCATGAACCGGTCTATGCATGCATCGCCGGTGAGCTTCTCGGCTTCGTAGAGTGGAAGCGGACGGTTGCCGACGACGGACATGTCGCCCTTCAGAATGTTGAAAAGCTGCGGCAGCTCGTCGATGCTGTATTTGCGTATGAAGCGGCCCACCTTTGTTATTCGCGGGTCGTTCTCTATCTTTACGAAGGCGTTGTTAATCTCCTCGTTCTTCTGTTTGCTGAAGTCGCTCTCCGAAACGACGAAGTCATCGCCGACGAGCATCACCTCCTCGTCGGCAAGAATCATTCCGCTGCCGGCGTTCATGGCGTCTGTGCTGGGTTCGGGAATGATGAAATCGTCTCCTATGGCGAGCTTGGCTTCATCAATGTCGCCGGCAGGATGAGTCTTGTCGGAGTATTGGTTGTGCGATTTGCTGAGTTCCTTGAGTCTCTTGTCAGAGTCGCAATACATGCTCCTGAACTTAAGGAACTCGAATATCTTGTAGTTTGTTCCGACGCGTTTGGACTTGAACAGTATCGGACCCTTGCTCTCAAGGCGTATTGCGATGATGGTCAAGAGAAATACCGGAGAAAGAATGATGATGGCAATGCTTGAGAAAATGATGTCGAACAGGCGTTTCCATAGTGGTATCTTGAACTCAAGTATCTTGTATTTCGGCGCTTTCGAGTCGAACAGGAGTTCCTCCCTGTCTGCTATGAACTGCAGCTTCTTGTTTATTTCCGTCACCGTCGCGTCTTTGCTGATGGTGTCGTTGATGCCGCATTTCAGGTATTTCTGCCTGTCTTCACCCGACAGGTTGTCCGTGAGGAGCACGATATAGATGTTGTCGCACTTCTTCTTAAGATAGGTGATAGCCGTTATGTCCTCGTTGAGTATGCTCCTCTCGAAGAGCAGGATGAAGTGCCCCTTACGGGCATTGATATTGCCCGTACAAGCCTGTGCCGCGTCCTTATATGTCGCTGTCAGCTGTATCAGCTGGCCGGGAATATATTTCAGGCGCTCTTGCGTTTTAGGATTTGTCCCTAAGTATACTACCCCTATCATGGCTTATGTCAGTTAGGAAGAATCTTTTTGACCCTGATTTTAAGTTCGATCGGGTTGAACGGCTTTACGATATAGTCTTCTGCGCCTATTTCCAGCAGGCGTATGCGCTCGCTCGTGCTGTCTTCGCTGCTGAGCATTATTACGGGGATATGGCGGAACAGCTCGTTCTGCTTTATCCATTCGAGAAAGTCATCGCCTCTCATCTCGGGCATTCTGATATCTGAGATGATAAGATCCGGAGTGTTTCCCTCCTGCAGCCATTTGACAGCCTGCAGTCCGTCGGGAAGCCACTGGACGTCGTAGTCGCTCATCAGGTATATGGAAAGGACCTTTGCTATTGTTTCCTTGTCATCAAGAATCAGTATTTTTTTCTTCATTAGTATAATTAGTTTAATGTTAATAGTTATACTTTAACAGCTGAAAGACGCATCAAAACGCCTTCATAGTGATTGCAAAGGTAAGAAAAAAGATAAATAGTAGCAAATAAATAATAAAAAAACTGAGGTTTGCGGACAAAAAGTTGTCTGTTAGAAAATAATTAGGGAAATTTGTAGGAGAAACGTATTATAATTAAATTTATACAAAGTTTAGTATTTATGACAAACAGATATCTATTGGGTCTTGACGTCGGCAGCAGTTCGGTGAAAGCCTCTCTCGTGCGCGTGGACGACGGGAAGTGCGTCGCCGCGGCGTTCTTTCCGGAGCAGGAAGCTCCCATCATGGCCGTAAAGGCAGGGTGGGCAGAGCAGGATCCGGCAATGTGGTGGACGAATGCGAAGCTCAGTATGGCCAAGATTATGGCCGATTCGGGAGTTAAGGGCGAAGAGATTGCGGCGATAGGAATATCTTATCAGATGCACGGCCTTGTATGCGTGGACAAGAATCTTGAGGCGCTGAGACCCTCAATAATATGGTGCGACTCGCGTGCAGTGCCCTACGGAGAGCGTGCTTTCCGCGGGTTGGGGCAGGAGAAGTGCCTCAGCCACTTGCTTAACTCTCCCGGCAATTTCACTGCGGCCAAGCTGGCATGGGTGAAGGAGAACGAGCCTGAGCTCTATGATAATATATATAAGGTGATGCTTCCGGGCGATTATATCGCAATGCGCCTCGGCGGCAGTCCCAATACGACGGTCAGCGGACTCAGCGAAGGCATGTTCTGGGACTTCAAGAACGGCCGCGTGGCAGATTTCCTGATGGACTATTACGATTTCGACAAGTCCCTGATATCAGACATCGTGCCCACTTTCGGCATGCAGGGACGCGTGACGGAGGCTGCCGCGGCCGAGACGGGGCTCAAGGCCGGCACGCCAATCACGTACAGGGCGGGCGACCAGCCGAACAATGCGCTCAGCCTAAACGTGTTCAATCCCGGCGAGATAGCATCCACGGCAGGAACCTCGGGAGTGGTATACGGCGTGCTCGGCGACATCAACTATGACCGCAAGAGCCGCGTGAACACATTTGCCCACGTCAACCACAGCGAGAGCCTGAACCGCCTCGGGGTGCTCCTCTGCATCAACGGCACGGGCATCCTGAACGCATGGATACGCCGCAACGTTGCTCCGGAGGGCATAGGATATGCTGAGATGAACGACCTTGCAGCCCAGGTGCCTGTCGGTAGCGACGGCGTGACGGTCATTCCGTTCGGCAACGGTGCGGAGCGCATCCTTGAAAACAGGGAGACAGGCTGCTCCGTGAGCGGCATCAACTTCAACAAGCACGGCAAGGCGCACATCATCAGGGCTGCCCAGGAGGGTATAGTGTTCAGCTTCTGCTACGGCATGGAGGTGATGCAGCAGATGGGAATGGACATCAGGAAGATTCATGCGGGCAAGGCTAACATGTTCCTCAGTCCGCTCTTCCGCGACACGCTGGCCGGAGTGAGCGGCGCAATGATAGAACTTTACGACACAGACGGAAGCGTGGGAGCTGCCAAGGGCGCCGGAATAGGCGCCGGAATATACAAGGACAACGAGGAAGCGTTTGCCTCTCTCGACAAGCTGCAGGTGATAGAGCCCGACGAGAAGCACCGCTCAGAGTATCTCCAGGCTTATTCGCGCTGGAAAGAGACGCTCAATAATATGAATAATAATTAATCCCTTAATAAAACAAAGAATTATGGCAAAAGAGTATTTTCCCCAGATTGGAAAGATTCCTTTCGAGGGGCCGGAGAGTAAGAACGTGATGGCTTTTCACTATTATGACCCTGAGAAGGTCGTGATGGGAAAGAAGATGAAGGACTGGCTGCGCTTTTCAATGGCATGGTGGCATACACTGTGCGGAGCTTCAGGCGACCAGTTCGGAGGTCAGACCCGCAGCTACGAGTGGGACAAGGCTGCTGACGCTGTGCAGCGCGCCAAGGACAAGATGGACGCCGGATTCGAGATTATGCAGAAGCTCGGCATCGAATACTTCTGCTTCCACGATGTAGACCTCGTTGAGGAGGGTGCAACCATCGAGGAGTATGAGGCCCGTATGAAAGCAATCACCGACTATGCTCAGGAGAAGATGGGCGAGACCGGCATCAAGCTGCTTTGGGGTACGGCCAACGTTTTCGGCAACAAGCGCTACATGAACGGTGCCGCCACCAACCCCGACTTCGATGTTGTGGCACGTGCCGGCGTACAGATAAAGAACGCTATCGACGCAACTATCAAGCTGGGCGGACAGAACTACGTGTTCTGGGGTGGCCGTGAGGGCTACATGAGCCTGCTCAACACTCAGATGCAGCGTGAGAAGAACCACCTGGCAAAGATGCTGACGGCTGCCCGCGACTATGCCCGCGCAAAGGGTTTCACGGGTACGTTCCTGATTGAACCGAAGCCGATGGAGCCCACGAAGCACCAGTATGACGTAGATACGGAGACGGTTATCGGCTTCCTGCGTGCCAACGGTCTTGACAAGGACTTCAAGGTGAACATCGAGGTGAACCACGCCACACTCGCAGGACATACCTTCGAGCACGAGCTGGCCGTGGCTGTAGACAACGGCATGCTCGGTTCTATCGACGCAAACCGCGGCGATGCACAGAACGGATGGGACACAGACCAGTTCCCTATCGACAATTACGAGCTGACACAGGCCATGATGCAGGTGATCCGCAACGGCGGACTGGGCACCGGCGGTTCTAACTTCGACGCAAAGCTGCGCCGTAACTCCACCGACCCCGATGACATTTTCATCGCTCACATCAGCGGTATGGACGCCATGGCCCGTGCCCTTCTCAATGCTGCGGCTATCCTCGAGGAGAGCGAGCTGCCCGCAATGCTGAAGGAGCGCTATGCAAGCTTCGACAGCGGCATCGGCAAGGACTTCGAAGACGGCAAGCTGAGCCTCGAGCAGATCTACGAGTATGGAAAGAAAGTGGAAGAGCCCAAGGCTACAAGCGGCAAGCAGGAGAAGTACGAGACAATCGTCGCCCTGTATGCAAAATGAGCCGGCCGGCATATAATGTATATATAATGTGCGCGCGTACCATATATTAATATATATAAAGCACGGTATCAGTATATATAAAACGCAAAGTCCCCCAAAACCCAAAAACCCGTTGTTGTTGACAAAAAAAATATACGGGAAGGGGTTTTGGGGGTTGGGGCGTTTTGTGGGGGAGGTTTTTGGGTGTTGTTGTTTGTGTTGTTGTTTTTTTTTTTTTTGGGTTTTGTTTTTTT
>CAJMSE010000015.1 GCA_905216025.1 uncultured bacterium | reverse complement strand
GCATATTCAAAAGATTTTTATTAGTTCTTTTTTACCGACGCAAAGTTAAAGTAGGGCCAGAGTCTTGTCTTTGGCCGCAGCCCGTAAGGGCTAACCCAGTCCACATATTGATTTTTATCGTATTTCTCCCATTTCTCCTCTCCTTTGGGGAGGCCGGGGGGGGCTCCAGTGGGACTTGACTTAGCCCTCGCGGGCTGCGGCCAAATACAAGAATCGGGCCCTACTGGGCGCAGGAATGCATTATGAATAATACCGACATGAATGCGTAATGAATAAAGCCAGCAGGAATGCGTAATGTCAACCGCAATGCTTAAAACAACAAAGGAGGCAGTGCATCGGCACTGCCTCCTTATCGTCAAGGAGGGGCTTAAATTTACTCTTCGTCATCCGTTCCCCAGACATCGAATCCTAAGGTGTTTCCTTTAGAGTCTATGCTGGTGATGTTGTTCTCACTTGTATTTCCGCCCATCCCTATGGTGGATGCATCGAGGATGCTTTCTATTTCTGTCTCAATGATATCAATTGAGGGCTTGTTATATTCTTTTTTCATAATGAGATTCTTTTATTTAAGTGGTTTTTTATTATTTAATTATCACTTTCTTGCCATTCTTGATATACAATCCTTTGGCGGGTGCGGCGATGCGCTGTCCGTTCAGGTTGTATATGGTGTCTGTTTCGGCTGCATCATTGTTTACGGATGTGATGCCGGTGGGGTCGGCGATGATGATGCGCATGGCCTTGGCTTCGCTTGTGGTGAGCTTAAGATAGGCGCGGTTGGCTGTGAACGGTATGTCGCTGTCCACGAGATAGAACTTGTCGCCGCTGAGTACGTATGCACCTGTCTCAACGTTGCCGTTGTCGTGGAATGTTCCGACGAGATAATCGTTTGCAACCGGTGTTGCCACGGCCTTGCCTGTGTATGTCACCTTAATCTCGGTTGCAGTGCTCTCTTTCTTGAAGATGTAGGGAACGCCGGCCTCCATCTTGTTGCCTTCCACGGGCTCGATGGTCACGACATCGGCGTCTGCTGTCTTCACGGTGTATACCTTGTCGATGCCGCTCGTGGCTGCTGCTGCGTAGGGCAGGCAGATTGTGCCGTAGTCGGCTGTCACCTCGCGGGTGTATGACATGTCAGAAAGCTCGCCAATCTTTGTCAGGCGGAAGTTGGTGAAAGAGACAAACGAATTCTTCGCATTTTGAGCCTTTGCCTGGATTCCGATTTTAACTGAGCCACCGGTAGACTCAAATTCAATGGTGTTGTCGTTCCATCCCTGGCCGAATGTGGCGTTCGGGTCACCGTCAACCTTGGTTATTGCAGTCTTCGCCTCATTGCCTCCTGCTGTTGCAAGCAGATTGTAATATGTCAAAGCTTTGCTTCCACGGGCGGTGACAGCGAGAAGATACTTGCCGGCAGGAACGGTTACCTCCTGGGTAAGCTCCTTGTCCCAATTATTGTCATTCCAGTTGTTGCTGTCGAAATATTCAGATATTGTTTCGCCATTCATAGTGGGAGCTTGTCCGCTGTTCATACGGATGTTTTTGCCGCCTCCGCTCTGAGTCCATCCTGTTGTATTTCCTTTCGGATTGGTGATGGCTGTGGTGTAGTCTTCGCGTCCTTCAACATTCTCGGCGATAGAGTTGCTCATCACAACTGCGCGGTAAGCGGTGGTGATGTCACCGGCAGCCTTTTCTGCAGCTGCTGCGTCATTGTATTCTGTATTGCTCAGCAAAGCAGTGAGATCGTTTATCTTCTCAGCAGTTGCATACGGATATATCTCTGCCGTGTATTCTTTGCCGAGAGTATTTGCGGCAACAACCTTGTCGTAAGAAGGCTTGGCTTCCTTGAATGTTGTGAGAGCCTCGTCGATAGCGTTGATAGCTGTTTCATAGCCTTCTTTCGTTTCTGAAGCAGGAGCCTTGTCTTTAGCCGTTGTCAGCGCAGTCCTTTCAGAACCGGTGACAGCTGCGTAGTCTTCGCTTGCGAGAGCAGTTTCAGCCTCGGCCTTTTTCTGCTCGTATGAAGTCTTTATTGCGCCGATGTTGTCGGCTGTTGCCACTACAGAGTAGTCGCAGAAGCTGCACCATTGATGCGTGCTTGTTGCACTGGCTTCAATCCTTATCGTTACGTTCTTTTCTTCTTCGAGTGTGAATGGAACATAGCGCCACTCCCAACCACGGCCATTGTTATTGTTGGCAAATCCGGCTGCATCGGTGGCGTCAAAACTCGTCTCACCGTTCTTGTTGACACCGAGGCCTGCATCGCCGACGGGGAAATCGTTGACGGTTCCGATAGTTGTCTCACCGTCTTTTACTATCAGCGCCATTGTGCTGGTGACTGGGTCATCTCCACCGTGGCGTCCGGTCATTTTGAATACATAATTTCCTTTGGGTAATATTATGTTCTGTTCAAACCAAATGTTCCAATTTTGGCCATCCCATCCTAATTTATTATTAGGGTCATTCTTTTGTTCCCAATAACCTGTTTCTCCATTGTCAGACCAGTGCTGACTTTTGTTGAAAGCTGTATTTCCGCTGTTAGTCCATTCTCCGAGCTGTATAGCTGTGGGGTAGTCGGTCTTTACCTTGTTGAATACCTGCACCTTGATTTCTTTCACTTTCTCAATGGCAATGGCTGCTGTGGTTTCATCTGTAATAGTATATCCATCAAGTCCAAATCTTTGGGCCTTGGTGTTCTCTTTTACAAGGGCATCGTATGCGTCTTTTGCTGCTATGAAATTAGCTGTGGCAGACTTCAACTCTTGCCATACACTATAATAATCTGCATTTGTAGATGGTGTTTTTTTGATAGCATTTTCAAGAGCCTTTTTCTCCGACCCACCTACATTTGTGTATAAGGGGTCTTTTAATATATTATTAGCTTCCGTTTGGGCTTCTTGCCAATAGCTTTGTGTGTTTTCAACTCCTAATGCCAATGATTTAATCTGTATGGAATGCCAGTTCGTTCCGGCTTTATCCTTGCCAAGGCCGAGAGTTAATTTCCCATCGGTAACGGTTACATCTGAAATTGTATATTCTCCGTTTTGGGTGGTACTTGTTCCAATTATAGCTTTTATATATGCTTTCTTATTGTTTGCAAATACATAAGCGACATCTTCTGCGCCATTTTCCATATTATTGTTGTCCCCGAATCCTCTGCCTGAAGTGAAAAAGGCATTTGCATAAAGAACAACTTTGTATGTTCCGTTTTCCAGATTAGATATTTCTTGTTTTAAAATATTGCCGGTGGTTTCTATATTTGTCTCATAAGATTCCGCCATTTTGCTGTTTCTACCGTCAGCTGTTGTTACAGCCGGGGCAAAATCAGTACCTGTATATCCGGCAGTTTGATTTGTAACACAATTGGTCCATGCCGTATTGACGGCATTTGTCTTGTCGATGTAATAAACATCACTTTGTGCCCATGCCACGGCAGAACTTCCGAGCATGGCACAAGCCATGAATAGCAGTTTAAGTTTTTTCATAAAGTAAAATTAAAAGTAAGTAAATAATTAGTTGTTATAAATTGTCAATTATGTTATTGCTTATAGCCACATTATTTGGCGCTTTGCTTTATACATTTGATTTTCAGTGCCAAAAGTACAAAATAATCTAAAGAAATTACCCCCCCCGATGTTAAATAGTGTTATTATTGTACTAATTTCAACAAAAAGAGACGTTTATAAATGAGGAATGAGGAATTTGTTGCGCGGTGGGCTGAAGGTGAAGGCGTGTTGCTGGGTGAAGCGGGTGATTTGCCGCGGTGGAATCGTACCATATCTTCCAAGTGGGAAAGAGCCATGTAACGTGTAGGGAAAGAGTTTTGCTGCATATATATAATAAGGTGTAAGGAAGTTGAACTTGCGTGTTGTTATTCTGGAATACATGACTTTCTGCTTGTTTTCAGTGACAGCGCAGGCCGGAAAATGTGAAAAATGAATGCGTAAGTGGAGGGGGAAATGTGAAAAACAGGTATGAATATAGTGGGGAAAATGTGAAAAATGGATTCAAAAATGGTGCGTATTGTGTGAAAATCGCTATATTTGCAGGTGGATAAAGATTATCGTTGATATGGAAAGACTGCTGAGAAGGAAGATTGATGCGTTTCTGACTGGGTGGAAGAACAATCCAGACAGGAAGCCGCTCATTGTCAAAGGTGCGCGTCAGATAGGGAAGACGCGTTCCATCGGGTGGTTCGCGGCTCAGAATTATAAAAGTGTCATTCAGATAAATTTTGTAGAACAGACGCGGTACAGAGATATTTTCAACGATGGGTTTGAGGTGGATGCCATACTCAGGAATATCTCGTTGCTGAATCCTGAGTTTGAGTTTATTCCCGGGGAGACTGTCTTTTTCTTCGACGAGCTTCAGGCTTGCCCTAACTGCGCCACCTCTTTAAAATTTTTCAAGCTGGACGGGCGGTTCGACGTCATTTGCTCGGGGTCGCTAATGGGAATCAGTTACAGGGAGATAGAGTCTAACAGCGTGGGATATAAGGAAGACTACGAGATGCACTCGATGGACTTCGAGGAGTTTCTTTGGGCAAAAGGCTATACGGACGATTTCATCGAAGACCTCTACAGGCACATGCTGGACGTTGAGCCCCTTTCCGACTTGCAGATGGATGTGCTCTCGGGGCTGTTCCGCGACTACGCCGTCATCGGCGGAATGCCGGAGGTTGTGGCAACATATATCAG
Source organism: uncultured bacterium (assembly GCA_905216025.1). Taxonomy (GTDB): domain Bacteria; phylum Bacteroidota; class Bacteroidia; order Bacteroidales; family Bacteroidaceae; genus Prevotella. The sequence goes on along the minus strand of CAJMSE010000015.1, from coordinate 82,983 downwards.
AAACAAGAACTTCAGCGGCACGTTGGGGATACAGAAGCAGCTGTTGAAAGACTATGAGGAGGATATCACGAAGTACGTTGCCGGGCTGGACAAGGCGAAGGTTAAAGCCTTGTATAACCATATTTCTGTTTTTCTTGCGAAGGAGAACAAGCGGTTTCAGATAACCAAGATAGCGAGGAATGCGCGCAACAGGGATTATGCCGGTTGTGTGGAGTGGCTTGCAGATGCCGGTGTTGTCAACGTGTGCTATTGCATGAACCGGCCGGAGTTGCCTCTCAAAGGCAACTATGATCCCAAGCTCTATAAGATTTATTTCAAAGATACAGGCCTGCTCATCGCCTCGCTTGACGATGAGGCTCAGGAGGATTTGAGGGCAAACAGGAATCTCGGCACATATAAAGGGGCCATATATGAGAATATCGTGGGCGACATGCTGGTGAAGCAGGGATACCGGCTTTACTATTACAACAGCGACAAACCGGCTCTCGAGATGGATTTTTTCGTGAGGGATGCCGGTTCGCTTGTGCCCGTGGAGGTGAAGGCAAATGATGGTGCCACGCCTTCGCTGAACAATCTGCTGAAGGGTGACAGGTATCCGGATGTGAAGTTCGGGGTTAAGTTTGGAAACCGGAATATCGGCTTCAACGGTCGTTTCTATACATTCCCGTATTTCTTGGTGTTCCTGCTTAAGAGGTTTCTTGCCGGGAGAAAATAATCCGGCATCGCCGCCTATATATAATAATGTATAGGCGGCGATGCCGGATTTACGTGTTTTTATCGGCGGGTCAGACCGCTCGGGAGTTGGACATAGAGAAGCTATTCCCCTACGGCTGATGGGGTATGCCGGACAAAGACAAGCTATGTCTCTACTTTTCTGCAAACGTGTTGAACGAGTGGGGCTTCAGCGTGGTGTTGAGATAGCGCTTGCCCAGTTGCACGGTGAGGGTTTTCTCGTCGTCGCCGAAGTTTCCGGCTATCACGATGCGCTTGTTCTTGGGCGTCACGAAGACGATGACGGGCACGCCGCCGTTGGCTGCCGGCTCCTTGTAGGCCACCATGCGGCTGCCCGGGGCCACGACGTTCGAGAAGTGCTTTACGGCATAGTATTCGGGAGTGTAGCGGTGGCGGCGTGTCTTCGAGTCGACCTGCACGAGTGCGTTCTGCCGCCATCCCCACGGGCTGATGCCGTTGTCGGCCAGGATGAAGTTCCAGATGTAGTATTCCTCGCAGCCCTTGCCGATGTAGTCGCCGAGCAGCATGAAGGTGTGCTCGCCCGCCTTCCAGTCCATCGAGCCGTTGCCGCACTCGCTCTCGGTAGACACCAGCTTCAGGTGCGGGTACTTACGGCGCATGTCGGTCAGGTTCTCGCGGCCTTCCCACTGGAATCCGAGGCCCTCGACCTTATCCTGCAGGTTGCTGACGATACGGTCCACATAGTCGAGGCGGTTGGTGTTGAACGTGCCGAGATAGAGCTTCACCTCCGGGTGCAGCTTGCGCAGGGTGGGTGCGAGGTAGTCGCGGTTGAATACGATGGTGCCCTCGGCCGTCCATGCGCATCCCGGGTAGGGCGTGTATGAGTAGGCCTCGTTCTGATACATCACCATGTCTATCGTTATCCCCTGCTCCTTGTAGAGGTCTATGAAGCGGCAGAACATGTTGGCATAGGTCTGCAGATATCGCGGATCCTGAATCATGAAGTTCGTCGTGGCCAGCTTTGCGGGGAACTTTCCTTTCTGCTGTCCGGCCATCTCGACCTCCTTCGGGTCAATGTCGCCGGCGTTTCCGAAGAGCAGGTAGTCGGTGCGCGGGTCGAGCTTGTTTAGCCTGTCGCTGCGCACGGGGTAGTCGTTGTTTATCTTCATCCATGCCGGCGGGCACCACGGCGACATCCAGAACGTCATCTTGGGATTGTATTTCATGGCGGCGCGCATCAGGGGGATGATGTTCCGCTTGTCGCGCTCGATGTTGAAGTAGCGCAGTTCGAAGTCGCCCGGCACGTCGCTGCACGAGTACCACGAGCGCGAGTAGTCGTTGGCGTTCATCGAGAGGCGTCCGCGGGTGAAGCGCAGGTCGCCGCCCGGTGCGAATATGTTGCCCATTATCTCTTCCTGCTCATTCCGTCCGAGCATGTTTAGCGCGTCCCAGTCGAGTTCGTTGAAGCACGTGCCCCACGCCTTGAACTCCACGCCCTGCTCGTTTCCGCTGACGGTGAGTGCCGGCGTGGCGGCCGCCTTGGCCTGCAGGGCTGTCTTAGACTGCCGCCAGAAGCTGTTGTCCTGGCTTGTCACTGCGTTGAAAGTCTGTGCCGTGGCTGCGGTTGCCGCCGCGGCCATCGCTAAAGAGATGATGGTCTTCTTTCTGTTCATTGTTCCTTTTCTTTTTATATGTTATGTTGTCCGCTTCCGTCACTTCGCCAGTCCGTCGAAGTCCTTGGCCATCCACACGTCCATGTATCCCGCCCCGCGGTGGTTCCATGCGTAGTATGGGATGAGCGTCAGCCTCACGTCCCTGGCTGTCAGCGTGCCGTCGTCGGCTATTGCGGCCTCCTGCGCGTTGTCCACCGTGATTGCCGTCACGCCGAAAGCCTGCCCGCCGTTCTCCGTGTTCACTATCTTGTAGTCACGGTTCACGGTGAATTGCGGCTTGCGGCTGAGCAGCACGTGGTGACTGTTGAAGCCGGCGTTGTCCGCCTGCTCGGCGCAGTATACCAGCGGGCCGCGCTCCACGGCAATCTTGCCCCGGTCGTCGGCCACCTTCGCGTTGGCCGTCACCGTGCGCGGCTGCATGTCGAAGTGCACGCGCACCACGTCGCCCCGCTTCCATTTGCGGCTGACAGTCATGTATCCGTCTGCCGTGAGCGTGCCGTCGGCCTTCTCTCCGTTGACGGTGACCGAGTATCCCGTCTGCACTCCGTCGGCGTAGCTGTAGAGGTCGCTTGGCACCACCTGCCCGCGCACCCATCCGGGGATGCGCACTTTCATGGTGAATGCCTTGCCGCGGTTTTTCAATACGCGGATGGCGATGTCTCCGTCCCACGGATACTGCGTCTCCTGCTGCAGCGTGACGTCGCGTCCGGCAACCTTCACCGTGGCCGTGTTGGCTGCGAAGAGGTTGACGTAGAGGCAGTCTCCCTTCACGGCGTAGATGTATCCGGGCAGCGACGGTATGAAGCGGCTTATGTTGCTCGGGCAGCAGGCGCAGCCGAACCATGGCTGCCGCGTGGTGTTGCCGTCGGCGTTGAAGGCATACCGGCCGTCGGATGCCAGCGGGTTGGGATAGAAGAAGCGTCCGCCGTCTACCGACATGCCGCTTATCACCCCGTTATATAAAGTACGTTCGAGGCAGTCGATATACCTACTCTCCCCGCGGAAAAGGAACATACGCTGGAAGAGGTATACCATAGAGATGGCCGCGCACGTCTCGTTGTAGGCCGTGAGGTTGGGCAACTCGTAGTTGGCGCCGAACGCCTCGCCGGCATGGCGCGCGCCCACGCCTCCCGTCAGATAGTATTTCCGGCCTATGATGTTGTCGCAGATGCGGTCGATGGCCTTGATGTATGAGCTGTCGCCGGTGAGTGCGGCCACGTCGGCCATTCCCGCATACATGTATCCGGCGCGTACGGCATGGCCCACGGCCTCGTACTGTTCGGTGACGGGCTTGTGGCTCTGGCTGTAGGCGTTCTTGCGGCTGGTGCGTCCGCGCATGTCGAGGAAGAACTTGGCCTCGTCGAGATGGCTCCTGTCACCGGTGAGCACATACATGCGGGCGAGCGCCATCTCGGCAATCTGATGGCCGGGCACCACGCATGCCTGTCCCTCTCCGGGGCCTACCTCGCGTATCACGCACTTGGCGTAGCGCCTGGCGATGTCGAGAAACTTGGTGCTGCCCGTGGCCTGATAGTGTGCGCAGGCGGCGTCGGCCATGTGGCCGAGGTTGTAGAGCTCGTGGCTCAGGTTCTCCACGGCCTCCCAGCGTCGCTTGCCGGCCCACGGGTGGGGCTTCTTCGGGTTGATGGTGCGTGCGGTGTAGAGGTAGCCGTCGGGCTCCTGCGCCGCGGCCACGATGTCGAGTACGCTGTCTATATACTGCACCATCCGCTTGTCGGGATAGGTCTGGAGCAGGTAGCTTGCGCCCTCGATGGTCTTGTATACGTCGGTGTCGTCGAAGGAGAAGCCCATGAACGAGCCCACGTCGTAGGTGTCGCTCGGGTGTGCCGCCTTGGCGAAGTTGGCGTAGCGCCCCTCGCTCTCGCACTTGCTGAAGGCCAGCGGGATGGTTGTCTCGCGGGCGGCCTTGATGCGGTCGCCCCAGAAGGAGTTGGGGGTTATCTTCACTGAGGTGAATGCCACGGGCGTGTGGGGATAGCCGTAGCCGACGGTCTGTGCCGGGGCGGCAGTGATGAATGCTGCTGCCGCCGATAGGATGATGCTTCTTTTCATTAGGTTGTGAAGTTTTTTTGTGAGTAATGAGAGTTATCCGAGAACTCAAAGGGCTCTGAGCTCTCCGAAAACCGGAGCTCTCAGAGCTCTCTGAACTTTTATTTTCTGCTGTTTATACGAGGTGTGCTATGAGGTCTTCGCGCTCTCCGGGCAGCATGTCTACCACCGGCAGCTCAATCATCGTGTAGCATCCGGGCTGCTGGCGCAGCGATGCGCGTGCCACGTTGACGAGCACCTGGGCCGTCAGTGCGGGGTTGTTGATTGACATGTTGAACTCGAAGTGCTGGTTGTGTGTCTGTCCGCTGACTCCCTTGCGCACGAGGTGCACGCCGTGTCCCATGTCGCGCACGGCGTCTACCGACTCCACTGCGAACACGTGGGTCTCATCGTTGGCGAAGTAGGGGTCGGCCTTGATGGCCTTGGTGACCTCTTCGAGGCTTGCTCCGTCTTCAAGTTCCACGTATACCATGCGGCGGTGTATGCCCTCGCCGAGGGGTATCGTCATGGAGAGGGCGTTCTTCACGCCGGCTTTCGAGCGCACGCATACGCTGTGGCCCATCGACATTCCAGGACCGAAGTTGGTATACGACAGTCCCTTCGGGGCGAGGCTCTGCATCAGTGTGCGCACGATGGAGTCAGACCCCGGGTCCCATCCGGCGGCGATGACGGCCACCGTGCCGTGATCGCGGCATACCTCCATCAGGTTCTTGCGGTATTCCACGATGCCGGTGTGTATGTCGAAGCTGTCCACGGTGTTGATGCCGAGCGGCAGAATCTTCTTTGCGTATTCTTCGCAGCTGCGTGTCGGGGTGGCGAGGATGGCCACGTCAACGTCTTTCAGCTCGGTGATGTCCTTCACCACCTCATATCTTTCCAGTTCGGCGGGCTTGCCCTCCGCACCGTTGCGGCGCACCACGCCTGCCAGTTCAAAATCTTCCGAAGCCTCGATGGCCTGCACTGTGTACCGTCCGATGTTGCCGTAACCGACTACGGCTGCTCTTATTTTTTTCATATCCTGTTGTTTGATGTTTTGTTGTCGTTAGTTGTCTTTCCTGCGCTTGGTTGCTGCCGGGCAATGTTTGCACATGCAAAAATACATCATTTGCAGTAAATAAGAGAAATCGCGGGGCTTAAAAATATAGAAAACTGCTGCTTCATTTCAAATTGACGGATAATCCGCCAATTTGCTTGCATATTGTAGTTATTTTGCTGCGCGTGGCGCGCGGGTGTTATCCGGCGGCATTTCGGCAAAGCCATTCCTGCCCCATCACTTTCGTATATTCTGAATTTTTCCTTTGGTTTTCCTGCGCCCTTCCTTTGAATATCCTGAGCCTTGTAGGGCCCTATTCTTGTATTTGGCCGCAGCCCGTAAGGGCTAACCTGTGTCATAGGTTTATGATTATAGAATTGATAGAACGAAATTATATGGCTTGAGGGTATTGATATAAAAATGTATAAGGCTTTCTGCATTGTCGTTGTGTTAGCCCTTACGGGCTGCGGCCAAATACAAGAATAGGGCCCTACAAGGCTCAGGATATTCAAAGGAGGGCGCAGGGAATCCGAAAACAAGGTGCAGGAAATCCAAAGGAGGGGTGCAGGAAATCCGAAAGCAAGGCAAAGGAAATCAGAAAGCAAGACGCAGGAAATCGAGAAGCAAGGCGTGGCGTGGCTCTCGGGCTGCTCCTGATGGTGCGACGGAGCCGTTTTGACGGTGCTGCGGGCAGGGTTTGACGGTGCGATTGGTTGCCCGCCGATGTGTGCTGCCCGCTTCCAAATGCGTTTGTGCCAGCTATCAAAAGTGTTTTTGAGCGCTGGGCTAAGTGCTTTTGAGAGCTGTCAAAAGCATAACGGGAGGCATGCGAAGTGGCTTCGGGAGCCTGGCAGGAGATTATCTGGCAGCGGGATGATGAAACGCCTGTATCCCTGCATATTCCCGCAGCCATGTAATAAAAAATCTACGGGATGTTTGCCGCTATCCGGAAATAAAGCATTACTTTTGCATCCGTCATACGGAATGACGGCAAAGACAATAAAGATAGGCATAAAGACACGGATACTTATGGACAAGAAGCGTATCAAGGAAAGCATGAAAGTGGGATTTCTCTATTTCGCAATGTCGGCGCTGCTGTTCGCCTTGCAGCTGATGCTGTATATCAAGGGCAGTACGGCGCTGGAGGTTATGGACTTCGGAGGCTGGTGCTTCTTCGTCGCGTCGTGCCTCTCGCACGGTGCCACGTTGGCGCTGATTGCGTTTCTGCTCTTCCTGCCCTTCGGCGTTGCCGGATGGCGGCGCGCCGGCGCCGCCGTTATGACCACGGCCGTGGTCATAATATCCCTGCTGCTGTTCGTCAATATGCAGGTCTATGACATCTACCGGTTCCACATCAACGGCTTCGTCGTCAACATGCTGATGTCTCCCGCGGCCGGCGACATCTTCGTCTTCGACAGCAGTCTCTATCTGAAAGAGGGCGCCGTGTTCGCCCTGCTCGTAGCCGTCTGCGTCTTGCTGGCTGTGGCTGCGACGCGCCTGAGAGCCCGGTGCACCGGCCGCGTGGTGGCCGTCGTCTGCGGGCTGCTCGTGGGCAGCACCCTCTTCGCCCATGTATATCATATCTATGCGGCGTTCATGCAGAAGCCGTCGGTGATAAAGAGCCGCCGCCTCATACCCTATTACTTCCCCACGACGTCCACCGGCCTGATGTTCAACCTCGGGTTCACCCCGCCAAGCGGTGCCGGTGCCGGCGGTGCAGCGATAGGCACGGCGCAGGGTGATGTGGTCTACCCGCTCCATCCGCTGACGGTCGATAAGGATGCGCCGCGTCCCAATATCGTCCTTATACTGCTCGACTCGTGGAACAAGCGCTCGCTCACGGCGGAGACAATGCCTGCCGTATACCGCTATGCCACCGAAAACGAGTGGTACGACAACCATTTCAGTTGCAGCAACGGCACGCGCAGCTCCATCTTCGGCCTGTTCTTCTCCGTGTCGTCATACTACTGGGACGTCTTCGAGTCGGGCAAGGTCAGTCCGCTGCTCATCGACCAGCTCCTGGCGCAGGGCTACCGGTGTCAGGCCTATCCCGGTGCCGACCTCGTAGGGCCGCCCTTCGACCGCGTCGTGTTCCACCGCATTCCCGGCCTCAACGTGCGCACGGAGGGCAAGACCGTCTACGACCGCGACCGCCGGCTTACCGCCGACTTCATCAGCGACCTGAAGAAGAATGCTGGGCAGGACCGTCCGTTCTTCTCGTTCCTGTTTTACGACCTGCCGCACAGTTTCTCGCTGCCCAAGGAGAAGCTGACGCGCTTCAAGCCCACATGGACCTATGCCGACTACACCGTGCTGGACAACGATGCCGACCCGACACCCTTCTTCAACCTCTACCGCCACTGCTGCTACGAGGTGGACAAGCTGGTGGGTGAGGTGCTGGCGGCGCTGGAGGAGATGGGAGCAGACCGCAACACCATCGTCATGATATCCGGCGACCACGGACAGGAGTTCAACGAGAACCATAAGAACTTCTAGGGCCACAACGGCAACTTCTCCAAGTGGCAGGTCGGCGTGCCCCTCATCTGCCACTTCCCCGGCGACGGAGCCACGAAGCCCGGCCGCCGCACATACCGCACGACCCACTACGACATCGTGCCGACGCTGATGAGCCGTGCTCTCGGGGTGACCAGTCCGGTGCAGGACTACAGCATGGGCCACCTGCTCAGCGACAGTTGCGACCGCAGCTGGCACGTCGTGGGCAGCGAGTTGAACTACGCCTTCATCGCCGGCGGCGACACCATACTGGAGAAGACGGCCGACGGAAGCCTCGAAGTGACCGATGCCGCCCTCAATCCGGTTACCGGCTACGCCGTGAACGCGAAGCAATTTGACGCGGCCATCAAGAAATTAAACAGGTTCTTGAAGTAGAATGCGATATTATCACTATCTTTGCATAGACATTAAAATATCACGCGCATGAGACTTCAGAAACTACCGATAGGTATACAGAACTTCGAGAAGATACGCACCGAGGGCTATCTGTATGTAGACAAGACGGCACTTGTCTATAATCTCGTGTCGAGCGGCAGCTATTACTTCCTGTCGCGGCCGCGCCGTTTCGGCAAGAGTCTGCTGCTCTCGACGCTCCATGCCTATTTCGACGGTAAGCGCGAGCTGTTCGACGGGCTTGCCATATCGGAGCTTGAGACGGCCTGGGAGGCATGCCCCGTGTTCCATCTCGACCTCAACACGCGCAACTACAAGGACGGGCAGGCACTGGCCGGAATCCTCAACGAGCATCTCGAGAAGTGGGAGGCACTCTATGGCGACGAGAAGAGAGACCGCGTGCCTGAAGAGCGGTTCTCCTACGTGATAGAGCGGGCATACGCCAAGACGGGACGCCGCGTGGCGATACTCGTCGACGAATACGACAAGCCCATGCTCCAAGCCATCGGCAACGAGCCGTTGCAGGAGGAATACCACAGCATGCTCAAAGCCTTCTACGGCGCATTGAAGTCGTGCGACGGCTATATCCGCTTCGCGATGCTCACCGGAGTGACCAAGTTCGGCAAGGTAAGCGTGTTCAGCGACTTGAACAACCTTAAGGACATATCGATGCGCCGGGACTATCATGCCCTGTGCGGAATCACCGGCGGGGAGATGCGCGGCTGCCTCATGCCCTACATATCGCGCATGGCAGCCGAGCAGGGAATGGCCGAAGACCGGCTGCTGGCCGAGATGGAGCGCCGCTACGACGGCTATCATTTCGCTCCGGAGCAACCCGGACTGTATAATCCGTTCAGCGTGTTGAACGCCCTTGACGCCCGCACGTTCGGCAACTACTGGTTTGAGACAGGCACGCCGTCATATCTCGTGTATCTCCTTCAGAAGCATGGCTACAGTCTTGAGCGCATGGCCGGAGAGCGAACGACGGAGGATGTGCTGAACAGCATCGACGCCACGTCGGCCAATCCCGTGCCCGTGATTTATCAGAGCGGCTATCTGACCATAAAAGACTACGACGCAGACTTCGGCATCTACACCCTCGGATTCCCCAATGCCGAGGTGGAGGAGGGGTTCATGAAGTATCTGCTCCCCTTCTATGCCGCCCCGGGCAATGTGGATGCCCCGTTCATCATACAGGATTTCGTAAGGGATGTGGAGGCCGGACGCACCGAAGACTTCCTCCGCCGCCTGCGCAGCTTTTTCGCAGATACGCCCTACGAGCTTGTCAGGGAGCAGGAAAACCACTATCAGAACGTGCTGTTCATACTGTATAAGCTGCTCGGCATGCACGTCCGCGCAGAGTATCACACGAGTGCCGGCCGCATAGACATGGTGCTCCAGACCGCCGGATACACCTACGTCATGGAGTTCAAGCTCGACCGTACGGCAGAGGAGGCCCTGCAGCAGATAGAGGCCAAGGACTATGCCCTGCCGTTCTCGACTGACGGAACGGAGGTGATACGCGTGGGAGTGAACTTCTCTTCGGCGACGAGGAATATCGAAAAGTGGGTCATCGGATAGGCGTCGATGCCCTCGGAGCAAGGAAATTAAACAGGTTCTTGAAGTAGAATACAATAAAAAAAGGCGGTTTTCGTTTATAGAATTGTATATATACGAAAACTTGGAATAATGATAGAATACATCAAAGGCGAGCTCACCGAGCTCACCCCCGCACTTGCAACCGTTGAGGCGGGCGGCATCGGATACGGACTCAACATATCCCTCAACACGTATACGGCCATACAGGGCAAGCACGACGTGAAGCTGTATGTCTACGAAGCCATACGCGAGGACGCCCACGTGCTCTACGGCTTTGCCGGCAAGAAGGAGCGCGAGCTGTTCGAGCTGCTCATCAGCGTGTCCGGCGTGGGCACGAATACGGCGCGGATGGTGCTCTCGTCGATGAGTCTGTCGGAGCTGTGCGACAGCATCTCGACAGGCAACGAGCGCATGATAAAGGCCGTGAAGGGCATCGGCCTGAAGACGGCGCAGCGCATAATAGTGGACCTGCGCGACAAGATAGTGGCCCTCGGCATCACCGGCGAGATACCCGCAGGAGGCTCGATAGCCGCCCCGATAGACACGCAGGTGAAGGACGAGGCCGTCGGCGCACTCACCATGCTCGGCTTCGCACCGGCTCCGTCGCAGAAGGTGGTGCTCCAGATTCTTGAAGAAAACCCCTCCGCACCGGTAGAGGTGGTTGTCAAGATGGCGCTGAAGCAGATAAAATGACCGTTCGTCAAGCATGATAAGAGACAGGAAGAGACATATATATAATAGGTGTAAGAAGAGTGACGGGAGGCGCATGGCCGCCGGCCTGGCACTCCTCTTCCTCTGTTTCATCTGCGTGCTCGCCACGCCCCAGGACGACAAGACAGCCCCGAAGCGCCCCGTGCCAAAGGCACAGCCGAAGCTGACGGCAGGCGACGAGGAGATTCCCGACTCGCTGCTCCACCCGCGGTGGAAGATAAAGAAGACTGCACCGATGGCCGTGGACGACCTCGACTCGTCGGCCGTAGACCTGAAGATGCCGGACAACATAAAGCAGGAGGCCGAGTATGACGACTCATTAGGCGTCTACTACGTGGGCTCGAAGATAGGCGACTCATACCTGAACACCCCCGTGCTGATGACTCCCGAGGAGTACAGGGCATGGAGCGGGCGACGCGCCATGCAGGAGTTCTTCCGTAAGAAAGACGCCGAGAACGTGGCGGCGAAGGGCAAGGACAAGTTCTCCTTCTCCGACATGCACTTCGACCTCGGTCCGGCGGAAAAGATTTTCGGCCCCGGCGGCGTGCGCATAAAGACGCAGGGAACGGCCGAGCTGAAGATTGGCGCCAACCTGAAGAGCATCGACAACCCTTCGCTGCCCATCCGTAACCGTAAGACCAAGGCCTTCGACTTTGACGAGAAGATAAACCTCAGCCTCAACGGAAAGGTCGGCGACAAGGTAAACATGAACCTGAACTACAACACCGACGCAACGTTTGACTTCGACACGAAGAACATCAAGCTGCGCTACGAGGGCAAGGAAGACGAGATAATAAAGCTCGTGGAGGCCGGAAACGTCACGTTCCCCTCAAACTCGTCGCTCATCAAGGGTGCCAGCTCGCTCTTCGGCGTGCGCACGGACATGCAGTTCGGCAAGCTGAAGCTCCAGACTGTGCTGTCGCAGAAGAACTCGACGACGAAGAGCGTGTCGTCGCGCGGCGGCACACAGCTGACTCCCTTCGAGATAAACGCTTCCAACTACGAGGAAAACCGCCACTTCTTCCTCGCCCACTACTTCCGCGAGCGCTATGACCGCTCGATGGCGACGCTGCCCAACATGACCACCGGCGTGAAGATAACGCGTGTCGAGGTGTGGGTGACGAACAAGACGGGAACGACCAGCAACACGCGAAACATCATCGCCCTGTCCGATCTCGGCGAGGGCCGCTACCTGAAAAACGAGCTCTGGGGCGGGGCTGGCGATGTGGCTCCGGCCAATGCCGCAAACTCCGAATACTACTCGATGACACACGACTATGTGGCCGCGCGCGACATAGACCAGACAAACACCGTGCTCGACGCCATCCCGGGATTTGCCGGCGGCGTAGACTACGAGAAGGTGCAGAGCGCCCGCCTGCTGTCGTCGTCGGAGTATACGGTAAACTCCGCCCTCGGCTACATATCCCTGCGGACCACCCTCCAGACGGACCAGATACTCGCCGTGGCATACGAATATACGCTGGGCGGACAGACATACCAGGTCGGAGAGTTCGCCTCCGACAACACCAACACGTCCGAAGCTATCTTCGTGAAGTCGCTGAAGAACACGAACAACAGCCCGCAGATGGCCAACTGGCGGCTGATGATGAAGAACGTGTACTTCCTCGCCTCGACGGTGGAGAAGACAAAGTTCCGCCTCGACGTGAAGTATCAGAGCGACACGGCAGGCGTATACCTTACTTATATACCCGAGCAGCAGGTCAAGGACCGCACCCTCATCAAGGTGCTCGGCGCCGACCGCCTCGACAACAACAACAAGCCGCACCCCAACGGCTACTTCGACTTCGTGGAGGGATATACCGTCAGCAACGGCCGCGTGTTTTTCCCGGCGGCCGAGCCGTTCGGCTCCTACATGCGCTCATACCTCATCGGTGCGGGCGTGCCGGCAGAGACGGCAGACAAGTACGCGTTCACCGAACTCTACGACACGACGAAGACCGCCGCCAGACAGATGGCCGAGAAAGACAAGTACGTGCTCATGGGACAGTTCAAGGGCACGTCGGCAAACGTAATCTCGCTCGGAGCGTATAACGTGCCGCAGGGTTCCGTCGTGGTGACGGCTGGCGGCGTCGTACTTACGGAGGGCGCCGACTACAGCGTCGACTACTCCGCCGGCGAGGTGACCATACTCAACCAGAGCATCATCGATGCCGGAACGTCGGTGAGCGTCAGCCTCGAGAGCAACACCGACTACGGCATGCAGCGCAAGACGATGTTCGGTCTGAACTGGGAGTACGACTTCTCAAAAGACTTCCAGATAGGCGGTACGTTCCAGCGCCTGACCGAACAGACGCTGACCTCGAAGGTGACGATGGGCTCAGAGCCGCTGAACAACATACTGTGGGGCCTCAACCTCAACTGGAAGAAGGAGAGCCAGTGGCTCACCAACATGCTCGACAAGATTCCGTTCCTGCACTGCACGCAGCCGTCGCAGCTGTCGTTCACCGGCGAGTTTGCCCAGCTGATAGCCGGACAGGCCGGCGGCACGCAGGACGATGCCTCATACATAGACGACTTCGAGAACACCAAGAACGGCATAGACATTTCCGAGCCTAAGTCGTGGGTGCTCTCGAGCGTGCCCTCTCTCTTCCCCGAACACTCGGACAAGGCTGGCCTTACCAGCGGCTTCAACCGCTCGCTGCTCGCATGGTATACGGTAGACCCGCTGTTCACATATCGGAGCAGCTCGCTCACACCGTCGCACATCAAGAGCGATCTCGAGCAGTTGTCGAACCATTACGTGCGTGAGGTCTACGTCAGCGAACTCTATCCCAACCGCGACCAGAGCTCCTACAACGGGGCCACGTCCACCCTTCCCATCCTCAACCTGGCCTACTATCCCAACGAGCGCGGTCCCTACAACTTCTCGACGGCGATAAATCCCGACGGAACGATGCAGGCGCCGGCCACCAAGTGGGGAGGCATGATGCGCCGGCTCGACACCAACGACTTCGAGGCGGCCAACATAGAGTATGTAGAGTTCTGGCTGCTCGACCCGTTCATATACTCCCGTCAGGCCGGCGACGCCTCGTCGCATGGCGGCGACCTGTACATAAACCTCGGTGAGGTGAGCGAGGACGTGCTGCGCGACGGCAAGAAATTCTATGAGAGCGGCATGCCGGTGGACGGCAGCGGCAGCTTCACCACGACGCAGTGGGGAAAGATTCCCGTGCAGGCGACGCAGACATACGCCTTCGCCACGACTGCCGGCTCGCGTGAATTGCAGGACGTCGGCCTCAACGGCCTCAACGACGAGGAGGAGCGCAGCTTCTCCGCCTACTCCGACTTCAACGCTTTCGTCGGCACGATAGCCAACGACAGCATACGCAATGCGTGGACGGCAGACCCCGCAAACGACAACTACCACTACTACCGCGGCAGCGACCTCGACAGCCGCCAGGCTTCCATCCTCGAACGCTACAAGCGCATAAACAACCCGCAGGGCAACTCGCCGGACAACGACGGAAACAACGAGAGCTACGACACATCTTATAAAACGACGCCCGACGTCGAGGATATTAACCAGGACTACACGCTGAACGAGTACGAACGCTACTATCAGTACAAGGTCAGCATACGCCCGGAAGACATCAACGAGAACAACATCGGGCAGAACTACATCACCGACGTGCGCACGTACAATGCCCCTCTGAGCAACGGAAAGACGGAGGAAGTCAAGTGGTATAAGTTCCGCATCCCCGTGAACACGGCCGCGAAGGAGCGCATAGGCTCGATAAACGACTTCACGTCGATACGCTTCATGCGCATGTTCCTCACCGGTTTCGAGAAGCCCGTCGTGCTGCGCTTCGGCAGTCTCGACCTCGTGCGCGGCGAGTGGCGCGTCTATGAGCAGAACCTCAGCACCTCGGCGTCGAGCAACAGCGGCACGCTCGAGGTCAGCGCGGTGAACATCGAGGAGTATGGCGACAAGCAGCCGGTGAACTACGTGCTGCCGCCGGGCATCAGTCGCGTCACCGACCCGTCGCAGCCGCAGCTCGTCGAGAGCAACGAGCAGGCGCTGAACATGACCGTCAAGAACCTTTCTCGCAACGAGGCGAAGGCCGTATACAAGAACACCAATCTCGACCTGCGCCAGTATAAGCGCCTGCAGATGTTCGTGCATGCCAACCAGCTGATGCAGAACACCACGTCGCTGCAGAACGACCAGCTTGCCGTGTTCGTGCGCCTCGGCAGCGACTACAAGAGCAACTATTACGAATATGAGATTCCGCTGAAGCTTACGCCCGAACGGCAGTACAGCGCCTCAGCCGACGACCGTATACTGGTGTGGCCCGAGGAGAACATGCTCGACATAGACCTGACCGTCTTCACCGCACTGAAGAAGGCCCGCAACAAGGCCCGTGCCGTGGGCGGGGCGTCGTATACGACGGTATTTTCCGACTACGACAGCGACAAGCCGAACAACAAGATAAGCGTGATGGGAAACCCGTCGCTCGGCGAGATAAAGACGATGATGATAGGCGTGCGCAACATCTCGTCGTCGGAGAAGTCGGGAGAGGTCTGGGTCAACGAGCTGCGCCTGCTCGAATTCAACAACAGGGGAGGCTGGGCCGCCTCGGGAGCGCTTAACATGCAGCTCTCAGACTTCGGCACGGTGAACCTCACCGGCAAGATCGTCACCGAGGGATTCGGCGGCATCGAGGAGGGACTGGCACAGCGCTCGACCGACGACTACAAGACCTACAGCCTCACGGCGAACCTCGAACTGGGCAAGTTCTTCCCCGACAAGGCCAAGGTCACGGCACCGCTCTACTACTCGGTGACAAAGGAAGAGACGCGGCCTAAGTACAACCCGCTCGACACCGACATGCGCCTCGACGACGCACTCGACGCCGCCCTCGACAAGCGCGAGCGCGACTCGATAGAGTCTATCGCGGTGACGAAGACCACAAACACAAACTTCTCCCTGTCGAACGTGCGCGTAGGGATAAAGACCAAGCGCCATCCCATGCCCTACGACCCGGCAAACTTCTCGTTCAGTTACAGCCACTCGCACCGCTATACGTCGGGCGAGACCACCGTATACGAGAAGGAAGACCAGTGGCGCGGTTCGATGAACTACAGCTATACGCCGGTATACAAGACCTATGAGCCCTTCAAGAACCTCAAGGGCAAGAGCAAGTGGATAAACTTCCCGAAGGCCATCGGCATCAACTACCTGCCTCAGAACATATCGTTCAACAGCGAGATGATACGCAACTACTACGAGCTTCAGGAGCGTGACCTCGAGGGACTGGACGGCTCGCAGCTGCCGCTGACGTTCAGCGAGCAGTTCCTGTGGAACCGCGAGTTCTCGCTCCGCTGGGACCTCACCAAGAACCTGCACATGAATTTCCAGTCGGCGACGCACGCGGAGATAGAGGAACCCTACACCCCCGTCAACAAAGACCTCTATCCCGAGCGCTATCAGGCATGGAAAGACTCGGTCCGTCACAGCATAAAGAACCTCGGAACGCCGCTCGATTACCAGCAGACTTTCACGGCATCGTACCAGCTTCCGCTGAACAAGCTGCCCATATTCGACTGGCTTAATGCCGATGCCTCGTATACGGCGACATACTCGTGGCTCCGCGGAACGGAGCTTGACGACGGCACGTCGCTCGGCAACACCATATCGAACAACCGCAACCTGAACATCAACTCGACGCTGAACATGGAGACGCTGTATAACCACGTGCCGTTCCTCAAGAAGGCGAACGAGCGCTTCAGCAAGCGCCAGACAAACGTGAAGCGTGCCGGAACGAAGACGAACAGCCGCATGCAGGCTGCGAAGGGCAAGGGCGACGCCAAGGACGACGGCAAGAAAAAGGACGGCAAGGATGATGAAAAGGAGAAGAAGGAACTCCCGAAGAACAAGAATACATACCAGCGTGAGCTCTCGCTGAAGCCAGACACCACGCAGATAGTGGCCCACAACAAGAAGAGCAAGCGCATCATCGTGACCGCCAGGACCAAGGACGGCCGCCCGTACGACCTTAAATACAAGGTGATAGACGCCAACAAGATACTCATCAAGAACCTCGACACCGTCAAGATCAAGCTGAGCGTCACGCCGAAGGAACCTCTTGAGAAGAAGTGGTGGTACAGTCCGGCGCAGAGCGCGGCCCGTTTCCTGATGATGGTGCGCAGCATCGGCATCACATACCGCAACCAGTACTCGATGACGCTGCCCGGATTCATCCCCAATATCGGCGACGCTTTCGGCCAGCGGACGGGCGGCGTGCTCGCTCCCGGCCTCGACTTCGCCTTCGGTCTCACGGGCGACGGTTATCTGAACAAGGCCTACGACAACGGCTGGCTGCTCTGCAACGACAGCGTGGCCACGCCGGCGACGACCAACAGCAGCGAGGACCTGCAGGTGAGGATGACCCTCGAGCCCATCCGCGACCTGAAGATTGACCTCAACGCGAGCCGCACCGTGAACAAGGCAAACAGCATACAGTTCATGTATCAGGGCATGCCGGCAACGCAGAGCGGCACGTTCTCGATGACGACGATAAGTCTGAAGAGCGCCCTCGAGGGTATGGGCGACGCTAATAACGGATACAGTTCAAAGTCGTTCTCGCGCTTCTGTGCTTCCATCGAGTCGTTCCGAGACAGGGTGCAGGCACGCTATGCCAACACCATGTATCCCGCAGGGACTACCGATGCCAACGGCATCAGCCTCGGCGGAACGCCCTATAATCCCGAGCTTGGCGGCGTGAACAAATATAGTGCCGACGTGCTCATTCCCGCATTCCTGTCGGCATACACCTCGGGCGCCGGCTCGTCGCTCGACATTTTCCCCGCGCTCAAGCGCATGCTGCCCAACTGGACGGTGCGTTACAGCGGTCTTTCGAAGCTGCCGTGGCTGCGCGACCACTTCAAGAGCGTGAACATCAACCACTCATACAAGAGTATTTTCGCTGTCGGAAGCTATGCCACGTACAGCACCTACCGTGAGTATATGGACGGACTGGGCTTCATCAACGACGCCACCACGGGCAATCCGGTGCCCAACAGCATGTATAATGTCAGCACGGTGAGCATCAACGAGGCCTTCTCGCCCCTGCTCGGCGTGGACGTGACGCTCGAGAGCGGACTGACGTGCAAGGTCGAATACCGTACGACGCGCGTGCTGAACCTCAGCATGACGAGCGTGCAGGTGAACGAGGCGTTGAGCAAGGACTGGGTGATAGGCATGGGATACAAGATAAGCAACTTCAACCTGTTCGGCAGCGGAGCTTCGCGAAAGATAAAGAAAGCACAGCGCGGACGGGGCGGCAACGCCAATAACAACAGCAAGACGAACACCCGGCAGACGGCAGGGGCAACGCGAGGCGGCGTCAACCACGACCTGAACATGCGCCTCGACATATCGTTCCGCAAGCAGGCGGCAATCACCCGCGACATTGCCACCGTCACGAGTGCGGCCAGCAGCGGCAACTCGGCGTTCAAGATGTCGTTCATGGCAGACTATACGCTGTCGCGGCTGCTCACACTCAGTGCATACTACGACCGTCAGACGAACACCCCGCTACTCTCGAGCAGCAGCTATCCCACCACGACGCACGACTTCGGCTTCAGCCTCAAGTTCTCGCTGACGAGGTAGTGCGGCTCATAGAGTAGGGACAGGGTCTTGT
Source organism: uncultured bacterium (assembly GCA_905216025.1). Taxonomy (GTDB): domain Bacteria; phylum Bacteroidota; class Bacteroidia; order Bacteroidales; family Bacteroidaceae; genus Prevotella. The sequence continues at coordinate 64,633 of CAJMSE010000015.1, read as the reverse complement.
CTTTGTCCGTAGACCGCAAGGGCTTTTGGATGGGAAAACAATGTTTTTATATAATCATTAAGCCCAGGTGACAAATCAGAAAAGATGCCGGCATCTACCTTTGCACGGCAAATTTCTTCCCTTCACATATATATAAGCCAGGGCTCAGCGTGCTGCCTGCGTCCATACGCTGCCCGCTTAGCGAGTAGACGGTCCGGCCGCCGGCATGTGCCGGAGCACCGGCTGCGACCTCACTGATGCCCGAACTGTCGCCGAGTGTCAGCACGACGGTTGTCACCGAGCGTGCCGGTATCGTAATGCGCTGTATGTTTTCGGCCGTCGTAGAGCGGCTGAGCTGCTGGCTTGCGCTCGTCACATACTTGTCTACGCTCCCGATGCTGCCCACAGGCATGCCGCCGGCCTTCTCCGCCGGCATGCTCACCGATATCATCCGGTTGCCGTGCGCCGTGTTGACGAATACGGCCACGATGCGCTTCCCGTCGGGCGCGATGTATGCAGAACCCATCAGATGGTTCATCTCGCACGCCCCGTCGAGCTGTATGCGCCGGTAGCCGGGGCGTATGAAGCGGCTGTAGTTGCCCAGGACCCACAGGTTCTTGTCGGCGCTGACGGTCCCGCCCTCGGTCAGTTTGCCGTAGTCGCCACCCTGCGGATGTATTCGCATAAGGTAGAAACGGTTTTTCTGACTGTACTGTTCGCACGAGAATGCGGTCCAGTAAGACCATGACGACATGTTGCCGAACCTGAGGTCGCACTGTATCAGCTTGCCCATGAAGAGCGCGATGTCCATGTACGACGCGGCATCGTAGCTCCCGGGGAATCCCGTCGAGGCATGTGGGGCGGCATCGAGCATGCTCCATTCCGTCTGCGCCATGCCGATGCCGTACTTCGCTGCGGCGTCGCGCGCCTTCTCCCTGACGCCCCGCAGGTCGGCATTGGTGGCGAAAGTCCAGTAGCTGTGGCCTGCCACCTCGCGTGCCACCGACGGCAGGTTGCCGACGTAAGTCGACGTGTTGGCGCTGTTGAAGAAAGCCTCTATCTGGTTTGATGCCCCTCCGGAACCTCCGTACAGCAGGTCGAGCGAGCTGGCTTCGGGCAGCAGAATCTTTGCCGTCAGATTCCGCGCGGCTATCGACTTGTCGAGTTCGCGTGCCAGTCCGGCAACGTCTGAGTTGCGCCACGGCGACCCTTCCTGTCCGTCGAGCCACTCAAACTGCGGCTCGTTGACAGGCGATATCCGCGTGATGTTGTACCCCTCGTCGGCAAAGTGCTTGGCCGTGGTGGCTAAGAACTCGGCAAAGTCGGGGAAGCGGGCCGCGCTCAGGTTGCATGCCGTCCGCACGTTGCCGGCGTTCGCCTTGCCGTTGCGTGTGAAATAAACAGGTGCCGAGTTTGAGAACAGTACGAAATGATCTACTCCGTAGCTGAGTGCCTGCCGCATGAAATACTGCTGTCCGGCCTGCCTCGACCAGTCGTAGGATCCGTCTTCATTGAGGAAGCACTCCGTGCGGCGCGTCTCGTCGGCGATGTTGCTGCCGTCGCCCTGCGCCGCGCTGCCCGCGCCTATGTTCACGCGCCAGCACGACAGGCCGATGCCCTCGGGATTGCCGGCGGCATCGGTGCCCATGCTGAAGAGCTGGCGGGCAGCCCGGCTGCGCTCCGTCTCGCTGAAATAGCGTCCTATATAGTCTGCCGTCCAGCAGTCTGATGCGCCGAAATCGTTTATTGTCTGATACTCCACGGCCGGGTCTATGACTATGGTTGCCGGCGGGATGCTCTGCTCTGACGACATGCTGAAGTCGTCGTAGCAGTATGTCGCCTCGCCCCATCCCGTGCGCGGCTCGCTCCAGTTGCAGCTGAACACGATGTATATCGTGGTGAGCGTTTCGCCGTAGTGTTTCTCTCCGAGGTCTATCGTCACCCGTTCCCACCGTCCGTCGGCCGGCATGCGTTCGCAGAGCACCTCGTCGGCCTCCTCGTATCCGTTGAATCCGATGCGCATTTCCTTCGGCTGGACGCTGCGGTAGCAGAGGAACGACAGTATACGGTTGTTGTCGTTGATGGTCACGGGCGTGTTCAGCGTCAGTCCCACCATGTTTCCCCACCAGTCGGCTCCGGCCGCGTTCACCGCTCCGAAGCATTTGGCGGAAGTGTTTATGCCCGTCATGTCGGGGTTGTCCATCACCGCTGGCTGCGCTGTGAAGCATCCGGCGATGGTATTTCCTGTGTCGACGGACAGCCGGCCGGTCGTCCCGTCCTCGAAGTCGGCCAGGGTGCGGGCTCCGGCCGTGAGTGCCACGAGTGGCATTAATAGCGATGCTAATCTTTTCATGTCGTTGCAGTTTTTATAGTTTCAGGGTAGCGTTAGTGTCATTCCGGCGGGCGGGGAGGTGATGCCCGCCGGGCGTAAAAGGTCAGAAAGCGACGGAATATCCCACTCCGATGTCGAAGCTCCGCTCCGTATCGCATCCGCAATACTTCCTTATGCCATACTCGGCCTTTACCGTCAGGTTGCTTAGGGGCGATATGTTGATGCCGAATGTCAGCTTGTCCATGTCCGTACAGGCCGTGTGGGCCACGTGGTCGTACCGCACGAAGGGCATGGCTGCAAACCGTCCGGCCGTCAGTGCGCCGCCGATGTCATATCCAGCCTCGGCTCCGAGCGAGCGTGCCCCGTCGCAGCTGCGGTATATCAGTGAACCGCTTGCCGCCACGCCGCCGCCTGAATAGTCGGCACTGAGCACCCCGTATGCCGTCCGGCTGCCGTCGAAAGCCCCGTCGGAGACGGGCCGCATCATGCTGTGCTGCGCCTTTCCGTAATATCCGCCGATGCCGATGCGCATGCTTTTTGCCGGCCGGTAGTCTGCCGTGGCTGCTCCGCCGAGCACCATCGTGCCTGCGGCAGTGAAGTCAGAGTATGCCAGTGCCGCGGCCGACCATGACAGCCGTCCTTGTTCCCTGCATACGGCCACGCCGCCCTCATGCCATGTCATGGGCATTATCAGCGCCTCGCTCTCAGGGTCATATATGGTCTGTGCCGACCCTCCGGCGTTTGTGATGCCGAGCGGCACGTCTATGATGCCGGCCTTCACGGTGGTCCCGGAGTCCCATCGCCTGGCTAAGTAGAGTTTGTTTGATGTGAAGTTGTTTCTCAGGTCGTTGCACCATTCGCCGTCTTCGTGTATCCGTTCATATTCAATCTCGGCCTCGAAGCTCCATCCGCGGCCGAGCGTCAGCGTGGCTGCGGCCACGATATGCGGGAAGTCCCATACGGTGCGCTCCGCTCCGTAGTATCTGTGTCCGTGGTTCACCTCAGTGTAAATCTCTCCCGATACAATCCTGCATCCGGTAGAGTCGTTGTCTGCGGCCACCGCCGCGGCAAGGCATTCAATAAACAGGCAGCCTGCGGTGATAAGTCTTTTATGCATCATTTATCGTCGGTAACATTGTCTGCGGCTGCAAAGATACATCTTTTTATCCGAAAAACGGCATGTCTCTGCCGTTCCGCGACCTGTTCCTTCCACCGTAAAGGAGGCCCGTAATCATGGTATATGCCTGATAATGAACTTCCTGACATGCACAAATAGGCCTGAAACGTGCATTTTCCGGCTTTTTTCTTTGCTATAAAGCGAAAAAAGATTAATTTTGCATCTATTCAGTCCCGGCGGCCGCATGGCGCGGCTCCGCCGGGCGGTCATAGTGAATCTACAATAACAATAATAATTTATGAGTTTGAAAATCGTTGTACTTGCCAAGCAAGTTCCAGACACAAGAAACGTGGGCAAGGACGCCATGACGGCCGAAGGAACCGTCAACCGCGCCGCGCTGCCCGCAATCTTCAATCCTGAAGATCTTAACGCCCTTGAGCAGGCCCTGCGCCTTAAGGAGCAGAACCCCGGCTCTACCGTGGGCATACTGACCATGGGCCCGCCCCGTGCCGCCGAGATTATCCGCCAGGGACTCTACCGCGGAGCCGACACGGGCTGGCTGCTTACCGACAGGCTCTTCGCAGGAGCCGACACACTGGCCACATCTTACGCCTTAGCCACGGCGATAAAGAAAATCGGCGACGTCGACATCGTCATCGGAGGACGTCAGGCTATCGACGGCGACACCGCGCAGGTTGGCCCTCAGGTGGCTCAGAAACTGGGTCTGAACCAGGTCACATACGCCGAGGAGATATTGAAATGCGAGGCCGGCAAGCTGACAATACGCCGCCAGATAGACGGTGGCGTCGAGACGGTTGAGGCTCCGATGCCCGTCGTAGTGACGGTGAACGGAAGCGCAGCACCCTGCCGCCCCTGCAATGCGAAGCTCGTGATGAAGTATAAGCGCGCCACGGCCCCCATGGAGCGCACCGACGACATGCCGTACAAGGAACTGTATGCAGAGCGTCCCTATCTCACCCTTAACCAGTGGTCGGTGGCCGATGTAGACGGAGATCCGCAGCAGTGCGGTCTCAGCGGCTCGCCCACGAAGGTGAAGGCAGTGAAGAACATCGTCTTCCAGGCCAAGGAGAGCAAGACCCTCACCGGCAGCGATGCAGACATAGAGAGCATGATCAAGGAACTGCTTGAAGAGAAAATCATCGGATAATTTAAGGTCTCAGGTTGATGGGGTTCAGGTCGTGAGGTGATAATACCTTATTATAATATATGGCGGCAGCGGCCGCTTATGCGGCGCACACATTATTATATATAGCCACTCTTCACCTCATAACCCGGAAGCGCAGCGACCTTAAGACCCTAAAACCCAAAAGAAAAGATATGAATAACGTTTTTGTATACATAGAAATAGAAGGCACTCAGGTACAGGAAGTATCTCAGGAGTTGCTGACCAAGGGCCGCAAGCTGGCCAATGAACTGGGCGTGGAGCTCCACGCCGTCGTTGCCGGTACGGGCATCAAGGGTGCCGTCGAGCAGCAGATACTGCCTTACGGCGTCGACAAGCTGTTTGTGTTCGACGCAGAGGGACTCTTCCCCTACACGTCTGCACCACATACGGATATCCTCGTGAACCTCTTTAAGGAGGAGCAGCCGCAGATATGCCTCATGGGCGCCACCGTGATAGGCCGCGACCTCGGTCCGCGGGTGTCGTCGTCGCTCACCAGCGGCCTTACCGCCGACTGCACCGAGCTGGAAATCGGTCCGTATGAAGACAAGAAGAGCGGTAAGTCGTACGACCAGCTGCTCTATCAGATACGTCCCGCCTTCGGCGGAAACATCGTCGCCACCATCGTCAACCCCGAGCACCGGCCTCAGATGGCCACGGTGCGCAGCGGCGTGATGCAAAAGGCCGAGTACGAGGGCGAGAGCCGCAAGGAGACCGTCTACCCAGAGGTCTCAAAATATGTGTCGCCCGAAGCATTCGTCGTGAAGGTGCTCGACCGTCATGTCGAGGAGGCAAAGCACAACCTGAAGGGCGCACCCATCGTCGTTGCCGGAGGCTACGGAGTGGGCAGCAAGGAAGGTTTCGACCTGCTCTTCAAGCTCGCCAAGGAGTTGCACGGTGAGGTGGGCGCAAGCCGCGCCGCCGTGGATGCCGGCTGGGCAGACCACGACCGCCAGATAGGACAGACCGGAGTGACGGTGCATCCGAAGGTATACATCGCCTGCGGAATAAGCGGACAGATACAGCACATTGCCGGTATGCAGGACTCGGGTATCATCATCTCTGTCAACAGCGACCCCGAGGCCCCCATCAACAAGATTGCCGACTACGTCATCGTAGGCACGGTGGAGGAGGTCGTGCCCAAGCTCATCAAGTATTATAAAGCAAACAACAAATAAATAAGGAATCACCATGGCAAATTATTATAGCGACCATCCCGAACTGGAGTTCCATCTCGGTCACCCGCTGATGAAGCGTATCGTTGAACTGAAGGAGCGCGGATATGAGGATAAGGACAAGTATGAGGACGCACCCGTTGACTTTGACGATGCGATAGAGAACTACAAGCGCATCCTCGACATCACGGGCGACGTGGCCGCAAACATCATCGAGCCCAACTCGGAGAGCGTAGACCTTGAAGGACCGCACCTCGAGAACGGGCGCATGATATATGCGTCGAAGACAGTAGAGAACATGGAGGCCACCCGCAAGGCTGGCCTCTGGGGCATCAGCATGCCCCGCCGCTACGGTGGACTGAACCTGCCGAACACCACTTTCTCGATGCTCAGCGAGGTAATAGCTGCCGCCGACGCCGGATTCCAGAACATCTGGAGCCTCCAGAGCTGCATCGACACGCTCTACGAGTTCGGCAGCGAGGAGCAGCGCGAGAAGTATATCCCCCGCATCTGCGCCGGCGAGACCATGTCGATGGACCTCACCGAGCCCGACGCCGGTTCCGACCTGCAGCGCGTGATGCTCAAGGCGACGTTTGACGAGGCTAACAACTGCTGGCGCCTGAACGGTGTCAAGCGCTTCATCACCAACGGCGACTCAGACATCCACCTCGTGCTCGCACGCTCGGAGGAAGGCACCCACGACGGCCGCGGACTGTCGATGTTCATCTACGACAAGCGCGACGGCGGCGTAGACGTGCGCCACATCGAGCACAAGCTCGGCATACACGGCTCTCCCACATGCGAACTTACATACAAGAACGCCAAGGCCGAGCTGTGCGGAAGCACCCGCTTAGGACTCATCAAGTATGTTATGGCCCTGATGAATGGTGCCCGTCTCGGCATCGCGGCGCAGAGTGTGGGCGTGGAGCAGGAGGCTTACAACGAGGCTCTGGCATACGCCAAGGACCGTGCGCAGTTCGGAGAGAAAATCATCAACTTCCCCGCTGTCTACGATATGCTTGCCCGCATGAAGGCGAAGCTCGACGCAGGCCGTTCCCTTCTCTATCAGACAGCCCGCTACGTAGACATCTACAAGGCTCTCGAGGACATCGCACGCGACCGCAAGCTCACTCCCGAGGAGCGTGCCGAGCTCAAGAAATACACCCGTCTGGCCGATGCGTTCACGCCCCTTGCAAAGGGTATGAACTCTGAATATGCCAACCAGAACGCTTACGACGCAATCTCGGTGCATGGCGGTTCGGGCTTCATCATGGAGTATAAGAGCCAGCGTCTCTTCCGCGACGCCCGCATCTTCTCCATCTACGAGGGTACGACGCAGCTTCAGGTTGTTGCCGCTATACGCTATATCACCAACGGAACATGCCTGTCCATCATTCGCGAGATGCTCGACAGCGCCGTGGCTCCCGAGCTTCAGGCTCTCAAAGACCGCGTCGTTCCGATGGTAGAGAAGCTCGAGGAGGCCATTGCTAAGGTCAAGGAGGCCGACAGCCAGTGCGTTCTCGATTTCCTCGCGCGCCGTCTCTACGAGATGACTGCCGACATAATAATGTCGCTTCTCATCCTCGACGATGCCACACGCGCTCCCGAACTCTTCACCAAGAGTGCCAACGTGTACGTGCGTCATGCCGAGGCCGAGGTCGAGGGACACTATGGTTTCATCCGCAACTTCCGTCCGGAAGACATCGAATTCTACATCGCACAGCAGAAAGAAGCTGCCGAGGCGTAAGGAATTGAAGGATATATACAGACCGGGCCGGCAATCATGCGATTGCCGGCCCGTTTCGTTTTGCCGCTGCCGGAGGTGGGTTAGCTTACCATCCGGGTTATAATCTCTATCAGAAGGCGGGTCGGTTCTATCTTCCTGGCTATGTCTTCGGCCGTCGCCTCGTACGAGCAGTTATAGTCGCTCTCTTCCCGCATGGTCTGAAGCTGGGAGTAAAGTTTCCCGTATTCGAGCGGTATTATACCGTTCTTGATATAATATTGTCCGAACATTGCAACCACGCCACGGTGCGAACTGACGCTATGTCCATCGTGGATAAGGAGTGCCGATACAGCATGAAAAGCTGCATAGTAAAGCCGGTTCGCTGCGGTATCCCAGAAACTGGCATCCCGTAGCGTCTCAATCTGTGCGAAAGTGCTATGCGCTTTTTCTATCTCAAGGTTTACGATGATTTTCCTTTCTTCTTCGTTCAGGCTCATACAAGTATTATTTTATCCCGTTCGACGTTCTTATAGAAAGGGCTGTATGCCCATGAATCCCATTGCCTTTTTGTGTATAGGTGCGGACTTATCATCTCGTTGATGTCCCATCCGAGCATGGTGAAGGGGAATGCGACGTTGTCGTAGTCGTCGGCCTCAATCCGCGGCTTGTCGAGTAGTATGAGCAAGTCCCAGTCTGAGCCGGCATGCGAGTCTCCGCGGGCACGTGACCCGTAGAGCAGCAGCCTGCTGTTTTCCGGCAGGGCCGTCTTTGCAACATCCTTGATGCTTCTTATAACGTTCTCATCCATGCTGTTTACATTATCTATTTGCAAAGATAATCCTTTTTCGCAGAACTCCGCATACACGGCCATGGTATTTTTATAAAAACTCCGTTTGTATTTTAAAGGCGCTTAGCTCAGCTCTCAAAGACACTTAGGCAAGCTCTCAAAAACGCGTTTGACAGCGGGCAGAACCTGATGACGGGCAACCGGACGCACCGTCACGGACGCTCCGTTACATCGTCAAAGGGCCTCCGCGACACCGTCGGGAGGCCCTTGTTGCATTAAGGTTACGTTTTAAGCGTCCTGCGCCGCGCCGCCTATCTGCTGCTGATAGATTCTCAGTCCGAAGTCGGGCGTGATGGCGTAGATGTGCTCGAAGATGCTGTCTCGGTTGTGTTCATACGTCAGCCAGTCCTTGTCCGTAAGGAAGAAATACATCTCGAGGGGCAGTCCCATCGCCGCAGGCTCAAGCTGATGTACCATTATCATCATGTCGTTGTTCACCTCCGGGTGTGCGTCGAGATATTTCTCGAGATGCCGGCGGAAGGCGGTGAGGTTGACGGTGTCGGGCGTTATCTCGCCGGCCTTGAAGTAACCGTGCTCCGTGAGCGATGCGCACAGCACCTCGCCTAAGGGACGTATCGACCTGAAATCGTAGTATATCCTGCGTGCCACGCGGCGTCCGGGACTGTTCTGCATGCCTATCCAGTTCTTGAACGAGTCGTCGACGAGTGTCTGCGGCGTCACGGTGACGATGGTGTTGTCGAAGTTACGCACCTTCACCGTCGTCAGTGTGATGTCCTCCACGTTACCGTCGGCTCCCGCCTTCGGCACCGTTATCCAGTCGCCCTTGTGCAGCATGTCGTTGCTCGTCAGCCGTATGCCGGCCACGAGGCCCGAGATGGTGTCCTTGAACACGAGCATCATTATGGCAGAGGTAGCTCCGAGACCAGCAAACAGCGTCGCCGGGTTCTTGTTTATCAGTATCGAGACCACCACTATCACGGCGATGAATATCATCACTATCTTCAGCACGCCGCAGAACGAGTGGAAATACTGCTGCACCGACGAGTCTATGCCGCCGCTGAGCTGCTTCAGGGAGTTGATGACGACGATGGCGAGGTTCACCGACATCACCGTGATATATATCGCCGTGGCCCGTCCGAGCAGGTCGTGCACGAGTTCGAAACGTGTGAAAATCATCGGCAGCAGAATCCAGATGACCACCGCCGGCACTATCCTGCTGGCCGCGATGAGCGTCTTTCTGCCCAGCAGCACGTCGTCCCATGTCGTCTTCGTGCGTGCCGTCAGCTTCATGGTGAGCGGTATCACTATCTTGCGGAACAGTATTCCGGCCAGTGCCGACAGCACCACGGCCACCAGCACGAGCAGCGTGAACCGCATCACCACGACTGAGTTGCCGGTCAGTCCGCACATCTTTATAAACTCTTCAACGTATAATTCTATCCGTTCCATCATTATATCTTTTATCGGTTAGTATTCATTTCCGTATGCCGGGGCTGCGGTCACGGGCGGCAGAGCGCCGTGCAGACGCGGTCTTGGAAAGCCTTTCCGTTGCGTCCGTGCATCACTCCCTGGTTTATTATGGCGAAGCAGAGCGTGTGGCCGTTGGCCGCGGTGCAGTAGCCGGCGAGCGAGCTGATGCCCGTCAGCGTGCCCGTCTTGGCATGCACGTTGCCGTCGGCGAAGTTGTTTCTCATCCGGCGCTTCAGCGTGCCGTCCTGTCCGGCCACCGGCATCGAGTGGTAGAGGTGGTTGTAGATGTTCGCGTTGCGGTAAGCATAGCGCAGAAGGGCCACCTCCAGCTCGGCCGACACGTAGTTGTAGAGCGACAGCCCGCTGCCGTCGGCAATCTTGTATGCCGCCGGGTTCAGGCCCGTGCGGCGTATCAGACGGCGTATCACCTCCCTTGCGTGCGACGCCTTGGCCGGCCTGTTGCCCGTGGCGGCCGCCAGTTGGTAGAACATCGACTCGGCAAAGAGGTTGTCGCTGTCTTTCATCATCCTTATCAGCACCTGATCAATGGTGTGGAAACGCGTGCAGATGCTGAACGCGCTGCCCGGCGCCGTGCCCTCGGTGGCGTAGGCCTCGACGGCGATTCCCGCCTCGCGCAGCTCTTCGATGAAGCGCTCGGTGAACCTGTCGCGCCGCGAGATGAGCAGCGGTGAGAGGGTGGGGTTGTCGTCGTCCCAGCACCATCCCTCGCCGAACTTGTCGCTGTCCTTCATCGACTTGTCGGCCACGATGCGGCCCCTTATCGTGTCGACGCCCATCCGCCGTATGCTCTCGACAAAGGCCTTCATGTCGTCTCCGTTGAAGAGCGGGTCGAAACCGCCCACGCAGTAGACGTCGCCGGTGAGCGTGCCGTTGTCTATCGTGCCCGTGTAGCAGAGCGACGTGCGGAACTGGTACGAGCCGCCGAGGCGGTCGATGGCCGCCACCGCCGTGACCACCTTCATCGTGGATGCCGGCCGCAGCATCTGCCGCTCGTTGTGCCTGTATATCGCGCTGTCTGCCGTGAGGTCGTAGACCATCAGTCCCACCTGCGATGTGGCGAACATGTCGCTCTCCAACAGCCGCGTAATCTCTGCCTGCGCACCCTGCGGCCAGGGCAGTGCGGCATCGCCGGTGGCTGTCGTGTCGGCTGTCAGAGAGTCGGCCGCGGCCTCAGTCTCGGTGTCTTCCTCGCGTTCGTATTGTGTAAAGTCCGTCTGTGCCGCCACCCGCAGCGATGCGGCGGCGAGCATGATAAGAAGTAAGAGTCTGTCCATTTTCAATTCATTCGATGATACAAAATTACTCTATTTCGCCGAGACAGCAAAGGATTTGTTTGCTTAATACATTCTTGGGATGGAAGAAAACGAATAGAAAAGAACGTAATGGATTCGTTGTTTCTATTCGTTTGCATGCTATTTTTCCCATCTAAGGCGGTAGATGTAACCGGGTTCGGGATTTATTGCGCAATAAGAATACAACTTGTTGCCGGTGTTAAAGTCCACGCTTTCGATGTATTCATATTCTCCGTCAATCTCCGTGTCAATCCTTTTACGCTCAAATACGGCCTGCCTGTTGTATCCGTCTTGTTTGTATGAAAGCATAACACGGAACAGCATCATCTCTATTGGCGTTTCCAAATTGCAACTGAGCCATGGCTTTGCTGCACCATCGAAATCGTCATTGGTGGTTTTTATGTTTACCACGGTACATTCATTATACCTTAGAGGTTTCTTGAATTTGATGCGGGCTCCGTCCCATTTGTTTTTATCTTCATTATGACAGACATCTTCTATTGTCTGCATGCTTGAGGTAAGAACCGGTTGCTTGGAACCCGACCACTTGAATTTATATGGGATTTCAGTCAAGAACAAGCGCTTGCACTGGATAAGGCGGTACACTTCGAATGTGGATTTATGCCCGTCTTTGGATTGATATATATAGAAAGAAGAGATGCTGCGATACTCCTTGTCGGAGTTTTCAAGTATCAGCCGGTTGATGGTTTTAAGTATTTTGTATATAATCAGCAACATGCCCGTACAGAAAACGGCTAATGCTGCGATACACGCGGATTTGTTATTAATGAATAACAAAGCAACCCCCGCAATAGAACAAAGTGAAGCAAACCCTGCACAAGCAGGGCCAATGTATGCTTTTAAGAAATTATAGATATTCATTCCAATTTCTTTTTGTCGGTCATGTGTCTAAGCATCTGTACCCATAATGATATTGTTTTTAGTTGCTTGCAAAGTTAGTTATTTTATTTCAGATACCAAAAGGAAAGGCCTGAAAAGTGGTCTTATCATGATTCAATTATGCAATAATGCGCTAAGAGGAATCCTGCCGTGCTAAAATAATGCCGTGGCGCTTACTCATTATGGATAAAAATAGTTACTTTTGCATTCAGAAATACAATAATAACGTAATGGTATTCAAGTATGATTTTCTCATCATCGGCGCAGGAGTGGCCGGTATGAGCTATGCCCTGAAGGTGGCACGGGAGCATAAGGGCAAGGTGTGCCTTATATGCAAGACCTCGCTCGACGAGGCCAACACATCGTTCGCACAAGGCGGAGTGGCCTCGGTGACGGACCTGGAACTTGACAATTTCGACAAGCACATAGAGGATACGATGGTTGCCGGCGACTTCATCAGCGACCGCAGGGCCGTGGAGCAGGTCGTCAGGAACGCGCCGGCGCAGATACGCGAGCTCGTGGAGTGGGGCGTGAACTTCGACCGCCGCGACGACGGCTGCTTCGACCTGCACCGCGAGGGCGGACACTCTGAGTTCCGCATACTGCACCATGCCGACGACACCGGCGCCGAGATACAGCGCGGACTGATGGCCGCCGTGCGCGCCTGCCCCGATATCGAGGTGCGCGAGAACCACTTTGCCGTGGAGATCATCACTCAGCACCATCTCGGTGCGCGCGTCACGCGCCGCACACCATATATTAACTGCTACGGCGCATACGTGCTCAACCCCGACACGGAGAAGGTGGACACATACCTGAGCAAGGTCACCCTCATGTGCACGGGCGGCTGCGGAGCCGTATATCAGACGACGACGAACCCCGTCATCGCCACCGGCGACGGCGAGGCGATGGTATACAGGGCAAAGGGTACGGTGGCCGACATGGAGTTCGTGCAGTTCCACCCCACGGCACTGTACAATCCGGGCGAGACCCATCCGGCATTCCTCATCACTGAGGCCATGCGCGGTTATGGCGGCATACTGCGCCTGCCGAACGGCGAGTCGTTCATGGAGAAGTATGACGAACGCCTCTCCCTCGCCCCGCGCGACATCGTGGCGCGTGCCATCGACAAGGAGATGAAGATTCACGGACTTGACCACGTGTGCCTCGACGTCACCCACAAGAACGCCGAGGAGACGCGCCGCCACTTCCCGAACATATACCACAAGTGCAAGACGATAGGCATCGACATCACCACCGACTACATCCCCGTGCGCCCGGCGGCGCACTACATGTGCGGCGGAATAAAGGTAGACCTCAACGGCCAGTCGTCAATCCAGCGGCTGTATGCCATCGGCGAGTGCTCGTGCACCGGCCTGCACGGCGGCAACCGCCTGGCGAGCAACTCGCTCATAGAGGCCGTCGTCTATGCCGACGCTGCCGCGAAGCACTCCCTGGCGCATGTCGACGAGTACGATTTCAACGACAGCGTGCCCGAGTGGAACGACGAAGGGACCATGACCAACGAGGAGAAGGTGCTCATAACGCAAAGCCAGCGCGAGGTGACGCAGATAATGAGCAACTATGTCGGCATTGTGCGCAGCGACCTGCGGCTTCACCGTGCCTGGGACCGCCTCGACATGTTGTACGAGGAAACCGAACGCCTCTTCAAGCGCGTGAAGGCCAGCCGCGACATCTGTGAGCTGCGGAACATGATTAACGTGGCCTATCTCATCACCCGGTGGGCCATTGAGCGCAAGGAGTGCCGCGGCCTCCACTATACCACAGACTACCCGTTGCACGCCTACGACAAGAAGTAGGGGATGTGGCGGACTATTCATGACTATTAAAAACAAGACATAATGAAAAGACTACTTTCTATTATTGCAATCATCGGAGCTTCCACCGCCATGGCCTTCGCACAGAAGCCGGAGGTGCTGGAAGATGTGAACAAGGTGGTGGACAACACTCCCGACAGTATAGCCAAGGCCCTGATGGCACGTCCTGCGCCGGGCTCGACACGGCGCGGCTCGTCTCCGGTGCTGTTTCTCATCGGCAACTCGACGATGCGCAACGGCACGCTGGGCAACGGCAATAACGGACAGTGGGGCTGGGGATACTTCGCCCACAGATATTTCGACCCGTCGAAGATAAGCGTCGAGAACCAGGCGCTCGGCGGAATGAGTACCCGCACATACTATAACCAGCTGTGGCCGGCGGTGCGCGAGGCGCTGAAGCCGGGCGACTGGGTGATAATCTCGATAGGACACAACGACGGCGGCCCGATAGACAGCGGCCGCGCACGCTCCGTTCTGAAGGGCACGGGCCGCGACTCGGTGGAGGTGACCATCAAGGAGACCGGCGTCAAGGAGACCGTATATACCTACGGCGGATACATGCGCAAGTATATCGCCGACTGCCGCGCGGCTGGAGCTCACCCCATACTCATGTCGCTGACACCCCGCAACGCCTACGGCGACGACGGCCGGATAGTGCGCAAGCCGCAGGGGGCATGGCTCGAGGAGATAGGCCGCGAGCAGGGAGTGCCCTACATCGACCTCAACGAGATATCGGGGGCAAAACTCGACATGTACGGCAAGTGGAAGGAGAGCTACCATTTCTATAAGGACAACATACATACGAGCAAGTTCGGCGCTGAGCTGAATGCCCGTTCGGCCGCCGAGGGCATTGCCGCCAGCAGCGACCCGCAGCTCGCCGGGCTGCAGGGGATGATGCGCGGCGTGGTCCTGCCCGTCGTCGGAGTGAAGCGCGAGGAGGGCAAGCCCGTCGTCTTCATCACCGGCGACTCCACCGTGAAGAACGAGGATAAGGACGAGGACGGCATGTGGGGCTGGGGCTCACAGGCATATACCGTCTTCGACGCAAAGAAAATAACGTGCGTCAACTGCGCCAAGGCCGGACGCTCGACGCGTACCTACCTCAACGAGGGCCGCTGGGAGCAGGTCTACAACAGCCTTAAGCCGGGCGACTTCGTACTCATCCAGTTCGGTCATAACGACATAGGACCCATCGACAGCGACCGTCAGCGCGGCACGATTCCCGGCACTTCAGACTCCACCCACGTATATAAGATGAAGAAAGACGGCAGCTACGAGCTGGTCTACACCTTCGGATGGTATCTCAAGAAGTTCATCCAGGACGTGCGCGAGAAGGGTGCCACGCCCATCCTCGTGTCGCTGACGCCGCGCAACGAGTGGCCCAAGGGCAAGATAGAGCGCCGCAACGACACCTACGGCAAGTGGTATCGTGAGGTTGCCGAGGCCACCGGCACCGAGCTTCTCGACCTCCATAACATCACCGCCGACTATCTCGACAAGAAGTGCGGCAGCAAGGAGAAGGCCATGAAATACTACAAACGCGACCATACGCACACCTCGCTGCTCGG
This sequence comes from uncultured bacterium, assembly GCA_905216025.1. Classification (GTDB taxonomy): domain Bacteria; phylum Bacteroidota; class Bacteroidia; order Bacteroidales; family Bacteroidaceae; genus Prevotella. Next base: position 49,224 of record CAJMSE010000015.1, on the reverse strand, counting down.
CGCCAGAACCAATGCGAAGAGCATAGCCAAGGGTCTCAAGGCAAACAAGAGTCCGCTGGCGAAGTATCTTAAGTAAGGGCTGATGATAGACAGAGCTACCGTAGAGAAGATTCTCGACGCCGTCCAGATAGTGGATGTCGTGTCGGAGTTCGTCACGTTGCGCAAGCGCGGCGTGAACTATGTCGGCCTGTGCCCTTTCCACGACGACACCACGCCGTCGTTCTACGTGTCTCCCTCCAAGGGCGTGTGCAAGTGCTTCGCCTGCGGCAAGGGCGGCAGTGCCGTGCACTTCATCATGGAGCACGAGCAGATGACCTATCCCGACGCGCTCCGCTGGCTTGCGCGGAAGTACAACATAGAGATTAAGGAGCGCGAGCTCACCGACGACGAGAGGCGCGAGGCGAACGAGCGCGAGAGCATGTTCATCGTCAACGAGTGGGCCAAGGACTGGTTCCGCGACTTCATGCACAACGATGTCGACGGTCAGGCGATAGGCAAGCAGTACTTCAGGAGCCGCGGAATACGCGACGACATCATGCAGAAGTTCCAGCTCGGCTATGCCCCGGTGCGGCGCAACGCCCTCTCCGAGGCTGCCCTGGCCAAGGGATATAAGGCCGAGTTCCTCGTCAAGACGGGTCTCTGCTACCGTAAGGACAGCGGCGAACTCGTCGACCGGTATGCCGGCCGTGTCATCTTTCCGTGGCTGAACGTCAGCGGCAAGGTCAGCGCCTTCGGCGGACGGCTGCTCGACTCGCGCACCAAGGGAGTGCAGCAGAAGTATGTCAACTCGCCCGAGTCGGACATCTATCATAAGGACCACGAGCTCTACGGCCTCTATCAGGCCAAACGCGCCATCGTGAAGGAAGACTGCGTGTACATGGTCGAGGGCTATACCGACGTCATAGCGATGCACCAGTGCGGCATCGAGAACGTCGTGGCAAACTCCGGTACGGCGCTCAGCATATACCAGATACGCCTGCTCCACAGGTTCACGGCAAACGTGGTGCTGCTCTACGACGGCGACGAGGCCGGCATACACGCCGCCATGCGCGGTACGGACATGCTGCTGTCGGAGGGCATGAACATACGCGTGCTCATCCTTCCGGACGGCGACGACCCCGACAGCTTCTCACGGAAGCACAGTGCTTCGGAGTTCACCGACTATATAAAGAGCAACCAGACAGATTTCATCCAGTTCAAGACGGACATGCTCCTGCGCGGCGTCACCGATCCCGTGAAGCGGTCGGAAGCTATCGGAAGCATAGTGAAGAGCGTCTCGGTGATTCCCAATCAGATAACGCGCGACACCTATATACACGAGTGTGCGCACCGCCTGGCCATGAGCGAGCAGACCCTCATCAGCACGATGAACAACTTTATCCGCGGCAACAGGGAAGAGAAGGCCAAGGAGGCAGAGCGCGAACAGCGCCGGCGTGAGCTCGGTCAGGGGGCCATGCCGCCTCCGGAAGACGGCGAAGACCCGTTCCCCGCCGCCGGAGGAGCAGCTACGGCCGAGCCGCAGGGTGCGCTCATCGGCCTGCACGGGCAGGCGGAACGTTCGTCGGAGGTGGAGCGGATGCTCATAGAGAACATCATCCGCCACGGCGAGGAGATTATCTTCGACGGTCTTGAGACCGAGGACGGGCATGCGGTGAGCCTCTCCGTGGCCCAGTTTGTCGACTACGACCTCGCCCAGGACGGCCTCGCCTTCAGCAACGAGCTGTATAACAGGATACTGGCCGAGGCCGTGGAGCACAACAACGACGACGGGTTCCGTGCCGAGACATACTTCATGCACCACCCCGACGTGGAGGTCAGCCGCCTTGCCGGCCAGCTCGCGATAAGTCCCTACCAGCTCAGCCGCAGCCTGCAGCCGCAGCACAAGCCGTCGACGCTGCGCCAGCGCGTGGTCCATCTGATACTCGACTTCCGCATGGCAATCGTCAAGCAGCACCTCGCCGACATACAGCAGCAACTCCGGCAGGCGGGCAACGACATGGAACGCATACGCCAGCTGATGCAGGAGCATAAGGATACGCAGCTGCTCCGTGACACCCTTGCACGGAAACTCGGCAAGGACATCATGCCAAACTGATACTTACATAAGGATAGAACAAGGATAAAACGATACAGATGTACTACATACAAAAGAAGATGGAGATATCCGCATGCCACCGTCTCGTGCTCGGCTACGAGAGCAAATGCACCCGGCGGCACGGCCATAACTGGGTGATTACCGTATACTGCAAGGCCAAGGAGCTGGACAGCAACGGCATGGTGTGCGACTTTACAGCGATAAAGGAGAAGATACACGGCTATCTCGACCACGGCGACCTCAACGAACTGCTGCCCTTCAACCCGACGGCCGAGAACATCGCGCGCTGGTGTACGGAGCAGATACCTGGCTGTTATAAGGTCACCGTGCAGGAGAGCGAGGGCAACATAGCCGCATACGTGGTGGATGAAGAGGGTGAATAGCATGAAGAAGAGGGTCAACGAGATATTCGCCTCCCTGCAGGGAGAGGGCCGCAACACCGGCCGCGCGGCCGTGTTCGTCCGCTTTTCGGGCTGCAACCTGCGCTGCCCGTTCTGCGATACGGACCATGCCGGGTACCGCGAGATGACCGACGCCGAGATTCTCGAGGCCATCGGGGGCTACGGCCTGCGCTTCGTCATCCTTACGGGAGGCGAGCCTGCGCTTCAGGCCGACGACGCTTTCGTGGACATGCTGCACTCCGCAGGCTACGAGGTGGCCATGGAGACCAACGGCACGCGCCCCGTCCCGGCGGGCATCGACTGGCTCACGGTGTCGCCGAAGCAGTATCACTGCGGCGAAGCGGCATGCCTTGCCGTCAGCCGGTGCGACGAGCTGAAGTGCATCTTCGACGGTGAGAGCGCCGTCAGCGACTTCGGGGTGGACGCCCGCTACCGCTACCTGCAACCCTGCGACGTGGGCGATGCCCGCCGCAACGGTGAGATAACGGCTGCCTGCATGGCCTATATCATGGAGCATCCGGAGTGGCGGCTGTCTCTCCAGACCCACAAGCTCGCAGGCTTCAGATAAGTAATAACCGCATCAGCACAAACCCACGGACAATGCACGGACTGTATCTCACACTCGTAATACTCAACGACATCATCGTAATACTGGCCATCCTGCATGTGCTCATGGACAACCGGCAGCCCGCCAAGACGATGGCCTGGGCCCTTGTGATATACTTCGTGCCCGTGGCGGGCATCGTGCTCTATCTCTTTTTCGGCATCGACACCCGCAAGGAACGGCTCATCAGCCGCCGCAGCCTTGACCAGATATCGCGCCGCTCGATGCTCAGTTTCGTGGAACAGCAGGACCTGCACGTGCCCGAACGCCACCGGCAGACGGTCGACCTGTTCATCAACCAGAACCTCTCGCTGCCTTTCAAGGACAATACCGTAGACATATATACCGACGGCTACAGCTTCTTTCCTGCCCTGCTGAGGGCCATCCGCGACGCCGTGTCGCACATTCACATCGACATCTACATCTTCGCCGACGACGCGCTGGGCCGTCTCGTCTCCGATGCGCTTATCGCCAAGGCCCGCCAGGGCGTCGAGGTGCGCATCATCTACGACGATGTGGGCTGCTGGAACGTCCGCCGCGACTTCTTCGAGCGCATGCGCAACGAAGGCATCGAGGTATGCCCGTTCCTGCCGGTGCGCTTCCCCTCGTTCACGAGCAAGGTCAACTACCGCAACCACCGCAAGATGATTGTCGTCGACGGGACGGTCGGGTTCATCGGCGGCATGAACATCGCGACCCGCTATGTGAGCGGTTCGGACGGCCGCCCGTGGCGCGACACGATGACGAGAATCACCGGCGGAGCCGTCTATTCGCTCCAGCGCGCCTTCCTCGTAGACTGGTATTTCGTGGACCGGACGCAGATTTCAGACCGCCGTTACTATCCGCCGCTGGCGCCGGAAGTGCATAACGACTGCCTGATACAGATAGTGACGGGAGGCCCTGTCACGCCTTATCCCGACCTGATGCAGGGCTATATGCGCGTCATCTTCGCCGCGCGGAAGTATATCTACATCGAGACGCCGTACTTCCTGCCCACCGAGCCGGTGCTCTTCGCCCTCAAGACGGCGGCTCTCGGCGGCATAGACATACGCCTGATAGTGCCCGAGCGCTGCGACGCGCGTTTCGTAGAGTGGGCCGGCCGGTCGTACCTGCGCGAGATAATGAGTTCGGGAGTGAAGGTATATCTTTATAAAGGAGGATTCCTGCACAGCAAGATACTTGTCTGCGACGACTCCATATCCACCTGCGGTTCAACCAACGTTGATGCCCGCAGCTTTGAAAACAACTTCGAGTCGAACGCCTTTTTCTACGATGAGGCCATGGCACGGCGCTTCAAGGCCGTCTTCCTTGAAGACCTCAGCCGCTCCGTCCCCCTTTCAGATATTCCTGAGCGCATGCACCCCGGCTTCTTCCCGCATCTTTGGGAGAGTTTCACGAGGCTGCTCTCTCCGCTGCTTTAGCGTGGTGTGATGAGGCCTGTATGTGGTGATGCCGTGGCAGATGGAAAAAGGATTACATCTCTGTGATGACTGGCAGCGCTTCAGGTGAATATCGAGAAGTTCACGCTGCCGTAGGCGCGGTGCTCGGCGAAGCGGCTGTGGGCACTGAAGTCGTGCTCCTTGCCGTGCTCAAGCACGAAGACGCCGCCCTCGGCGAGCAGGCCGCCGGCGAGGATTATGTCGGGCAGTTCGCTGAGGTTCTTGAGAGCGTATGGCGGGTCGGCGAAGATGAAGTCGAACTGCTGGCGGCACGATTTCAGGAATCTGAACACATCGCCGCGTATCGGTATGCACCTGTCGGTGCCAAGCGTCTTGAGGCATTTGGCGATGAAGGCGTGGTGGTCGCGGTCTTGCTCGACGCATATCACGCTGCCGCAGCCGCGCGACACGAGTTCGAGCGAGATGCTGCCCGTGCCCCCGAAGAGGTCGAGAGCCGTCGCGCCGTCGAAGTCGGTGTAGGCGTTGAGCACGTTGAAGATGTTTTCCTTGGCGAAGTCCGTCGTCGGTCTCGCCTTGAACGAGCGCGGCACGTCGAAGCGGCGCCCCTTGTATGTTCCTGTAATTATTCTCATCCGTTCACCTTCCTTTCACGTATAGGGTCATGAGGTCGTAGGGCATGCCTTTTATTTGGGTCACCTGGGCGCGGTTGAAGTCGCCCGACGGGTTGATGGCATACGTGCGGCCGATGAATTTCCGCAGCTCTTCGAGCAAGGTGTCGCGCTCGGGAATGTCTCCCACGAGGTGCAGTTCGTCGCGGCTCTGGTTCATGGCGAGCTGCTTCCATACGTAGAGCAGGAAGTAGAGCGAGTCTTGCACGCTCTCGGTCTCGAATGTGTTGCAGAACTTGAAGCGGTGCTGCGTGAAGCTGAATATCTCGAGACGGTTGTCATGGAAATATCCGTAGAGCTTGTTCTTGTTGCCCGAGAAGCTGCGGTTGTGCAGGTATCTCCACACCGGCGTGGTGGCGCAGACGAACGTCGCGTTCCTGAAGTTGTCGTCGATGACGGTCTTCAGGTCCTTGTTCACCGAGAACACGGCCACGGCACTGAGGTTCGGCAGCACATTGTGCATCACCGTGTCCGCCTTTGCCGTGGGGTAGGAGTGGCGGTAGAGCATGTCGCGCTCCTCCTCGCGGAACAGGTCTGTGGGAATCATCAGCACCGGCGAGTCGGCCATCACCGTCACCCGCTGGAAAGAGCCTGCCGGCAGCGATGCCGTCTTCAGGGCCTCCCTGAGGTTTGCAGCCATGGATATGCCGCTCTTCACGGGGTATGGCTCGTATACGACGGGGCTTCCGACGGCGGTGTTGTCCGTGGCGGAGAACGACAGCGAGCGGCGGCTTACCCTTATGGTGAGCCGCGACGGTGTGCTTATGGTGTTGTTGCCGGTGGTGTTCATGTTGTCTGTAGATTGTCGTTGCGTCCGTGGTCAGTTTCCCGCCTCCCAGTTTCCCGCGTTTCCGTTCGGCTCCGTCAGGCTGCCTATGCGCAGTCCCGGGTAGCGTCCGGCGGCGTAAGCCTCGTCGGTGAGTCTCTCCACGGCGTCCAGGTCCAGTCCTTCCAGATAGTCGGCATATTCCGCGCCGCACTCCATCAGCGGTACTTCCTTCCCTGCCCTCGATATCGTCGTGGCCACGGAGAGGCGGAAGTCCTTGCCGCCACTGTACGGTATGTGGCGCAACGAGTCTGCCAGCCATCCGCCTGCGACGAGCGAGTCTGCCGAGCCGCAGTAGCGTCCGGTGGCAGCGCGATGCCTCTCTTCGGCCGCGCGTATCTTCAGCAGCCGCTGCTTGACGGCCTTCTCGCGCCGGAGCCGCTCGCTGTCGAACCTCATCGGCGTGGCTATGCTGCCGATGCAGAGATAGGCGAGGAGCGCCACCGCGGCGGCGAGGATGATGTCTGTAGCCTTTCCGTTCGTCTTCATCTGCGGTCTGTCCTGTATCTTACAATGTGCAAAGATAGCTCAAATCCCGCTTACGGCAAAGGAAAAGGCTGACTTTTCGAGCATGTACGGTTTGCGGCTGTGCTTTTGACGGCTCTCAAAAGCACTTTGTTTAGCCCTCAAAAGCACTTTTGGTAGCTGGCACAAACGCGTTTGGAAGCAGGCGGCCGGCCATGGCGGGCAATCCGCGGTGTCGTCACGGGTAGCCCGTCGCATCGTCACCAGGGCCTCGTCACATCGTCATCAGGGCCTCGTCGCATCGTCATCTGTAGCCGGTGACATCGTGACATGCGGCAGGTGACGCCAGCGGCAGCGGCGCGGCATGCTTCCGGCTTAGTAGTTTTCTATCGCCTTGATTCGTTTTCTGGTCTTCTTCCGCTTCTTGTATGTCAGCAAGTCCATAAGGTCGAAGTTCACCGTGGCGGCCTGTCGCGGCGCCGTCATCGCGGCCATCTTCGCGCCACTGAGAATCTCCGGCGATATGCTACGCTTCTTGCCGCGTATCACGACCTCGTTCAGCTTGTTCATGTTGGGCAGCAGTTCCACGGTGTCGGTCATCTCCGGCCGTTCCATCATGCGCTGTTCGTATTTCGGGTGCTTCAGCTTGAAGGTCCGTGCGGTGTCGGGCGCGGAGAAAGTACCTGTATAGTCCGTCACAGTGCGGCACGAGTCGATGCCGTTGAAGATTACGGTGATGCCGCGCAGGGGCGTCTTCGTCTCCATATCCCTTACCACATACCGCCTCTGTGCCGCGCAGAGCGTGCAGCACAGCATTGCCGCCGTCATCGCGGCCGTCCTTTTCAGCGTGGCATTCATAGCTCGGCAAATGTACGGAAAATCGTGACAAGCGGCGATTGTGAAAGACTTATTAAAGTTAACGAAAGTTTATTTTAAGTTAAGAAGCGGCTTTTTTAAGTTTTGTTGGTGATTTTTGGATGGCGGCCGGCATTTGGTGTGCCGGCCGCCATCGTCAGTCTCTGAGACATCCTATGGGTACTACATAAACGCCGTCTGCCCTGCGATAGGCAAATTTGCCTACGGCTGTCAGCACCATGAGGAATGACGGGTGTTTCATCTTGTCGGTATTAATCTTTGCGGCAAGTTTTTTTAGTGTTGATACGCCTTCTTTGCAGCATCTTGTCAGCTATTCGTTGCCTGTAGTTCTTCATATAATAATGATGTATTTACGCTGCAAAGATAGTGAAAAAAAAACCGTATTACCTCAGTTGGCCGTGTTTTATTTCCTCAGTTGGCTGTATTTTATTACCTCAGTTGGCTGCAATCTTCCTTTTCTGACTTTTTTATTGTCGTGTTAGTTGCGGCCTTTTTACTTTACAGTAACCCTTTGCTGTTATTCTGTTAACAATAGTTTTGATTTGAAAATATAATTATTTTGATTAAAATTATTTGGAAATACCGGTGTTATCGTTTCCTGTTCCGCCGATTATTAGTAACTTTGCCGTAAACAAATGATAGGCGACGAACTGACATACCGCATACACTCAGCGCTCGGCATGCCCCCGACGGAGGAGCAGGCCCGGGCCATCGGCGTGTTCTCGCGCTTCATGACCGACCGCGGCGACCGCGTGGCGATGATAATGCGCGGGTCGGCCGGCACGGGAAAGACGACGCTCGCCGGAGCCATGGTGCGCGCCCTTGCCGGTCTCGGGCTGAAGATGGTGCTGATGGCGCCCACGGGGCGCGCGGCCAAGGTGTTCTCGCTGAATGCCGGTCATCAGGCGTTCACCATCCACCGCCGCATCTACCGGCAGCGCACGGCGGGAGACCTGTCGGCCTTCAACGTGGGCGTGAACCTGTCGGCCGACACGCTCTTCATCGTCGACGAGGCCTCGATGGTGGCCAACGGCGGAGCCGCCTCCACGGTGTTCGGCAGCGGCCGCCTGCTCGACGACATGATAGAGTATGTATACAGCGGGCGAAACTGCCGCATGATGCTCATCGGCGACAGCGCGCAGCTGCCTCCAGTGGGCGAGGAGGAGAGTCCGGCGCTGCAGGCGGACGTGCTGCGGTGCTACGGACTCGACGTCTATGAGACCGACCTCACCGAGGTATTGCGTCAGGCCGGAGAGTCGGGCATACTGTATAATGCCACCGTGATACGCTCGATGATAACCCGCGACGAGCTTACCCGCCTGCCACTTATCCGCCTGCACGGCTTTGCCGACATACACGTGGTGCCTGGCGACGAACTGATAGAGTCGCTGGCGACGAGCTACAGCAGTGTGGGGCAGGACGAGACGATGGTCATCACGCGGAGCAACAAGCGCGCCAACATCTATAACCGCGGAATCCGCGCCATGGTGCTCGGCCGAGAAGAGGAACTCAGCACCGGCGACATGCTGATGATTGTGAAGAACAAATACCTCAATTTAAATGAAGATTCTTCATTCTTCACTCTTCATTCTTCATTTAATTATATTGCCAACGGCGACCGTGCCCGGGTCTACCGCGTGCGTAATGTCCATGAGATGCACGGTTTCCGCTTCGCGGAGGTTACCCTGCAGTTCCCCGACTACGACGACTACGAACTAACGGACACCGTGATTCTCGACACGCTGGCCAGTGAGGCGCCAGCGCTCACGCGCGAGCAGAGCGAGCATCTGTATGCCGCCGTGGCCGAAGACTATGCCGACATACCGCGGAAGGCCGACCGGCTGAAGGCGATGAAGGAAGACAGGTACTACAATGCGTTGCAGATTAAATACGCATACGCAGTGACGTGCCATAAGGCGCAGGGCGGACAGTGGGCGCACATATACCTCGATCAGGGTTACATGACAGACGACATGCTCACTCCCGACTATATACACTGGCTCTACACCGCCTTCACGCGCGCCACGGAGAAGCTCTTTCTCGTCAACTGGCCGAAGACGCAGACGGTATCGGAAAACTGAAAACATCTTGATAATGCTATATATAACTCAAAATATCGGTGAATTCAATCTCGAAGAGGCTCTTGCTGCCATGCCGCCGTCGCGCCGTGCAATGGTGATGGAGCATAAAAATGAGAGCGCCCGCCGCGCAGGAACGGCGGCATACATGCTTCTCAGGCAGGCCCTGAGTCTCGAATACGGTATCGGCGAGGCCGTGGAACTGGGCATAGCCGCGGGCGGCAAGCCGTTCATCATCGGACACGAGGATATATTTTTCAATCTCAGTCATTGCCGCACGGCGGTGGCTTGTGCGGTAAGCACGGAGCGGGTAGGTGTCGACGTGGAGGCGATACGCACATTTAATGAGAGTCTTGCAAGGCGCGTCCTCAGTGGAGAGGAGCTTGACGTGGTGATGGCTTCGGCACGGCCGGACATCGCTTTCACGCGTTTTTGGACGATGAAAGAGAGCTATCTCAAGATGACGGGTGAGGGGATAAGGTGCGACTTGAAGGCGGTAGACCTTGGCCGCTCATGCTTCGAGACAACCATAAATGCGGATGCCGGATACGTCTGCACCGTGTGTAAAGACAGATAACTAAATTAAAGGTAATGATAACAGTACTGATAGCATTGGTGGCAATGGCCGCAGGCATCGCTGCCACATACATGATGATGCGCGGAAGGGTGTCGGAGAAAGAGCGGGAGATTACCGGCCGCACGATAGAGCAGGAGCGCACGGCCACCGAACTGGCAATAAGGAACGGGCAGTTGAAGCAACTTTCTGAGCGTTCCGAGGCTTTGGAAACGGAGAACAAGGCACTCGCGTCGAGGGCGGAGGCCCTTGCCCGAGAGATAGAACTGTTGCGGCAGCACGCCGCAGAAGAGGCCAAGGTGAGGCAGGAACAGTTTGCCGAACAGCTGCGCACGGCACGCGAGCAGCTGGCCAACGCTGCCACGGCCATCATGGAGCAGAACGCGCGCAAGCTGAAAGAGCAGAACAGCGAGAACATAGGCCACATCACACAACCTCTAAAGGACGCCATCAGCGACATGCGCAAGGCCATCACCGACAATATGAAGGACTCGGCGCAGCACTCGGCATCGTTCCGCGAGCAGATAAGGCTGATGATGGAGAGCAACCGCGAGATAGGGGAGAAGGCCGAGTCGCTGGCCAACGTGCTCCGGCGCGACAACAAGGCGGCCGGAAACATGGGCGAGATAATTCTCGGCGACCTGCTCGCCTCGCAGGGACTGACCGAGGGCATACACTATGAGGTGCAGGCGCGGCTGCGCGACGAGACCGGACGGGCGCTGAAGAACGACGACACGGGACGTGAGATGCAGCCCGACGTCATACTGCACTATCCCCAGGGGCAGGACGCCATCATCGACTCGAAGGTCTCCCTCACGGCATATCAGCGCTATGTGAACGCCGAGACGCCCGAGGAGAAGGACCGCCACCTGCAGGATCACATAAAGAGTGTGCGCAGCCACGTCACCGAACTGGCGCGAAAGGACTACAGCCGGTATGTCAAGGCACCGCGCGAGGCCGTCGACTTCGTCATCATGTTCGTGCCGTTCGAGTCGTCGCTGCAGCTCGCTTTGGCCAACGACCCGACGCTCTGGCGCGAGGCTTTCGAGCGAAAGGTGTTCATCACGGGCGAACAGAACCTGCTCGGAATACTCCACATGATACACATCGCATGGGTGCAGAACCAGCAGGCGGAGAATCAGGAGAAGGTCTTTGGCATCGCCGAGCAACTGATAGACCGCCTCGGTGACTTCATACGGCGCTACAACACGCTGGGCGACACGCTCGCGAAGGCGCAGAAAGACTATGACTTTGCAAACAACAAGCTGATAACCGGTGCGCAGAGCGTGGTGAAGAAGGGCCGCGAACTCGTAGACCTCGGTGCCAAGGAGAACCCCAACCGCCGCATACCCAAGCCCGAAGACGACATCGCGGGCATAGAAAAATAAGCTTTTGAGTAATGGAGAACCCTGTCGGGCGGAAGATAATACATGTGGACATGGATGCGTTTTTCGCCTCCGTGGAGCAGCGCGACCATCCCGAGTTGCGCGGACTGCCGGTGGCCGTGGGGCACGACGGTCCGCGCGGCGTAGTGTCTACGGCGAGCTATGAGGCCCGGCGGTTCGGCGTGCGCTCGGCAATGCCCATGTCGAAGGCTAAGCGGCTGTGCCCGCAGCTGATAGTTGTGCATGGCAGCCATGCCCGGTATAAGGCCGTGTCGGAGGCGGTGCATGCCATCTTCGCCGACTATACCGACATCATCGAGCCGCTCTCGATAGACGAGGCTTTCCTCGACGTTACTGAAAACAAGCGCGGCATGCCCCTTGCCGTCGACATCGCGCGGGAGATAAGGCAGCGGATACGCTCGGAGCTGCATCTGACGGCTTCGGCGGGAGTGTCGTACAACAAGTTTCTGGCAAAGATTGCGTCGGAGGTAAGAAAGCCGGACGGGCTCACCGTCATTCATCCCGACCGTGCGCTCGACTTCATCTCGGGACTGAAGATAGAGGATTTCTGGGGTGTCGGGCCGCGCACGGCAGAGCGGATGCACTATATCGGCATCTTCACCGGTGCCGACCTGCGCCGCTGTTCGCTGCGCCACCTTACCGAAGTGTTCGGCAAGATGGGGCGCATATATTATGATTTTGCCCGCGGCATAGACCTGAGGCCCGTCGAGACGGAGTATGTACGCAAGTCGGTGGGCTGCGAACAGACCTTTGCCGAGGATATATCCGCGCGCTCGGCAGTGCTTATAGAACTGTACCACACGGTGCTCGAACTCGTCCGCCGCATTGAGAAAGACCGCTTCGATGGGCGCACTTTGACACTGAAAGTGAAGTATTCAGACTTCACTCAGATAACGCGGAGCATAACACAGAGCCGCATCCTCACCTCGAAAGACGACATTCTACCCGTGGCCAAGCGCCTGTTGCGCGAGGTCGACTATTCGGCAGCCCGCCCGATAAGGCTCATCGGCCTCTCCGTGTCAAACCCGTCGCTCGAAGCCGACATGCACCGCGACGAGTGGGTGGAGGGGTATCTGGAGTTTGAGGAGTGGGATTCAATATAGAAACAAGCCCCTGCCGGTATGTATTCACGCGCTGTGTAGGGACCTATTTTTCGCTTCGCTCAAGCACTCGTCTTGTATTTGTCCGCAGCCCGTAAGGGCTAAGAAACAAAGTTTGAGTATATAAATATTAAGTAAAGTGATGGTCATGACTTAGCCCTTGCGGGCTGCGGACAAAGACAAGACTCAGTCCCTACTTGGTGGCTGATATTCTGTTATGCCGGATTGACGTTGTGAAAATGCTTATTTAGTGTTTGTTTTTATATAATAAATAATACAGGCAGGGTGATGTCGCCTGCATTATTTTGTATTCATTATCAAATGGTTATTGTAGTATTAGATGCTACTGTCGCATCAACCTCATATCCGACTTTCATTACTGCCTTGCCACCACAGGGGAAAGGAAGACAAGTTAAACAGAAAACGATAACCGATACAGGAGTCCGATTGTTTCCTTTTATGTATACATCAGATGATGTAAAGTTTACAACGTCGCCATTAGGAGTGATTAAATTGCGTATCTTTATTCCAAGACGGCCTCTTGTTCCAAAGCATGTCGACCGCTTCGCTTCATATACAACGCCTTTAGCTAATGAACCGGCGGGTATGGCAATTCTACCATCAACGATAATATCTCTTGTAACTTGAAAGTCTACAGGCTCTCCTTCATGCGCTTTTGCTCCTCTGACTTCTTTGATAGCTTCTAATGGAACGATTGTACCGGCTTTAATAGTAACTTGTTCTTTTTGTGCAAAGCACGACAAATTTACAGATACAAGTATTGTTAATGATAATAAAAAGTTTTTCATTCCTGTTCTATTGTTTTTTGCAAAGATACTCAAAAATGCACTGTAAGAGTGCAAAAAACGAAAGAAATTGCACTGTTTGAGTGCAAATCTTCATCTAAATTGGGTAGAAATGATGATTTATTACTCTATTAATAAACTGTTATTTCTTGCCGGCTGTTTGACTTTTGACATCAGAACATCGGATTGCGATATGGAAATCATTGTTTCATAACATCGCGCCAATAGGTCTTTTTTATTTTGTGCGTTATTGTGTTACCATTCTCTTCAATATCTATTTCCGTCCTTCCATATTCATCTTTGCCTCCATCAAAGTCCATGAAAGAGATGGATAATCCAGAATTATCTTTGTAGTTGAATTCTCTCTCGTTGGCAGAACCGTCTGTTGTGATTGTGCCGAACATAATCTTATCGGGTATGTCTGATGCTTTACCACCTTTCTTGTATTTTAATAGTCGTGAAGTGGTGGTGCTGTGATACTCGTAGCTATAGTCTTCTTTAACGTCAATACGGATGATACTGTTGTCTGTTACATCGAGCAGACAAGCATAAGGGACCCATTTTTCTGCTTGTAATGACCTATGCAAGCTTTTAATCTCTTCTTGTTGCAATGCTCCGAGCATTTGTTTCTCTCTGTCAGAGTAATAGTTTACGGCGGTTAATATGTCGTAAACGCTAAGTTCGCTCTGTGTACCGCGGCGTTCTCCAAATCCATATCCTCGCCAACCGCAAGAATACCAATCGTCGATTGTTGCTCTTTTCATTCTTTCCCTGAACTTATTATCAAACATGATGTCGAAGTATTTGATAAGTTGTTCGGGGCTTTGAATGTCGTAAAGCGGGTATTTGCGTTCCAAAGGGAAAAGGCATAGTGAGGCTAATTTGTACTTATTACCATTAGCGATGCTTGTCATTATTGCGCTTAGGCTATCCTTACTGCCGCTGATTTCGTTATAATCCGTACACTGATTAGTCGCTTTTTGTGCAGCATAAGTACCGTCTTCGCCGGTACTTATGCCACTGTTGTCAGTGTATTTATTCATGTCCGGCTCATAGTTCTCGTGTTGTTTGCCTGTCGGATTGTTATTGCAAGATACGGCAGTAAAGCCTAAGTACAGCACGGCTTTTGATAATAGGCTGATGATTCTTTTGTGATAGATGATTCTCATATTCGTTTTAATCCGTTATCTTTGCGAAAGTTGGCGTAACGATTGTGTCTCTGATAGCCCAACTAAAAGCATTTTCCTTAGTGTCAAAATATTGATCTGCATAATGAATAAGAACAGTGCCTTTCTCTTTTCCCGATTCAGCTACTTCATAACCTGACATTCTGAAAGAATCAGAAGTATCAAGATAATCGCCTTCAATGAGATAACGCCATTCATTCCCAACGAGAGTAAAAATGCGGTAATACCTCCATTGGCTACTTGTCCATGTATGGAGATAACCAACTTCACAAGTGCCGTTACCGTCAAGGTCTCCTTCGTTGACAAGTTTGGGTGAGCATCCATACCAACCATACAATTCAATTTTAGGTATATGCTTATTTGACGAATTCATATAGTAAGTGAAGATGGTTTCACCATCCGGTTCAATCGTAACCTTTGTTTCCACGAAAAGAGTGTCTATTCGTTTACCGGTAAAGTTGCCTATAATTGTATCTTGCTCATCGTGACCGATAATCGTGTTTATACTACCAATCGCACTGTCAATGATTTCATAATCAGAAGTTTTCTCTTGTAGTTGACCGGTATTATAATTAAAAGCAAATAACAATATGGATGTTAATGTAAAGATAGCAATCAATATCCGGTATTTCAGTTTAATAGTTTTCATCTCGTTAAATTTATTTATTCTATACTGTTTCTGTATCAATTCTTTTTTTATGATGTATTTGCCTTCTACCTACTTATTATTATATAAAAAATTGGCGGATTATACGTGAAATGAAAAATATCTCTCGTATAATCCGCCAAATAACATCTGCTTATATTTAAAGGCTTGACGTGCTTAAAGCTTCGCTAATTCGATGACCTTGTCGACCGCGGCGCTCAGTCCGTCTGCGTTCTTTCCGCCGGCCGTGGCGTAGTGGGGCTGTCCGCCTCCGCCGCCCTGAATCAGCTTGGCAGCCTCGCGGACCATCTGTCCGGCGTTCAGGCCGTGGCCGCTCACCATGTCGTCGCTGAGCATAACGCTGAGCATCGGCTTGCCGTCGGCCACCGTTCCTATGGCGCAGACGAGGTTCTCGGGCACTGCCTGACGTATCTTGAATACCAAGTCCTTGGTCTCGGCCGGTCCGAGCGGCAGCACTGACGTTATCACTGTCGTGCCGTTGACCGTGCGTGCCTTGCTGACGAGCGTGTCCTTGGCGCGCTCTACGGCCTGCGCCTTGAACTGGTCTATCTCTTTCTTCATCGAGTCGTGCTCGTCGATATACTTGCCGATGACGCCCTTCAGGTCTTTGGCGTTGTTGAAGAGTCCCTTGATGGCCTTGATCATGTCTTCAAGACCGTACATCATCTCCTCGCATTCCTTGCCCGTCTTGGCCTCGATGCGGCGTATACCGGCAGCCACGCTACTCTCGCTTACAATCTTGAACATGCCTATCCGGCCTGTCGACGATGCGTGGATACCGCCGCAGAACTCGCAACTCGGTCCGAATTTGATGACGCGCACCTTGTCGCCGTACTTCTCTCCGAAGAGGGCGATGGCTCCGAGCTCCTTTGCTTCCTCGCTGGGGAGGTCGCGATGTTCGTCGCGCTGTATGTCCTGACGTATCATGTCGTTCACCATCCGCTCCACGGCGCGCAGCTCCTCGTCGGTCACTTTCTGGAAGTGAGAGAAGTCGAAGCGCAGCGTGTCGGCGCTGACGTACGAGCCTTTCTGCTCCACGTGGTCGCCCAATACCTGCTTGAGGGCATAGTCGAGCAGGTGGGTTGCCGTGTGGTTGGCGGCACTGCCGTCGCGCTTGTCAGTGTCCACGCATGCCATGAACTCAGCCTCGGGGTTCTTCGGCAGTTCCTTCACGATGTGCACGCTCTGGTTGTTCTCGCGCTTGGTGTCGGTGATGACCACTGTCTCTGTCTCGCTGACGAGCACTCCGCAGTCTCCTACCTGTCCGCCCATTTCTCCGTAGAACGGCGTGTTGTCGAGCACCAGCTCGTAGTATGTGTTCTTTTTCTGTGTCACCTTGCGGTAGCGCAGTATGTGGCAGTTGTGTTCGGTGTAGTCATAGCCGACAAACTTCTGCTCGCCCGGCATCAGTTCGGTCCAGTCGGAGTTCTCCACCTGTGCGGCGTTGCGTGCGCGCTCCTTCTGCTTCTGCATCTCCTCGTCAAACTGCTTCCCGTCTACGGTCACTCCGTTCTCGCGGCAGATGAGCTCGGTGAGGTCGAGCGGGAATCCGTATGTGTCGAAGAGGCGGAATGCCTGAGCACCGTCGAGCTCGCTCTTACCTTCTGCTTTCAGCTTCTCCATTGCCTCGTTGAGCATGCTGATGCCCTTGTCGAGTGTGCGCAGGAACGAGTCTTCCTCCTCCTTGATGACCTTGCCGATGAGCTCGCGCTGTGCCTTCAGTTCGGGATAGGCATCTCCCATCTCGCCGATGAATACCGGCAGGAGGCGGTGGATGAAAGCCTCTTTTTGGCCGAGGAAGGTGTATGCGTAGCGTACGGCGCGGCGCAGGATGCGGCGGATGACGTATCCTGCCTTGGCATTGCCTGGCAGCTGGCCGTCGGCAATGGAGAATGCCACGGCGCGCAGGTGGTCTGCGATGACGCGCATGGCCACGTCGGTATTCTCATCCTTGCCGTATTCCATGCCCGAGAGACGCGAAATCTCCTTTATTATCGGCTGGAACACGTCTGTATCGTAGTTTGAGTGCTTGCCCTGAAGAGCGCGTACGAGGCGCTCGAAGCCCATGCCGGTGTCTATCACGTTCATGCCGAGCTTCTCGAGAGAGCCGTCTGCCTTGCGGTTGAACTGCATGAAGACGAGGTTCCATATCTCGATTACCTGCGGGTCATCCTTGTTTACCAGTTCGCGGCCCGGGGTCTTGGCTTTCTCTTCGGGTGTGCGCGAGTCGAGATGAATCTCCGAACAGGGTCCGCAGGGCCCCGTGTCGCCCATTTCCCAGAAGTTGTCGTGCTTGTTTCCGTTTATTATGTGGTCGGCAGGCACGTGCTTGGCCCATATAGCCGCGGCCTCGTCGTCGCGTTCGAGGCCCTCTTCTTTCGAGCCTTCAAACACCGTAACGTAGAGGTCTTTGGGGTCGAGCTTGAGCACGTTGACAAGATATTCCCACGCCATGTCTATGGCGCCTTCCTTGAAGTAGTCGCCGAAGCTCCAGTTGCCGAGCATTTCGAACATCGTGTGGTGGTACGTGTCGTGTCCCACCTCTTCGAGGTCGTTGTGCTTTCCGCTCACGCGGAGGCACTTCTGAGAGTCTGCGCGGCGGCGCGGCTCCGGCTCACGTGTGCCGAGGATGATGTCTTTCCACTGGTTCATGCCGGCGTTGGTGAACATCAGCGTCGGGTCGTCCTTAATCACCATCGGTGCGGACGGCACGATGGCATGTCCTTTCGACTCGAAGAACTGCTTGAACGAGTCGCGTATTTCGTTTGCTGTCATCATAATAATATCATCGTTATAAAGTTTGCTATGTTTGAAACCGACCATGCGAATCATGCAAAGTCGACTGCAAAGATACTCCGTTTTTGCAACATCTGCAAATCTTTTCTTTATTTATTAATGTATGGCATCTTCATTGCAAACTATCGGAGATACATGTGCCGGTGTAATAGTAGTCTTTCGTGGACAGGCAGGTGGCTATATAATATTAATGTATTAATTATAATAATGTGTGCCGTCGGTAATAATCTGAATATGAGATAAAGCATCATCAGTCTTGCACAACTATGCAAAACGTATTGTTATGGCAAATGATGATATTTAATTCATATTCAGATTGTAGATTGAACGGGAGTAGAGTCAGTCTTCCCATACTATCAGATTCTGCGGCAGTGCGATCTTTTTCGGTTTGCCGCGCTCGCCTGTTATAAAATAGTTGCAGGCCTGTGACTCATGGATTTTCAGGAGAAAAGCCTCTTTTATCCTCGTGCACTTTTCGTTTATGGAATTGTTCAGAGGGTCGGTAACGTTGAGAATGTTGTCGCTATATTTCCTAATGCCCATTATTCTCTTTGACGAGCCGGCGCATCCTCTTATGCTGTCGTATATTACAGACAACTCTTTCCTGTGGTCGGGCAAGCTCTTAAAGCGTATCCCTTCCGGGTGTTTGAGGAACAGCAGGAACACAGCCTTTACGAGCGGAGTCATCGTTATTTCCGTATTGTTATATTCCGGTAGTGTTATCCTGTAGTCTTTGCTGATGATTATCCGGCTTAACTCAATGTCCGGCTTTACCAGTTCGCTCAGTATGACGTCGCTGATACCTTTCCGTCGGAGCAGTGCGATCTTGTATCTCACGTCTTCAAGCAACTTCATGGTTTCGTTGTCGAAGGCGTCGTCGGCATCTTCATATTCTCTTTTGCCCCACGAACATAGGCCAGACCACCAGAACAGCTTTCCAGCGATGTGCTCGCTCAGGCATTCAAAGTAGTCTTTTACATCTTTTGCTTCGCTTATGTCGAATTCGAAAGTATCGAAAAAATCGGTCCATGATGTTTCTGCCTTGCCCCCGTAAAACTCCGTTTCATTGAAGGAATAGTTGTATCTTACAAAACAAGGCTTTATCTTTGTCCTGTTTTCAGGCCGCTTCATGAAGTCGAGAAGATAGTCGCTTTTTAGTGCCGGCAGTTCGCCTTTCTCTCCTGTTTCCCTGTCCGGATAGTGATAGCGCCATATACTTTTGTCCATAAGGTCTTTGCCGATGAGCGGCAGATATATGAACATGAAGTTTCTCTTGGCAAAGCATCTGCGTATCAGGTCTATATTGTCGCAAATGCACCTGTTGGCCGCTTCGTCATATTCGTTCTCAACGTATATCACTTCCTCGTGTACAGGCTCGAATTTCAGGTCGTGCACTCTGACGGCATTGTGCATTACTGTGTATTTGCATTTGGGCTCATCGTTCCTTGTCATGCTGTAGTCGAAGACTTCATTGTATGGCAATGGCTCGTATTTCTTGCGTCTGAATGGATTTTTAAACATTTATGTAATAGTTTCTGTTTGCTGATTATTATGAACGGTGTAGCTATGCGGATTGTTTCCCTTTCTGTTTAACCGAACAGGAAGCCGAATAGCGCTACAAATGCTGCTATGGAAAGGCCGATTAGAAGAACATGGAGTATCAGGTAGCCGCAGCCGAGAGCCCCTCCTAAGGCTCCTGCAAATGCACTTGAACCTCTTTCTCCCTCATTGCCGGAGAAGAAACCGATAATTCCGCCCAATACGGCAATTATCAAAACAATTATTAACCAGTTTGGCATATCCTTTTATTTTTATTGTTGTTAATAAGCATCCTGTTTATGTCAAGCCTTCTTCCGCTCTTTCATCCATATCATTATGAGCAGTATCGCTACGGCAATGTCGACCGTATTCCATATAGCGCGGCCAAGCGCTATCTTGAAAAAAGGCTGGAACAGAAGGGCCAGGGCGCTGAATGTAATCATCAGATTGCCGTTCTCCGCTTTATTATACCGATACGCCATGACGCCGAAAGCCACCATGGCTGCGAAACGTACCAACTCGTAATACCAATAAGGCATCGGTGCGAGACAGACGACGAGCATTGATGCTAAAACCGGAAGTAGTGTCTTCATATTGTTGTATTATTCTTGTTTGATTCTTCTTTAGGCGCTTTGTTTATCCAGATCATTGCGGACAGGGTTATTACTAATAGTACAAAGAAATCTACTATGAGCGATAACATGAAATCATTGACGGCATAGAAGTAAATGGAGAGAATATAAAATATGAATAACAGTGGAATTGAAATGCAGGAAAGTACAGTTCTTTGCTTTCTTTCGCTCCATTCATTCTTCATTATACCACTTCTTTCCAATAGCGATAGCAGCAGTATCTCTTTGAAATCAAACTTTTTCTTGACTGATACATAATATCCGAATATAGTGATATAGATTAGAGCGAAGGGAAAGGAATAAATCCCTCTCACTCCACGTTCACTACCCATAATACACACGTTTACAAGCGATATGCCAGCAATAAGAATCAACCAAAGAATCTTTTTCATTGTAATAATAAACTGTTTGTCGGTTATGAATTGACCGCAAAGTTAAGCATTAATACCGAATGACGCAATTTTTTTCGCCTTGCAAGCCTTGCAGACTGTGCTATTGCTCTGTTTTCTGATGTGTCGTGATAGGGCGGAGTGCAGTGTTTGGCGATAGCGGTATGCGGGCTTAAATATTTTAAGGGGAAGACAATAAACGGCCGTTGCATGTCAGAAACTTTTTGAAAGTCTTGCAGGTAAACATTGTTTTTCCTACCTTTGTGGAGTAGAAACGATGATTTGATAGTTCTTTAATGATATTGTTTGATAAAAACCGTGAATTATGGCGCTTAATATGAACAAGAACCTGAAGCTGTATTACTCCATAAGCGAGGTGGCCCGGATGTTTGAACTGAACGAGAGCACGCTGCGTTATTGGGAGCAGGAGTTTCCATACCTCAAGCCGAAGACGAACGGTCCGAGCAAGGTGCGCCAGTATACGGAAAAGGATATCGAGCAGATACGTCTCATCCACAACCTCGTCAAGGTGCGCGGTTTCAAGATAGCGGCGGCAAAGAAGATTATCAACAGCAACCGAAACGGAGCCGACCGCACGGCCGAGGTGCTGCAGCGGCTTACTGGCATAAAGGACGAACTGCTCGCGCTGAAGCACCAGCTCGATTTCCTTGAATGATGGGATATGGTCTGGTGATGAATGGGTGCATGCAAAACAGTTTGTTTCAAGAACTTTGATGAGGGTCGAGTATGAACACCAAAGCAACAGGTTATATCCTCGGGGCTTGCGCTGCCGCCACTTACGGCATGAATCCGCTCTTTGCGCTGCCGCTCTATAAGGCCGGAATCGGTCCCGATTCCGTTTTGTTTTTCAGATATCTTTTTGCCATTCCGCTGCTTGGCGCCATGCTTGTGGCCCGCGGGCGGAACTTCCGTATAGGTCTTGGCGACGTGCCTAAGCTGGCCGTGCTGGGGCTTCTCGTCGCCGTGTCGTCGCTCACGCTGTTCGAGAGCTATAACTATATGGATGTGGGCATCGCCTCGACGCTGCTCTTCATCTATCCCGTGATGGTGGCTCTGATAATGGCTGTGTTCTTCAAGGAGCGCATCTCACCCGGCACCGCCGTCTGCATGGCGGCCGCCTTTGCCGGCATCGCGCTGCTCTGCGTGCACGACGGGAGTCTCGCCCTAAGTCTAACGGGCACCGTTCTCGTCTTCGCTTCGTCGCTGTCGTATGCTATATATATGGTGGCGGTGAACCACTCGACAGTAAAGGATATGGCCACGCTGAAGGTGACGTTCTATATCCTGCTCTTCGGCCTTAGTCTGTTTGTAGTCCGTATCTTCATGGGCGGCGGCTTGCAGACGCCTTCCGGCAGCGACTGGTATCTGTGGGGAAACCTCATTGCCCTGGGTATCTTTCCCACGGCGATATCGTTTCTGTGCAGCACGACGGCCATACGGTATATCGGTTCCACGCCAACTGCAATCCTCGGGGCACTCGAACCGGTGACGGCCGTGTTCTTTGGCATCGTCGTCTTCGGCGAGCGCTTCGCCATGCGCGAGGCTTTCGGCTTCGTTCTTGTCATCGCCTCGGTGTCCGGGGTTGTTGCCGGCGGCAGCATGGCGCAGGTTGTTCTCCGCGTGCGCAGGCTCTTCCCGCGGTTGCCGCGGCATCGCGCCGAATAAAATAAGCAATACTTTTTGTGCTTTCCTCCCTTTCTCCTCCCCTTTGGGGAGGCTGGGAGGGGCTTTTTGGTAGGGATTGTAGGGAGAGTAGGTCTGGTAGGGAATCCTCTTAGAAGGCAGGTTTCCAGCTGTCCTTCAGTCCGAAGACCTCTTCCATGGTGATTTTTGCAGCCTCTTTTTTTGTCAGCTGTCTGCTCCATCCCACGCGCTTGTCTGTCTTCGAGCCTTCGCCGCGGTTGTTGTATTCCATGTAGCGTGCGGTGTTTTCGCGCTCCTTCTGCCAGTGGTGCCAGCCTTCGGGGCGTATGTGGCCGCCGAGGTCGCAGTTCATGAAGAGCGTGTAGCCGTAGTCGCGCCACGGGCGGCCGAGGTAAACCTTTGTTATTCCTTCGGCAGCCGTGAGGCGGCAGTTGTTGAATACGTAGCCGAACGGGACGTCGGCAGGCGTAGATGCCGCCGTGATGTATGAGTTGGCCTTGCTGTGTATGGTGCAGTTTTCGAACCATGCGGTCGACGGACCGAAGATGAAGTCGGTCGTACCCTCGATATAGCAGTCCTTGAAGAGAATCCTCGTGCCGGCCACTCCCGTGTATATGGTGTCCTGATGACCGAGCAGGCGGCAGTTCACGAACACGAGACGATCGCCCTCCGTGTGCAGGGCAACGGCCTGCCCAAGGCGTGCCGAGTTGTTCTCGATGGTGATGTTACGGAACGTAATCCTGCTGCCTTCCACCTTGACGGTGTATGTGCGGAAAGTGCCTATGCCCTTCGGGCGCTCGGCCGACTTGATGTTTGCGTGGTCGTCGTAGGTGATGACGGTGTTGTCGCGGTCCTCGCCGAGAATCTCAATGTTCGTCAGCCACTGCGGGATGATGAGCTTCTCCTTGTATATGCCTTTCTTCACATATATCACCTTGTGGTATTCCATGAACGCGCGGCACACCTCGATGGCCTCGTCTATGGTGCGGAACTCGCCCGTGCCGTCGCGTGCGACAACCAGCGTGTCCGGATTGTCGTACTTGCTTGCGGCCGTTGCGCTTGCGGCTGCCGCCATGATGGCGGTCAGCATGATGAAGATTCGTCTTTTCATGTCAGTATTTTTAAGTAGTTGTTTTGTTGTATCGTGATTACATTATCTGCGTTATCTCCTGCATGTTCTCAATCTTCTTGAGGCTGCCGATGATATCCTCGACGTCGTCGCGGTCGTGCACGCGCAGCTCGATGCTGCCGTCGAAGATGCCGTCGTCCGATGTGAAAGTCACCTTGTGGATGTTGACGTTCATCTGTTCCGATATCACCTTGGTCACCTCGTTGAGCATTCCTATGCGGTCGATGCCCTGCAGGCGTATCGTGGCGTCGAAGTAGAGGCGCTTGTGCATGTCCCATTTGGCGTCGAGGATGCGGTTTCCGAAGCTCGACTTCAGTTTCGTGGCTACGGGGCAGGAGCGCTTGTGAATCTCCACCTGGTTCTTGTTGTCGATGAATCCAAGGATGTCGTCGCCCGGGATGGGGTGGCAGCAGTGGGTGAACTTATACTGCGTGATGTTGTCGTCGGTGATGAAGATAGGTTTCTTGCGGTTGAACTTCTCCGGTATGGTGAAGAGCTGGAGCGTCTTTCCTTCGCCCTTGGCGTTCTTGCCGGAGCCGAGGAAGGGTACATACTTGCGCCATCCGCGGCTCTTGCCCTTGTTTTTCTTCTTTCCCTGCAGCTCGTCTATGTCCTCGTCGCCCAGCAGTATGGTCTTCTCGCCGAGTGCCTGGAAGAACGCTTCCCGGCGCTGCGCCTCGTGGAAGGCAGTCAGCTGGTCGGCTATGGCGTTCGAATACTCCATGTCGTGCTTCTTCAGGAACTTGCAGAGAATCTCCTCGCCCTGCTTCTGCACCTCGCGTCCGTCACGCCGCAGTATGGCCTGTATCTTCGCCTTGGCCTTCGCCGTCGAGGCGAAGTTTATCCATGAGGGCTGCACGTGCTGCGACTTCGATGTGAGAATCTCCACCTGGTCGCCGCTCTGCAGCTTGTGACTCAGCGGCACGAGCTTGTGGTTCACCTTCGCGCCGATGCAGTGGCTGCCGAGGAATGTATGTATCGAGAAAGCGAAGTCGAGTGCGGTGCATCCTGCCGGCATGGTCTTTATCTCGCCTTTGGGTGTGAATACGAATATCTCCGATGCAAAGAGGTTCATCTTTATGGCGTCGAGGAAGTCCATGGCGTCGGGCTGCGGGTCGTCGAGAATCTCCTTGATGGTGCGCAGCCAGTCGTTCAGCTCGCCCTCGTCTTCGGTGAACTCCACCTTCGTGCCGTCCTCCTTGTATTTCCAGTGTGCGGCAAAGCCCTGCTCGGCAATCTCGTCCATGCGGTCCGACCGTATCTGAACCTCTATCCACCGGCCCTGCTTCGACATCAGCGTGACGTGCAGCGCCTGGTATCCGTTGGCCTTGGGATGGTTCAGCCAGTCGCGCAGGCGGTCGGGGTGCGACTGGTATATCTTGCTTATCGCGACGTATATCTTGAAGCATTCGTTTATCTCGTCCTCGCGGTTCCTGGGCTTGAAGATTATCCTCACGGCCAGGATGTCATATATATCCTCGAACGTGACGTGCTTGGTCTGCATCTTGTGCCAGATGGAGTAGGGGCTTTTGACGCGTTCCTTTATCTCGTAGTCAATGCCCATGGCCTGGAGCGACTTCTCTATCGGAGCCGTGAACTGGTCGAAGAGCGTGTGGCGCGATGCCTGTGTTGAGGCCAGCTTGCTCTCGATGGTTTCGTATTGCTGCGGGTGTTCGTAGCGGAAGCTGAGGTCTTCGAGCTCCGTCTTTATCTTGTTCAGTCCGAGGCGGTTTGCCAGCGGGGCGTAGATATAGAGCGTCTCGCCTGCAATCTTGTATTTCTTGTTTGCCGGCTGGCTTGCCAGCGTGCGCATGTTGTGCAGGCGGTCGCATATCTTTATCAGTATTACGCGGATGTCGTCACTCATCGTGAGCAGCAGCTTCTTGAAGTTCTCGGCCTGTGCCGATGCCTTGTCGCCGAATATTCCGCCGCTGATTTTCGTCAGTCCGTCAACAATCTGGGCTATCTTCGCGCCGAAGATGTTTTCAATGTCCTCGGTGGTGTAGTCCGTATCTTCGACCACATCGTGCAGCAGGGCCGCACAGATGCTCGTCGAGCCGAGGCCCACCTCCTCGCATGCGATTTGCGCTACGGCTATCGGGTGCATGATATACGGTTCTCCCGAGAGCCGCCTTACTCCCTTGTGTGCCTGCCTTGCAAAGTTGAAAGCCTTTGTGATGATGTCCACTTTCTTGCGGTGGCGTGAAGCGAGATATGTGTCCAGCAGGTGCTGGAACGCGCCGTTGATCAGCTCCGCGTCAGCGGCCTCTCTCTTTATCAAGTCCTCTTCCATAGCTTAAGCCTCCATGTCGTTAGTTTACCGTTACTTCACTCTCAGTTTCTTGCCTGCCCGTATGCTTGTGCCCTTTATGCCGTTGAGTCTTTTCAGCTTGCTCACTGTCGTGCCGTGCTGCTTGGCTATCTGCGAGAGTGTCTGTCCGCTCCTTATCGTTATGGTCTTTCCGCCGCGGCTGCTCCTGCTCCGTGATGATGAGCGTGAGCGCCTGCTTGACGTTGAGCGCTTGCCCGTGGTGTACGACGGAGCGCTGTCGTTCACCTCGACCTCGGTGCGCTTGGCCAGCAGTTCGCCGGTCTTGTAGTTGTAAATCTCCTCTTCCTTGTCTATGAACTTGCCCACTTCGAGCTGCGGCAGCCTGATGCTCGACTCCTTGGTGGCGCCGGGGATGATGTCTCGGCGGTATGCCGGGTTCAGTGCGCGCAGCTGGTCTATGTCAATGCCGCACACCTCGGCCACCTGCTCGAGGTGCACGTTGCGGCTGACCATTATCGTGTCGGTCTTTGCCGGCAGCCTCGTTGTCATCGGGCAGATGTTGTGGTCGCAGTAGTAGGTCATTATATAGTTTGCCGCGATGAACGCCGGAACGTATCCGCGGGTCTCCTTCGGCAGGTAGGGGTATATCTGCCAGTAGTCGCGCTCTCCGTTGGAGCGGTGTATGGCCTTGTTTATCTGGTCCGGTCCGCAGTTGTATGCCGCTATGACGAGGTTCCAGTCGCCGAATATCTTATACAGGTCGCTGAGATAGTGTGCGGCGGCATACGACGACTTCACCGCGTCGCGGCGCTCGTCGACCAGCGAGTTCACCTCGAGGCCGTAGTGCTTTCCTGTGGCCAGCATGAACTGCCATAGTCCCGTTGCGCCGACGCGCGACACGGCGGTGGGGTTCAGTGCCGACTCTATGACGGGCAGGTAGCGCAGCTCCAGCGGCAGGTTGTATGCCTCGAGGGCCTCTTCGAAGATGGGCATGTAGAAGTTGGAGGCGCCGAGCATGTAGCTCACCGAGTGGCGCAGGCGTCCGCTGTATCTGTCGATGAATTTCTGCACGACCTCGTTGTAGGGCATCTCTATGACGGAGGGGATGCGGCTGAGCCGCTCCACGTATATCTCCTTGGCGAACACCGGGTTGACGTCTTTCATCCTGCAATCGTTGTTCTCGTCGAGATACGTGCGCGACATGTAGAGGTTCATGAGGCTGTCGAGCTCCTGTCCCATGGCCTCCGGAAACTCAATGACTTCCTTGTTGCCCTTCTCGTCGGTGACGGTTATCTCGTCGTCGTCGCTCTCTGTCTGTGCCAATGCTATGCTGTTCCCTGCGAAATATATGGCGGCTGCCATCAGAAATAATCTTTTTTTCATCGTTATGTTGTGATATTCGGTTGTCAATGTAGTATTTATAGTAGCTGTTGTCAGAAGCGGAGGCTGCACTGCAGGCCGAGCGTGGCGCTGCCGAGCGGCGTGTTTCCGCCGTCGCCCCTCATCACGGCGGGCTCCACTTTGAGGCTCAGGTCGCTCGAGATGTCAAACTCCGACAGCTCGGCGTCCACGTAGGCGTCTATCACCGAGAGGGCGTAAACGCCGAGAAGGCAGAAGAAGCTGAGGTCGCGCCAGCGGCGGTACTTGTCCTTCCTGCTCTTGAAAATCTGCTTGTAGCGTTCCTCGTTCGAGCTGTCTATCTGCTTGCCGAGATGCAGGAACTTGTTGTAGCTCTGCGTGGTGGGGTCGTCGTCCATGATGTCGAGATAGGCCTGCGAGTAGTCCTTGTACATCATGTTGTTCCAGTTCATGGCGTAGAGACACCCCATCATGCCGCCGTAGAATATCGGCAGCTTCCAGTATTTGCGGTTATATATCTGTCCGGCTCCGGGCAGCACCATCGCGAGCCACATAGCCCGTTTGGGGTCGGGGCGCCATGTGTCCCAGTCGCGCATGGCCTTGGCGGCGGTGGCGGCGTATGCGCCGGTCTCCGTCGTGGCCTTGATGCTGTCTGCCGTGGCCTTGAAGGCCGAGTCGGCGGCGGCCAGTGCCCTGTCTATGCTGTCTGCCGTGACGGTGATGGTGCGGGCGGAGTCTGCCGCGATGGCCGCTGCGGGCTCTGTCTGAGCTTCTGCCGTCAGACAAAATGTGGCCATTACGGATGTGATGGCCGGCATGAGCAGTGCGGATATGATAGATTTCCTTGCCAATTCCGCCTTGCTGTTATTTGTTTCCTACGTTGTCGAGAGCGTTCATGATGCGCTCCAGCTCCTCCTCGTTGGCAAACGGGATGCTTATCTTTCCCTTTCCCTTGGGCGAGCATGTCATCTGCACGTTTGTGCTGAAGAAGCTCGATAGGCGGTCGCGCAGCATGGAGAACTCCTCCGGCATCTGCGCCTTGGCTGCTATCTTCTTCCTTGCGGTCTGTATGTCCTGTCCGCTCTTGAGCATGTTGACCATCTCTTCGACCTTGCGCACGGAGTATCCGTGCTTCTGAATCTCCTTGAAGAGCTTTATCTGCACGCTCGGACTGTCGAGTGCGAGCAGTGCCCTTGCGTGGCCCATGTCTATCTCCTTGTTCTTGAGGGCCATCTGCACCTGTGCCGGCAGCTTGAGCAGGCGCATGTAGTTGGTTACGGCCGTGCGGCTCTTGCCTATGCGCTCGGCAATCTTTTCCTGCGTCATGCCTGTGGTCTCGGCCAGGTGCTCGTAGGCGAGGGCAATCTCGATGGCGTTCAGGTCTTCGCGCTGTATGTTCTCCACGAGGGCCATCTCCATCACGCTCTCGTCCTCTACGGTGCGTATGTATGCGGGGATGGCCGTCAGCCCGGCCAGCTGCGATGCCCGCCAGCGGCGCTCTCCGGCAATTATCTGGTATTTGCCGTCGCTCGTCTGGCGCAGTGTTATGGGCTGTATGATGCCTATCTCGCTGATGCTGTGCGCCAGTTCGGCGAGTGCGTTCTCGTCAAATTCGCGTCTCGGCTGGTTGGGGTTCGGCTCTATCAGTCCGATGGCTATCTCGTTGAGGTTCGACGACCCCTGCGTGCGCACCTCCTTGGTGTCTATCAGTGCGTCGAGTCCGCGTCCGTTCCCGATGTCGTCGAGTCCGCGTCCGAGCACGTTCTTGTTACCGTATTTCTTATGTACTGCCATTTCTTTTAATTTGGAATTACGAATTTTGAATTACGAGTTGTCAGCCTGCGGCTGATGTGGAATTATGGAATCACGAATTATTCTGCGCACAGGCAATTCGTAATTGGCTAACTCTACATCAGCCGCAGGCTGACAACTCGTAATCCGTAATTCAACATTCGTAATTCAATTCTTGTTTATTATTTCCTTTGCCAGTGCCAGGTGGTTCTTGCTTCCTGTGGAGTCGGCGTCGTAGAGGATTACCGGCAGGCCGTGGCTCGGGCTCTCGCTCAGCTTCACGTTGCGCTGGATTACCGTCTTGAAGACCAGTTCCTGGAAGTGGCGCTTCACCTCGTCGTATATCTGGTTGGCCAGTTTGAGGCGCGAGTCGTACATAGTGAGGAGGAAACCCTCAATCTCGAGCTTTGTGTTCAGCTTGCTCTTGATTATCTTTATCGTGTTGAGCAGCTTGCTTATGCCTTCGAGGGCGAAATATTCGCACTGCACTGGGATGATGACGGAGTCTGCTGCGGTCAGCGAGTTCACGGTGATGAGGCCGAGCGAGGGGCTGCAGTCGATGAGGATGTAGTCGTAGTCGTTCCTGATGGGTTCGAGCATCCTCTTTATCACCTTCTCGCGGTCGTTGAGGTTGAGCATCTCTATCTCCGCTCCCACGAGGTCGATGTGGCTCGGTATGATGTCGAGTCCGTCGATGTCGGTGGTGTATATGGCATCGCGCACGTCGGCGTGGCTGATGATGCACTCGTACAGTGAGCAGTCAACCTGCTTTATGTCCACTCCCAGGCCGCTGGAAGCGTTTGCCTGCGGGTCGGCATCGACCACTAAGACGTTTTTCTCAAGCGTTGCAAGCGATGCCGCCAGGTTGATGGTGGTGGTGGTCTTGCCCACGCCTCCCTTTTGGTTTGCTAATGCGATTATTTTTCCCATACTATGTTTTGTCACGTTAGAATGACTTTGGTTCTGCTTGCAAAGTTACATATTTTATATGAGAAAATGCCATTTGTAAGCCTTATTTTAGTAATTTTGCACAATAAACGATTAGTTGTAATTATGGAAAAAGGAAAACCTCTGATATTGATATCCAACGATGACGGCTACCGCTCGAAGGGCCTTGAGAGTCTCGTCGCCATGCTCAGTCCGCTGGCAGATATCCTCGTGTGTGCTCCCGAGACAGCCCGCAGCGGCTTCTCATGCGCCTTCTCGGCCACCGAGCCGCTCCGCCTGACGCCGCGCGGCAGGCGCGGGGGCGTGGAGATATGGTCGTGCACGGGCACCCCCGTAGACTGCGTGAAGATGGCTCTGAGCCAGCTCTGCAACGGCCGGTGGCCCGACATGGTCGTCGGCGGGATAAACCACGGCGACAATGCTTCCGTCAACACACACTACTCAGGCACGATGGGCGTCACCCTCGAGGGCTGCATGAAGTATATTCCCTCGGTGGCCTTCTCGCTGTGCGACCACAGCGAGGATGCCGACTTCACCCCGCTGACGGATATCGTCAGGGCCATCACGGCGCGGGTGCTGGCCGAGGGGTTGCCGAAGGGTATCTGCCTGAATGTCAACTTCCCGCTGCGGGAGAGCTTCCGCGGCGTGAGGATATGCCGCATGGCGCACGGCACGTGGGGTAACGAGGTGGTGAAGTGCCGCCACCCGCGCGGGTACGACTATTACTGGATGACGGGCTCGTATACCAACGACGAGCCGGAGGCCGACGATACGGACAACTGGGCGCTGACACACGGCTACGTGGCGGTGACGCCCACGCAGATAGACGTGACGGCATACGGGATGATGGACACTCTGAAGAAATGGAATCTGTAGCATGAAATACTATATAATAGCCGGAGAGGCGAGCGGAGACCTGCATGCCTCGGGACTGATGAGGGCGCTGAAGGAGCACGACCCGCAGGCTGACTTCCGCTTCTTCGGCGGAGACCTTATGGCGGCCGAGGGCGGGGTGATGGTGCGCCACTACCGCGAACTGGCCTATATGGGCTTCATCCCCGTGCTGACGCACCTGCCGACGATTCTCGGCAACATGAAGGCGTGCAAGCGGGATATCGTGGAGTGGGGGCCGGACGCCGTCATACTCGTTGACTATCCGGGCTTCAACCTCAGCATAGCGAAGTTTGTAAAGGCCCGCACCGGCATACCGGTGTACTACTATATATCGCCGAAGATATGGGCGTGGAAGGAGTACAGGATAAAGAGCATCAGGCGCGACGTGGACGAGATGTTCTCCATCCTGCCCTTCGAGGTGCCTTTCTATGAGGAGAAGCACGGCTATCCGATACACTATGTGGGCAACCCCACGGTGGCGGAGGTCGACGCCTACCTTGCCGCGGGCGTGCCGTCGGACGGGTTCTCCGGCCGCAGCGTCATAGCCCTGCTGCCCGGTTCGCGGCGGCAGGAAATCCGCGACAACCTGCCGGCGATGCTCGCCGCAGCTGAGGCGTATGCCGGCAGCTACCGCGTGGTGGTGGCCGGCGCGCCGGGCATAGACCGCAGCTACTACGATGAGGTGATGGCCGGCAGCCCGGCGGCCGAAATAGTCTACGGCCGCACCTACGAACTGCTGGCCCATGCCGTGGCGGCGGTGGTCACGAGCGGCACCGCCACGCTCGAGACGGCACTCTTCGGGGTGCCCCAGGTGGTGTGCTACAAGACGCCGATACCCTGTGTCATATCGTTCCTCAAGCGCCATCTGCTGAAGGTGGAGTATGTCTCTCTCGTCAATCTCATTGCCGGAAGGGAGGTCGTCCGCGAACTCGTGGCGTCGTCGTTCTCGGTGGAAAACATAAGGAGCGAGCTGTCGCGCATTCTCCCCGGGGGCGACTCGGCCGGCCGGATGGCCGACGACTACGCTTACGTGCGCTCATGCCTCGGCAGCGGCAACGCACCCGATGCGGCGGCAAGGATAATGGTCGGCCTGCTCGCAGACGGCTCCCGGGCGTGTCACCGGGCCGGGGTGACGATGTCATCTGCAACCGGTGACGGGGCGGCGGGCAACCCGCGGATGGGTTCTGCCCGCTTTCAAATGCGTCTTTGAGAGTTACCAAAAGTGCTTTTGAGAGCTTGGCTAAGTGCTTTTGAGCGCCGGCAAATGTGCTTCCGCACTTTTATCGGGCTGCTGTCTTTGTCTTTTCATATTTTATTTGTATATTTGCTGCATAAAAATAAGTAAGGTATGATAGACGTAACATCTTTATTGCAGCGTGCGGGCAAGGCCGTTTCAGATTTCAACTGGTGGCTGTCGTGGACCGGCATATTTGTCGGCTGCGCCGTCATGGCTGCCGGATTCGTGTTTTTCATAAACCCCTATAACATCGTTCCGGGCGGAGTCTATGGTGCGAGCATCGTGCTGCACAATCTCTTCCCGTCTGTCCAGGTGGGTACGTTCGGCTATATGTTCGACGTTCCCCTGCTGATATTGTCGGCCCTGCTGCTCGGTGCAAAGCTCGGAGCGCGCACCACGGTGGCCGCGCTTACCACCCCGCTGATAATGAACGTGATGTCGAGTGCGGTGTATCCCACGCGCGAGGCTCTCGAACGCCTCGACCCGTCGCAGCTGCTCGGCGGCTGCATGGACATGACGGGCCACCTCATGCTGACCAGCATCATGGGCGCCACGCTGATAGGAATAGGCTGCGGCATCGTCGTGCGCAACCAGGCGACGACGGGCGGCAGCGACATAGTGGCGATGATACTCCAGAAGTATTTTCACATACGGTTCTCCACGGCCATAATGCTCGTCGATGCGGCCGTCGTGGGCTTCGGACTCGTGGTCATAGGCTTCGGCGTGGGCAGTGCTGACGGTGCCTCGCAGCCGTCGTGGCACCTGTCGTTCTACTCGCTGATAGCCATTTTCGTGACGTCGCGGGTGCTCGCCTATGTCATAAACGGTGCCAAGGACGACAAGCTGCTCTTCGTCATCAGCGACCGTAACATGGTGGACCTGCACCGCTTCATACTCAAAGACCTCGACCGCACGGCCACACTGATAAAGAGCAGCGGCCTCTATACGGGCGCGGAGAAGGAGATGCTCTTCCTCGTGGTTAGTCACAAGGAGGTGACATCGGTGAAGAGCAAGATAAAGGAGGCCGACCCGAGGGCGTTCGTGGTGGTGACCGATGCTTACGACACGTTCGGAGAAGGATGGAAGCAGCTGCCCTCCTCGGGCGAGCTGCAACCGGAATGACGGGGCAGTGGCCGGAATGAGAATACAGAAACAGGCATGTGACGCCCCGGAAACCTTCCGGGCAGTCACATGCCTGTTTTTATTTATACGGTCAGGATATTCCCCCGGCCTGATTCTTAGAACAGGGTGAGGGTGTAGAGATATACCACTGCGGCGGGAATGGCAAGCAGCGACGAGTCGAAACGGTCGAGCATGCCGCCGTGTCCGGGCAGTATGCTGCCGCTATCCTTGATGCCGAGCGTGCGCTTGAAGAGGCTCTCGACGAGGTCGCCCCATGTGCCGAAGACGACGACGGTGAGTCCGAGCCCCATCCATCCGGGCATGCTGAGCGCCAGGTCGTTCACGCCATAGCTCTCTGTCAGATACCAGATGCCGGCGGCTGCGGCCATGACGACGACGGCACCGCCGACGGAACCCTCCCAGCTCTTGCCCGGACTGATGCGCGGGAAGAGTTTGTGGCGGCCGAGCAGCGAGCCCACGCAGTAGGCGCCGGTGTCGTTCAGCCACAGGAAGACGAATACGCTGAGCGGCATCAGGTAGGTGTAGGCGATGCCCTCGGGCGTGGCCCGGAAGGCAAGCACGTTGAGCAGAGAGAACGGCAGCGCGATGTACATCTGGCTCATCATCGTGTATGCCCAGTTGTTTATCGGGTCGCTGTTCTTCGCATACAGCTCGGCGACGAGCAGGTATACAATCGTGATGAGGTAGGGGATGAACACCGTGGGCGGCGTCATGCCGCTGCAGAAGCCCGTCATGGCGAAGAACAGGTAGACGCCGGCCACCGTACAGATGAACCTGTTGGTGTCGGTGCCGTCCCGTCCGTTGACGAGGCCGGTGAATTCCCATACGGTCAGTCCGGTGACGATGGCGAACAGCATCGCCATGGCCGTCGGGTTAATGAAGCAGACGACTATCGCTGCTACGAACAAGATGCCTGTTATGGCACGTACTATGAAGTTTCTCATCTGTTTTTCCTTGCTTGTTTGTTTCTTTGTGGTTGCTTCATGGCCTGCTGTGCCGCCGTCACTTGGCAGCATCGGGCGCATCAGCCTCTTCCGCCTTGCCTTCGGCGGCCTCTCTCTCGAGCTGCTCCGCACGGCGTGCGGCCATGGCCTCGGCCTCTGCTCTCTGCTGCGCCTCGAGCAGTTCCTCGGCCCGGCTTGCCCACGGGCGCTTGCCGAAGATGCGCTCCACGTCTTCGGCGAAGATGACCTCGCGGCTCATCAGCAGGTCGGCCAGCTTGGCGTGGCCCTCGCTGTGCTCGGTGAGTATCTCCTTGGCGCGGGCATACTGCTCGTTGATCATCTTGAGAACCTCGTCGTCCATTATCTTCGCCGTGGTCTCGGAGTACGGCCGCTGGAAGTTATACTCGTTGTTGTTGTAGTAGCAGATGTTGGGCAACTTGTCGCTCATGCCGGCGAATGCTATCATGCCGTAGGCGCTCTTGGTGACGCGCTCGAGGTCGTTCATGGCGCCGGTGGATATCCGTCCGGTGAAGAGTTCCTCGGCGGCGCGGCCTCCGAGGGTGGCGCACATCTCGTCGAGCATCTCGTCCTTTGTCGTTATGGCACGCTCCTCGGGCATGTACCATGCAGCTCCGAGGGCGCGTCCGCGCGGCACGATGCTCACCTTCACGAGCGGGTTGGCGTGCTCGGTGAACCACGATATGGTGGCGTGGCCGGCCTCATGTATGGCGATGGTGCGCTTCTCGGCGTCTGTCATTATCTTCGTCTTCTTCTCGAGGCCGCCTATGATGCGGTCGACGGCATCGAGGAAGTCCTGCTTGCCGACGGTCTTGCTGTCGTGGCGGGCGGCGATGAGGGCCGCCTCGTTGCACACGTTGGCGATGTCGGCGCCCGAGAAGCCCGGTGTCTGGCGTGCCAGATAGTCGAGGTCTACGCTCTCGTCGGTCTTGATGGGCTTCAGATGGACCTTGAATATGTCCTTGCGCTCGCTCAGGTCGGGCAGGTCTACGTGTATCTGGCGGTCGAAACGCCCGGCACGCAGCAGGGCGGAGTCGAGCATGTCGGCACGGTTTGTGGCGGCAAGGATAATCACGCCGCTGTTCGTCCCGAAGCCGTCCATCTCGGTGAGCAGGGCGTTGAGGGTGTTCTCGCGCTCGTCGTTGCCTCCCATGGCGGGGTTCTTGCTGCGGGCACGGCCCACGGCATCAATCTCGTCGATGAAGATGATGCACGGCGATTTCTCCTTAGCCTGGCGGAACAGGTCGCGCACGCGGCTCGCACCGACGCCCACGAACATCTCGACGAAGTCGGAACCGCTCATAGAGAAGAACGGCACGCCGGCCTCACCGGCCACGGCCTTGGCTAAAAGGGTCTTGCCGGTGCCCGGAGGTCCGACGAGGAGGGCGCCCTTGGGAATCTTTCCGCCCAGTTCGGTATACTTCTGCGGACTCTTGAGGAAGTCGACAATCTCCTGCACTTCCTGCTTCGCTCCGGCCTGTCCGGCAACGTCTTTGAACGTGATGTTCATCTCGCCGCCCTTCTCGTACATCTTCGCACGGCTCTTGCCGACGTTGAACACGCCGCCGGGGCCGCCCGTGCCTCCGCTCATGCGGCGCATCACGAAGACCCAGAGGAAGACGAGGAAGGCTATGGGAAGGAGGTTGAACAGCAGCGAGGTGAAGAGATTGTTCTCCTTTTTGTTGTCGTAGCTGTAGTCGCCGGTGAATTTCTTTTGCTGGCGGGCCTGGTTTATGAAGGTCTCCACCTGGTCGGCGGAACCGAACTGCACGGTGACGGACGGGTCCTTGCCCGTCTGGTCCACTCCCTTGCCGAACACCTCGCGTATGTGTTCGGGCTTGATGTGCATCTGGAGAGTGTTCTGCTCCTTGTTCACGGTTATCTTGGAGGCGTATCCTTTCATCACCATCGTCTTGAACTGATGGTACGATGTCTCCGTCTTAACGCTCGAATTTGTGCTCCCAGTGGTGAGGTATAGCCCCACAAGGGTGACTATTGCTATGATGTAGACCCAGTTCATGTTGAACTTGGGCATGTTCATCTTCGGGTTATTCTGTTCCTTGTTGTCCATGATTGTCTCGTTGATGTGGGTCAGTCGATGTTGGGAATGCGCGTGATGACGGCGTCTTCCCAGAGGTGTTCGAGGTCGTAGTATTCGCGTACGTCGGGCTGGAAGATGTGCACGAGCACGTCGCAGTAGTCCATCGCCACCCATTGCGCATTCTCGAGGCCGGCCACCTTCACGGGCTTCTCGCCTGCATTGATGCGTGCCATGTCTGTGACGGAGTCGGCGATGGCTTCCACCTGTGCCGGTGACGAGCCCTGGCAGATTACGAAGTATTTGCAGATGGCTCCCTCAATCTGTCTCAGATCGGCCACGACGA
Organism: uncultured bacterium; assembly: GCA_905216025.1. Taxonomy (GTDB): domain Bacteria; phylum Bacteroidota; class Bacteroidia; order Bacteroidales; family Bacteroidaceae; genus Prevotella. The sequence goes on along the minus strand of CAJMSE010000015.1, from coordinate 12,931 downwards.
TGTCGCTTCCTTTCTTTTCCTGAATACCTGCTGTTATGATTTTGACTAACTGTTCTGTCTGTTCCATTATCTTTTAATATGATGATATATAATAAAATGTCTTGGTGTGCAAAGGTAATGTAATTCGGTATAACGACAAAATAAATTGGGATTTATTAGCAATTTCGGGTCAGTGGCAAATCCGTGGGGAATGGGTCGGATGGTAGGGACAGAGTCTTGTCTTTGTCCGCAGCCCGTAAGGGCTTTTGGATGGGAATATAATGTCTTTGTGCATAAAACATGAATATCATATCTGCGAGTGACTTAGCCCTTGCGGGCTACGGTCAAAGACAAGACTCTGGCCCTACGGAGATGATGATATTGTCAATAAGGGGAAAACAAAAAAGACAAGCATCTGCTTGCGCTGTGCTTGTCTTCGGCTTTGTTGGGATACTCGGACTCGAACCAAGAATGACAGGACCAGAATCTGTAGTGTTACCATTACACCATATCCCAATTTGTATTGCGTTCGGGCTTATTGCCTGATTGCGAGTGCAAAGGTAATGCTTTTCCCGGAATCTGCAAAATATTTCGCCGCTTTTTTGCTGATTTTTTTTGAATCGGAGGGGTCGCGGCGGATTATCGGGGCTCATGGGAGGGGTGTCAGGCGGGTTTTCGGACGGTTATCGATATGACGGGAAATGGGGCTCAGTAGAAAATCAATATGGATTGTCTTGCTTGATGATATCATCATCCTTGTAGGGCCAGAGCCTTGTCTTTGGCCGTAGCCCGCAAGGGCTTTTGGATGGTAATATAATGTCTTTGTGCATAAGACATGAATATCATATCTGCACATGGATTAGCCCTTACGGGCTGCGGACAAAGACAAGACTCTGTCCCTACTTTGCAACTCGTTTTCCACGGATTTGCTACTGACCATGGATATGTGGGCGAGGGTGGGGCGGCGGCAGGAAAAAGAAAAGCGGCGGCCTGCCGCTGGCAGGTCGCCGCTTGCCGGAGACGCGGCTCCGGGTTCCCCTTATGCCTTGTTTTCGGCGTCTATGGCCTTGATTTTCTCGCGTACGAGGTTCATGTCGTCCTTCAGTTTCTGAATCTTGCGGTTCATCTCGTCTATCAGACTGTTGCCCTTCTTGCTGCTCACGCTGAGGAAACCGATGTTGTTCTCGTAGGTCTGGACCTCGCTCTTGATGGCCTCATATTGGCGTACGAGTCTGCTGCGCTCGTTGTCGAGGGCGCTCTCGCCCTGCTCGGCAACGTTCTTCAGCTTGTTCCTGAAGTTGGAGAGCTTGCGCCGTGCCACGCTGATGTTGAGCTCCTTATAGAGCGTGTCGAGTGTGGCGTGGAACTCGCCGTACAGCTTGTCCTTCTCCTTGTAGGGCACGTGGCCTATTGCATTATACTCGCTGATGAGCTTCTGAACCGTCTCCTGGATGTTCTCGCCGGCGCTTTCTGCCGTCAGAGCCTTCAGTTTCTCTATCACTTCGCGCTTCTTTTCGAGGTTGGCGTGCTCCTCGTTACGCTGTCCGGCGTTTGCCGCGTTGCGTGCCTCGAAGAAGTGGTTGCATGCTCCGAGGAACTCTTCCCACAGCTGGTCGCCGAGCTTCTTCGATACCGTGCCGATGGTTTTCCATTCTTTCTGCAGGGCGATGAACTTGTCGGAAGTAGACTTCCAGTCGGTGCTGTCTTTCAGTGCGTTTGCCTTTTCTATCAGTGCGCGCTTCTTGTCGGCGTTCTCCTTGAACGTGTCCTTAAGCGTCTTGAAGTATTCCGCCTTGCGGCTGAAGAAGTCGTCGCATGCTGCGCGGAAGCGCTCGAATATCCTGACGTTCATCTTCTGCGGTGCGAAGCCGATGGTCTTCCACTCCGCCTGCAGGGCAATGATTTCTTTGGTGTGCTTCTCCCAGTCGGCAGAGCCTTTGTTCTCCTCGCCCACGATGGCCTCCACCTTCTCGCAGAGGGCTGTCTTGCGTGCCAGGTTGTCTTCCTCCTTGGCCCTCAGATCCTCGAAGTGCTGCTGGTGGCGCTTGTTGATGACGGTGGATGCGGCCTTGAACCGTGCCCATATCTCTTCGCGTAGCTCCTTTGCCACGGGACCTGTCTCGCGGTATTCCTGATGCAGCTTCTGCAGCTGGTGGAACGCGCTGATAAGGTCTTCCTCGTCCGCCAGTTTCTCGGCAGCTTCGCAGAGGCGTGTCTTGGCTTCGAGATTCTTCTTGAAGTCGTATTCGCGGGCTTCGCTGTTGAGCTTCAGCAGGTCGTAGAACTGCTCTACGTAGAGCTGGTAGCTGCGCCATACCTCGTTGGCCTTGGGTGCCGGAATGCTCTTTATCTCCTTCCATTCCTGCTGCAGCGCCTTGAATTCCTGATACGATTTGTTGGCCTCTTCGGGCGAAGTGACCATATTCTTGATTTTTTCGATGATGTCAAGCTTCTTCCGTAGGTTCTCCTCTTTCTCGGCTTCCTGCTCGCGGAATATTCTCGCGCGCTTCTCCTTGATGATGCTCATCTCGGCCTTGTAGGCCTCTTCGTCCTCATCGGGTGTTATCTGGTAAGCCTCCGGGTCGCCTCCTCCCTCGATGTATGCCTTGAGCTTGGCTTCGCGCTCGGCGATGTGGAGTTTGTAGAACACGGTCTTCAGGTAGTCAATTTCATCCTTAGACGGGGCTTCCTCGCCGTGAGCCAGCTCCTTGACCCTTTCGAGCACTTCCTTCTTAGTGGCGTATGTCTTTCTCTCCGTCACTTCTTCAGGCTGTCCGTCTGCAGCGTCAAGTGTTGTTTCTACTTGCCGTGCATCGTTCTGTCCGTCTGCTTCCGTTGCGGATGCGGCGGCCGGTACGGCTTTGTTTGTTTCTTCTGTCATGCCCGTTTCAAGGGTTTTTTCTTGAGAGTCCATCATTTAAACTTTTAGTTCATGATTCGGTTTGTTCCTGCTTGATGCCGCTCCGGTAGTATATGGGCGGCATGTTAATTCCTGCGCAAACTTAATTAAAATTATTGTAAACGCCGAATATTATGCTGTTTTTTTTCGTTTTACTTGTCAAATGAGGCGTTTGTGGCGGAAAATCCACCAAAAAATACCTGATATCGTGCAAGAGAGAATCAGGGCGATGATGAATCCGAACCGGCTCGTCTCCATGCCGTTGACAAGGTTCATGCCGAAGAGGCTGGCTATGAGGGTGGGGAACATCATGAGGATGGATACCGAGGTGAGCGTTCGCATCACGGTGTTCATGTTGTTGTTGATGATGCTCTGGTAAGTGTCCATCGTGGATTCGAGGATGTTTGAGTAGATGTTCGTCGTCTCGCGGGCCTGCGCCATCTCGATGTTCACGTCTTCCATGAGGTCGGCGTCGAGCTCGTCTATCTGCAGTTTGAACTTCAGTTTCGACAGCAGCGTCTCGTTGCCGCGTATCGACGTGATGAAGTAAGTAAGCGAATCCTGGAGCCGGCTGAGGCCGATGAGCGACTCGTTGTTCACTTCACGGTCGAGGTTGCGCTTGGCTTTCTCTATCAGGCTGTTTATCTGCTTCAGCCGTTTAAGGTACCATACGGCCGAGGAGAGGAACAGACGGAAGATCATGTCGACGTGGTCGGTGAAGCCTTCGCCGCGCTTCTGCTGGAAGCTGACGAAGTCGATCATCATGTTCGTCTCGTAATAGCACACCGTTATGGTGACGTCGCGCTTGTGGATGATACCCAGCGGCACGGTGGTGTAAGGCGTGCGGGAACGTATCTCCTTCACGTAGGGGATACGCAGGATGATGAGCATCCAGCCGTCGTCGTACTCGTAGCGGGCGCGCTCGTCGGTATCGCTGATGTCAGAGAAGAAGTAATCGGGTATCTTGAACCGCTCTTCCAGTTCTCTCTGATCTTCTTCTGTGGGGCAGGTGACCTGTATCCAGCAGTTGGGCTGCCACTCCTCGAGGGTGCTGAGCCCTTCGGTTGTGTTCCAGTAAGTCTTCATAATTTGCTAATCCTCCGTTTTGTTGCGAACAAGAAACAGGCACGGCGGATTAGCTTCGCGAGCTATCCACGGCACCTAAAACGTTAAGTTCTCCGCGTGATAATCGTCCATAGATATTGTTTTATATTTTGTTTTACGCCGCAAAGGTAATCAAAAAAGTTGGAAAAGGCGGTAAAATGGTTTTGAAATAACGCCTTGTAACCATGTTTTTATATGAAAAACGGCGGAGCGGGGGATGGGACTGCCTATATAATAATAGGTGTATGGATATGAGAAGAAGTTAAAATCAACTCTTTTTGCTAACGGGATTCCGTGATTTTGATGCCCGTGCTCTCATAAAGATGCCGCCTGATACGGCGGAATGCCATTTTAACCGTAAATTTGTAAGGAAGAAAAGGCGGTGCCGCCGTTTAGATAACTTAATGATATAACTATATTTATGAGACGTATTTTATTTCTATTTTCCTTTATTCTGATGTCTGCTGCCGTTGCCATGGCACAGAAGTATGATGTCGACCCGCTGTTCGCCGACTCGGTGAAGTGTGATGCCGTGGTGCTGAAGGACACTGCGTGGCATGCCGATTTCGACAAGGCGGGGATTGTTTTGCGCAGCGGCGACACGGTAGACTGCTGCGGAGTGAGCGCGGCCATGCACTACGTGGTGTTCAACCGCGACGGCCGCATGTACCGTATAAGCAAGAGCGAGCTCCGCTTCAGCGACGAGAATCCCGACGGCATGGTCAATCCGCTGAGCGACGAGCTGCAGCGCAGGCACTCGGCGGCCGGCCATTTCTTTGCCACGATGACCCCGTCGTGGATTGTCGTGGGACTGCTGCTCCTCGTGGTGGCGATGTATTTCCTTGCGAGGTCGTTCTCCGAGTCGCGTCAGTTTCGCCTCTTTGCGCTCACGCTCATTCCCGCTGCCATGCTCGGGGTGGTGCTTCTCGAGCTGGCGGCCTACTATTTTCTCGGCTCAAACGCTTTCTGGTGGTGCGATTACGACCGCTACGGTTTCTTCGGGTCATTACTCCGGGTGATACCTTTCGGCGCCGTCGTGGCCTTGCAGGTGTTCAGCATCAAGCTCTACGAGGGCGTGCTGTTTGCCGATGAACCCGAATACAGCGACAAGCACATCAGCGTATGGCCGGCGATGCTCGGCATAGGAGGGTGCATTCCTGTGATGCTGGTATACTATATCGTGGCCTTCGGCATCTGCGGATGGAAGGGACACACGTCTGAGACGGTGGGCCTGATACTCTTCCTGATAACCCTCGTCAGCGGCGTGGCGCTCACCATATACCGCAACATCAAGATGATGGGCAAGCGTAAGGGCTCCCTCATCAGTGCGTTCACCCTGGTATACATCGTGGGGTGCGTGGTTGCGGGCTTTGCGGTGATTATCGTTCTCTTCCGCCTCATCATCCAGGTGATAATGGTTGCGGCCATGATACTGATACTGTCGGTTTGCATGAGGGGAAGGCGCTTTGTCGGAAGTGACGGCCGCGTGTACGAGGAAAGATGGTGACAGACCAATTACTAACAATAAAAAAATAAAAGATTATGAGTTTAACAGACAATGGTTTCGTGCGTTTCTGCCTCTCGGGCTTCGGCTTGGGAGCCACACCCGCAAGAGCGTTGGGTATTACCATCCTGGTGGTATGTTCCGGACTTATCGTTGCTTACTATGTCCTGAAGTTCCTGTTCAAGCTGATCATGAAGTTCAGGGGCAAGTCGGTGCCCGACTTCAAGGAAGGGCCTTACAGCATAGAGATTGCCGACGCGGGTGCCACGCCCGATGTGCTGTATGAGCAGATGCTGCACATCACAGGCTACGACTCTTCGCTGGCGAAGAAGGTGATAAACAACACTCCGTCCATAGCGATATGCGGACTCGACAACGAGGCTGCCGACGACTTCAAGACCATTCTCGAAGCGAAGGGAGCGAAGGTGAATATCATCCGTAAGGGATAGGCCGCCGGCATCCGGCAAGAAAGAAACCGCCCCGGCACGGCATCCGTCAGGATTGCGTGTCGGGGCGGTCTTATGTCTTCGCGGGGCGCTTATTTCGCCGGCACTTCCTCGAGAGTCTTCTTCAGCAGAGTCCAGAACGGCTCCACTGTCTCGATGAATGCGCGCTCGCTCGTGGTGTGCGGTGAGCGCATCGTCGGGCCGAGAGACACCACGTCGAGGTGCGGATACTTGCCGAGGATTATCGAGCACTCCAGTCCGGCATGGTCTACCTGTACGATGCCGTCCTCTCCGTTGAGCTCCTTATATATGCGCAGCAGCAGGTTGAGAATCTCGCTCTGCGGGTTGGGGTCCCATCCGCAGTAGCTGCCCGATGTCTCTACCTTCATGCCGGCCATGCTGAGGCAGCTCTCTATCATCGTCGTGACATACTCCTTCATGTCTTCGCGTGAGCTGCGTGGCAGAAGCTTGATGGCGGCGTGGCCGCCCTCGATGTCGATGATGGCGAGGTTGCTCGATGTCTCTACCACGTCGGGGTATGACGGTATCATGCGTATCACGCCGTCGTGGCATGCGTAGATGGCGTTGACGAGGTTGTCCTGTATCTCCTCCGGCACTTCGGTCTCCGGCGTATCGGTGTCTTCGGCGCGGAACGTGATGCCGCTCTCGATGCCCTTGTATTCGTCGATGAAGTCGCTTTCCCACTCTGCAACGAGCTCTTTCAGCGCTGCGACGTTCTCCTTCGGCAGCGTCAGCACCACCTCAGCCTTGAACGGGATGGCGTTGCGCATGTTGCCGCCGTGCCATGTGGCGAGGCGTGCCTCGCACCCGGCGATGGCCTCGCGCACGAAGCGCACCATCAGTTTGTTGGCGTTTCCGCGGCCCTCGTGTATCTCAAGACCCGAGTGTCCGCCCTTGAGTCCCTGCAGCGTCACGCGCACGGCAGCGTCTTCCGGGTCGGTGTCGGCCTCCTTATAGTCGAGCGTGGCGTTCACGTCGATGCCGCCGGCACTTCCGATGACGAACTTGCCCCATGTCTCCGAGTCGAGGTTGAGCAGTATGTCGCCCTGCAGCTCGCCCTCCGGCAGGTCGTTGGCGCCGTACATTCCGGTCTCCTCGTCGGCGGTGATGAGCGCCTCTACCGGGCCGTGCTTCAGGGTCTTGTCTTCCATGACGGCCAGTATCGCGGCCACGCCCAGTCCGTTGTCGGCACCTAATGTGGTGCCTTTGGCTTTCACCCAGCCGTCTTCGATGTATGTCTCGATGGGGTCGGTCTCGAAGTTATGCTTGCTGTCGGGTGCTTTTTGGGGCACCATGTCCATGTGCGCCTGCATGATGATGCCTTTCCGGCCTTCCATTCCGGCCGTCGCGGGCTTGCGCATCACGATGTTTCCGGCAGCATCCTTGAATGCCTCCACTCCGGCCTTGGCGGCGAAGTCGAGCAGGAACTGCTGCACTTTATCTAAATGTCCCGAAGGACGCGGCACCTGCGTCAGCGCGTGGAAGTTGCGCCAGATGCACTCAGGGTTGAGGTTCTTGATTTCTGTTGTCATAATAGTATTGTTTTAGAAATGTTCTTTCGGGTTTCCAGCCGCTGAGGCTCCGCCCTCCGGCAGCGCTTCCTTCACGGCGCAGCGGGTGAACGAGAGTGCGCCCCACGCCCACACGCCGAGCAGGATGACGAGCATCGTCTGCACCGTGTGCACGATTAGCACGAAGTAGAGTGCGTCCGATTCTGCCACGCCGTAGAGGATGAGCATAGTCTTGACGGCGAAGTGCCACGGACCGGCACCGTTGGGGGTGGGCACTATCACGGCGATGCTGCCCACGACGAACGTCACCAAGGCGCAGGCCATGCCGAGGTCTTCGGTGAAGCTGAAGCAGAAGAACGTCAGGTAATAGTGCAGGAAATAGCTCACCCAGATGCCTGCGGTGAGCAGTGCGAACAGCGGCACGTTGCGCACGTCTTTCAGCGACAGCACGCCCTGCCATATACTGCCGAGCGTCGTCTTCACCTTATTATATATGGAGAGCTTCTTAAGCAGCACGTGCAGCAGCCACAGCGCGGCCAGTCCGCACACGGCCGTCACGGCATAGCCGGCAGCCGAGAAGCCGCTGAGTATTGTGTCGATGCTCGTTCCGGTGCGGTCGAAGAACGTGTTGAACACGTGCAGCTGGAAGAGCAGCGTCAGTCCGCAGACGGCCATTACCACGAGCGAGTCTATCGCACGCTCGGTGACCACCGTGCCGAGGGCCTTTGCAAACGACACTCCGTCGTATCTCTTGAGCACCCCGCAGCGGGTGAACTCGCCCACGCGGGGCACTATCAGGCTCGCGGCGTATGACAGGAACACCGAGTTGACGCACGTGCCGGCACGCGGACGCTCGCCGAGGGGTTCGAGGGTCTGCCGCCACCGCCACCCGCGGAACGCCTGTGCCAGCACCCCGAAGGGGAAAGACAGCAGCATCCACGTCCAGTCCATGCGGTGGAGCATGAAGTCGCCCATGGCTTTGAAGTCGAATCCGCGGTACATCCAGTAGAGTATGGCGCCGCCGAGAATCAGCGGCAACAGTATCTTTACGGTGGCGTTCGTTATCTTCCTGATTTCCATATCATCTGCAAAAATACACTATTTTAGCCGGAATACAAAGAAAAAAGGCGCTAAAGACGGCACGCCGGTGCCGCTCCTTAACTCCCTTTAACTCCTGACAGCCGCCCGATTCGGAAATTAAGCATTACCTTTGCCGTCGAATTATGAAGCAAGTAAGACCTAAGAAGAACCTCGGCCAGCACTTCCTGACCGACCTGAACATCGCAAAGCGCATCGCCGACACCGTGGACGCATGCCCGGACATACCCGTTCTCGAGGTGGGACCGGGCATGGGAGTGCTCACGCAGTATCTCACGGAGAAGCCGAGAGAGCTGCGCGTGGTGGAGATAGACACCGAGTCGGTGGACTATCTGCACGAGAACTTCCCGCGGCTGAGGGATAACATAATAGGTGAGGACTTCCTCCGGATGGACCTCGCCGCCCTGTTCGGCGGACGTCCGTTTGTCCTCACCGGCAACTATCCCTACGACATATCGTCCCAAATCTTCTTCAAGATGCTCGACAACAAGGACCTTATACCCTGCTGCACGGGCATGATACAGCGCGAGGTGGCGCTGCGCATGGCCTCGGAGCCGGGCTGCAAGGCCTACGGCATACTGAGCGTGCTCATCCAGGCGTGGTACGACGTGGAGTATCTGTTCACCGTAGACGAGGGCGTGTTCAACCCGCCGCCCAAGGTCAAGAGTGCCGTGATACGCATGACGCGCAACGCCACGACCGACCTCGGCTGCGACGAGCGCCTCTTCAAGCGCGTGGTGAAGACCGTGTTCAACCAGCGCCGCAAGATGCTGCGCGTCAGCCTGCGCCAGATTTTCCCGCAGGGTGCCGTGTCGGAGGGATTCTTCCAGCAGGACATCATGACCCGCCGCCCCGAGCAGCTCACCGTCAGCGAGTTTGTTGAGCTGGCGAACATGGTGGCCGCCGAACTGCCGCAGCAGGCTTAGAATATATAGGAAACGCGAAGTCCGCAAAGACGCAAGGACATTGTTTCGTATCGTTTGATACATCGGAACAAGGCTTTGCGTCTTTGCGGACTTCGCGTTTATACTATATGATGTGATTGTTGAGGCAGGCTTGTTATCTCATCAGGATTACGGTTTCGCAATTGCTTTCATCCATCCGCCGTGGAACAGGCGGGCAAGGAATATCGTGCCGCGGAACGACAGCTCCACGGCCATGGCCGTCCACACGCCCCGCAGGCCGTAATGGGGTGCGAGAAGTGCCGCTGCCGAGAGGCGCACGGCCCACATGCTGGCAAGGTTCATCATGGCGGGCTTGAGCGTGTCGCCGGCTCCGACGAACACGCCGTAGCAGACGATGGCGGCCGCGAACATCGGTTCGGCAAAGGCCTCGATGCGCAGTGCGGCGGTGCCGAGGGCGCGTATGTCGGCCACGGGAGTCATCACGGACATCAGTTCGGGCGCGAAGACAAACATCAGCACGCCCATTCCCGTCATCACCGCCATGCCCAAGGCCACGGCCATGCGTGCGAAACTGCGGGTGAGCAGCCGCTGGCCGGCGCCGATGCCCTGCCCGACGAGCGTGGTGGCGGCCTCGGCGATGCCGTAGCCCGGCATGTAGCAGATGCTCTCCACGGTGATGGCAAACGTGTTTGCAGCGATTGAGATGTTGCCAAGCGGGGCCACGATGGCGGTGCTCATCACCTGCGCGCCGCCCATGAGAATCTGCTGCAAGCCCATCGGGGCACCTATCTTCAGGGCCGTACGCACGCACTCCGCCGTGGGACGGAACGACCCCTGCCGGCCTTTTATCGACAGCTCGCCGGAGCGGAAAATCATGAAATACATCATTGCCGACGCCGTCACGGCCACTGCGAGCAGCGTGCCTGTGGCCGCACCTATGACGCCGAGGCCGGCAACGAAGATGAAGAAATAGTTGAACACGACGTCGAGCACGCACATCATCACGTTGAGCATGCTCGGGATGCGCATGTTTCCGCTGCACTTCAGCATGCTCCCCGAAAGGTTCGACATCTGGAGCAGCGGCAGGGCGAAGGAGAAGATGAGGAAATACATCGACGAGTCGCCGGCAATGTCGGCGCCGCCGCCGAGCCAGAAGGGCAGGCGGGAGTGTATGGCGATGGCGGTGAGCATGAGCAGCGAGCTGAACGCCAGGCCGCAGATGATGCCCTGGCGCAGCACCTGACGGGCGCGGCTGAAGTCGCCGGCGCCGAAGCAGTGGGCCACCTGCACGGAAAAGCCCATCGACGCCGCACTGAGCAGTCCGCCGAAGAGCCACGTGGTAGACTCCACCAGCCCGATGGAGGCCGCCTGCCGCTCGCCGAGGCTGCCCACCATGGCCGCATCTATGAAGAACATGAGCACCGACGACAGCTGGGCGAGCATCGAGGGAATACTCATCTGGACGATGAGCCGCAGCTTCTCGCCCCTCGTCATGGCACGTCCCTCACGTATGTTTGCCAGCAGTCTGTCTGTATCGCTTTTCTTCAGCATAGCCTGTCTCCGTATTCTTGTTACGGGGTGCAAAGGTACAAAGAAAGTGGAAGAAAAGCAAATGTTTACAGCTTATACCCCGCTGTCAGCATGACATACCTCGGAATGCAGTTATACCGTGTCTCGGTGCGGCCCTGGGCGTTGATGGCGTAGCGCACGTTTGTCAGGCGGTGGAGCATGTCGGTGCGGGTGAGGTCGAAGCTCTCGGCCGGCTTCGAGCGGTCGTAAGAGCAGTGGAGGTCTAACGTCATGAAGTCGCCCCACGCGAAATCATGATACCGCGACACATTATTATATATATGTATGTTACGGTTGAGGCTGCTGCCGAGGCTGTAGCTGCTGTTTGTCAGCGTGGCGGTGAACATGTCCTTTACGGTCTTCTCCTTGTCTTCGGTGTTTTAAGGATGCGCGTGCGCAGATTATGTATAATGCGCACAAAGATAATGAAAAATCCTTAAAACTATGGCAGTTTCACGCTTTCTTTGCTGCCGGTGACCTTCGTTCCGGTGACCGTGCCGTGCGTGCTTATCTCTATGTCGGAGTATTTCGGCTCGACCATCACCGTGCCGTCTAATGCCACCACGCCCCACTGACTGTAGTTCTTCTCGACCGCGCAATACTTCCCCACAGGCCGACGGACGCTCCTATAGATGGGAGGCACGGTGACGCGGCTGCCCACTCTCAGGCCCCATCTCACGCCGGAACGGAACGGCACCGCCTCGTCAGCCCGTGCGAGGCTCTGCCGCCGCTTTTCCGCGCGTTCGGACTCGCGGGCGCTCCACCTCTCTTCCGTATGCCTTGCCATGCGCTCTATCGCAGTGCGGCACCGGTCCCACTCCTCCGCCGAGTCGCGGCAGCCGATGTATTCCTTCGGTTTCCCCTCGGCCGCGTAGTAGTATCTGCCGGCATTGTCCGTGACGACGATGCTGCCGTCGGCCAGCCGGCAGTACATCCAGTAGTAGCTGTCGCTGTCTCCGTCCAGGATGCAGGCGAATCCGGCCTGATGCTCTGCCGGCAGGTTGTCATTTCGGCAGGCGGCGGCAGGCACCTGGACGTCGTATATCGTCAGGTAGAACCTGAGCCGGTGGATGAGCGGCCGGCCTGCACCCTGACTGTTGACATATACCGTCTTCGTGCGGCTGTAGTATACGTGGTCTATCTCGAGCAGCTCCACGTTCCCGTATCTTCTCACTTTCGGCCGCCGGTCGTATACGCGCCAGCTGCACAGGTCCATGTAATACACCTTGTCATTATATGCCGTGATGTGCAGCAGCCTGTCTCTCAGAAACCTTACCGACTTGCAGCCGTCTTTCTTCCATACCGTTTCTCCGTCTCCGTTGACGATGCCCCAGCCCGTATCATTGAGTCTGACGGCGGCCATGCCGTACCTGATGTCGTGCACGGCGGCGAAGAGCGCTTCCGTGACGTGCTTCCTCCCGCGCCGCAATCCCCACAGTCCGCTTGCCTCATCCTGCCATGCTTTCAGTTCGCCGGCATCGGTCTGTGCAGGCCGTGAGGCTTTCATCGTCACGATTTCATCCAGCAACCGGTCGTGCGCGATGATGACTTCCATGTCGCAGTCGCTTGCCGGCTCATCATGCTCAGGTATCTGTGCCGGCCGTGCCGTCTGCATCCTGCCTTCCTGCACCTGTGCAGCCAGCGCCTGCTCCTGTTCATACATTCCTGCGGCAGGCCGCCCTTTCCCCGCCTCGTCTCCGCGGAACATCGCCTCCCAGTCCCACGCCGCGGTGGGCAGGCCGAACACACGGTAGAGCCCCACGTTGTCTATCAGCACGCAAGTCTCCTTACCCGCCGTCTTGCGCAGGCCGCGGCCGACCTGCTGCAGATATTTCGCAAGCGAGAGCGTAGGCCGCGCCATCTGGATGAACTCCACGTCGGGACAGTCGAAGCCC
>CAJMSE010000014.1 GCA_905216025.1 uncultured bacterium | reverse complement strand
GGAAAGGGATTCCTATGGGAAAAAGATGAAAAGGCAAGAGAAAGGAGAATCATGGGAGGAATGGGGATAATGGGAGCAATGGGAGGAGGCGGGAACGGTGAGAAAAACGGGGAAATGAGGAGGAAATGGGCGTGATGAGAAGGGGAAAATGGGAATAACGGGAGGAAAAGGAGGAATGGAAGAGACAGGGATTATGAGAGAAACAGGAACAATGGGAGGAGATGTGAAGAATGGGAAGGGCTATCGGAGAAACGAAATATAACATTATAGAAAAATGAATGGCTGCGCCGTAATCAGCGCAGCCGTTCATTGCCAAATTACCTCCGGTTGGCGGAGAGTGGTATTATGCTCAATCGTTATCAGGCGCCTTGTCGATGAGGTCCATGAACTGGTCGAGTTTCGGAGTTATGATAATCTGGGTACGGCGGTTACGCTGCTTGCCGGTTTCCGTGCTGTTGGTGGTCAGCGGATTGTATTCTCCGCGGCCTCCGGCTGTCAGACGCTTCGGGTCTACGCCGTAGTGAGTCTGCAGATACTGAACCACGCTTGATGCACGCAGACAGCTGAGGTCCCAGTTGTTACGTATGTTCTGGCGAGATATAGGCACGTTGTCAGTGTTTCCCTCAACGAGAACGTCGTAATCTCTGTAGTCCATTATGATCTTTGCAATCTTAGAGAGTGTCTCTGCCGCACGGTCGTTAATCTCATAGCTGCCGCTCTTGTAGAGCATGTTGTCGGCAAGAGAGATGTAAACCACGCCTTTGAGGACCTGCACGTCAACCTCTTTCATCTCCTCGCGCGACAGCGAGCGTGTCAGATTGTTTGTGAGCACCATGTTAAGCGAGTCGCTCTTGCTCTTCACCTCCACAAGATGGCGTATATACTGGTTAGACTCATTTATCTGGTCAACGAGCTTCGATATGTTAACGTTATTCTGACTGCTTGTCGTCAAGCTCTTGTCGAGCGAGCGCTGCAATGCAGCATAGTCTTTCTTCTGCTGTCTGAGTTGTTCTTCAAGGCTCGTCACCCGTGCCTTGCTGGCCGCCAGCTGCTCCTTCGTGTCCTGATACTGACGTGTGAGTTCCCTGTTTTCCGTCTGGCAACCCTCAAGCGCTTTCTTGCTGACACATCCGCTCAGAAGCACACATCCGGCAACAAGCGGAACAATGATAATACCCTTTTTCATCTTCTTTTTATATTGATAATTAATTAACGCATGCCTTCACAGCTGCAAATTTATATATTTATGACGCTGGAGATGCCTGAAAGTAACTTCCGTTTATAATATTTTAACCTAACGGGCACCTCATTATATAATATTTACAGACTGGGACATAGCAGCATAACAGGCCGGCCCGGCACAGCAGGAGCATCTCCCGCTGCACCGGACCGGCCTGCAACCTGCACGCACCACGCCAGTTCACGTCTACTTCAATGGCAGCTGTCTGATGCCGCACATCAGTAACTCTTGAACACCTGCTGGAACTTCGCCACCACTTTCGAGTGCTTTATTGCCCATACGCAGTTTATCTGCTTGATATTCTTGGGCAACAGATTGGAGTCGCGCAACTTTCGGAAAAAAGCCCTGAGAGGCTCTCCCGGATACACCACGTCGTCTTTCATCAGACCCGTGCGTGCAAGTTCCCTGTTGGCTTCGATTTCATTTATCTCCACCTTGCCTACACGCAACATATAGTCATCGAGGCAATTCTGAATCGTTTCCACTGTCAAATAGTTAATCATAAGTCTGATTTTTTAATTGATGAGTAAAGTTAACATGTCTATGCAAATATAGTTCTTTTTCCGATTGGTTGTTCACACATTGCCCGTTATTTCGCCAATATTAACAACTTTGCCGTGTTTTAGAACAAACTGATTAACAGAAACAGCATATATTTACAATTTATCACATATTTACACGATTCTTATTACACATCGTAAGAATTACGGCCGGCATGCCGGAATGTTCCGGCCACAGACTCATTGCTACAGGCTTAGCTGCCTGCCGCGGTAGAAACTTATCAGACTGCAGCGGTATACATACTCATACCGTGCCTGCACCATATCGCTCTGAGCTTTCAGAAAATTGTTCTTGGCCTCGTTGAACTCGGTGATGTTTGCCTTTCCGTTCTCATATTTGGCAGTCATCAGCACGAAAGCATCCTCGCCGCTCCTTACCGCCGCGCGGCTGCTCTCATACTTCTCGGCAGCGGCGACGGCGTTGTAGTACACCTGCTGCACCTCTTTATATAGTCCCTTCTTAACGTTTTCGAGGGCGAGGGCTTGCGTCTCGCGGTCTATCTTTGCCGAGCGCACGCTGTTGCGGGTCTGGAAACGGTTGAACACCGTCACGCTGAGACTCAATCCGACATACTGGCTGAAGTTGTTTTTAATCTGCGACGAGAACGCATCCGCCTGAAATCCGGACGTCTTGTAGTAGTTCGTGCCGAGCCCTGCCGACAGCGACAACTGCGGGAACAGTGCCGAGCGGGCAATACTAACGCCGTTGTCCGCCCCGCGGAGACGTATCTCACCGGCCTTCACCTCCGGCCTCATACCCACCGCCTCGGCATATATCACGTCGGGAGCGACAATGCCCTCCCTATCCACGGCCAGCGACGCAACGTCAGGCCTGACGATTGAGAACCCGTCGGGCGACGGCAGTTCGAGCAGCTGCGACAGCGCGAGCACGGACAGCCTGCGGTTGTTTGCGGCCTGCGTGGCCGTGAGACGGCTCTGCGCGAGCACCGCCTTCTGCTGCGACACCTCCGCCATGCTGGCCTTCCCGCTTCCGGCCATGGCCTCAAGACGCGCCACCTGCATCGAGTCGATGGCCACCTGCCGGCGTGCCACGTCCTCAATCTCCATGTCGTAGAGAATCTGCACATACGCCTCGGCCACTCCGAGACTGACGTCGTCGCGTGCCTTCTCGAGGTCTGCCGTGGCCGCCTCAAGGTTAAGCCGGCTCTGCCTGATGGCATTCGTCACCCTCATGCCCGTGAAGAGAGGCATGCTTGCCACGATGCTGAACGAGGTGTTGCTCGTATTCGTGTTGGTATATGTGTTCTGCGAGGTCAGTCCGCGGCCGAACGAGAAGTTCTGCCCTACAGTCGCCTCCACGCCCGGCAGCATGCTGTTCCTGTCCGTAGACAGCTGTATCTCCCGCTGCTTCCGAGCATTGTCCTTCTCGCGGATGCTTATGTTGTGTGCCACGGCATAGTCAATGCACTCACGCAGCGTCCAGTCGCGTGCTCCGGCGGTGACGGCCTGCAACGCCGCCGCTGCCGCGATAATGATGTATCTTTTCATCTGAAGTATGCTTTATTGTTATCGTCAGTTGTCCGTGTCGGCAATCTTCTCCGGTCCGCGCACCTTGTCGCGTGCCGTCACGCCGCCCTTTATCTCGATGTTCACCCCGTCGCTGAGTCCTGTCGTCACCGCGCGGCGTTCGTAGCTCTTGGCCTCTCCGCTGCCCTTCACCACGTATACGAAGGTGGAGTCGCCGCTGAACTCTATCGCGCTCTCCGGAACGGTCAGCACCTTCGATGCCTTCTCGAGCACTATCTCCGCGTTGGCGCTGTATCCCGAGCGTATCTTCCCGCCGCCTACCGACCTCACCGCGGCCTTAATCTCAAACTGGCTGGCTCCGTTGTTCTCCACCGCCTTGGGCGAGATATACTCCAGTGCGGCGTCGAACTTCAGGTTGCTGAGTGCCCCTATCGTTATCTTCATCGCCATTCCGGGCACGAGGCGGCCCACCTCGGTCTCGTCGATGTTGCCCCTGAATATCAGGTCGTTCATGTTTGCCACAGCCGCTATCGTCGTACCGTCGTTGAACGTGTTGCTGAGAATCACCGAGTTGCCCACCTTCACGGGTATGTCGAGAATCACTCCCGCTATCGTCGAGCGTATCAGCGTCGAGCTTGCACTGGCGTTGCTCCGCGATATTCCGTCGCGCACTACCTCCAATGCGTCGTCGGCCGCGGTCTTCTCCTCCCTTGCCTGACGCATCGCCTGCCTCACCTTGTCATATTCCTCGGCGCTGACGAGCTTCTGCCTGTACAGGCTTTCCTCGCGCTCAAGGTCTGTCTCGGCCTGCTTCAGGTTTATCTCCGCCACGCGCACGCGGCTCTGTGCCGAGCTCAGCTGCCCCATGTCGGGAATCACCTTCACCTTTGCAATCACCTCGCCGGCCTGCACGTAGTCGCCTGCCTCCTTATATATATCGGTGATGATGCCGCTTATCTGCGGCTTCACGTTCACCTCATTGCGCGGCTCGATCTTTCCGGTGATGATCGTTGACTTCGCTATGTCTGCCACTTTAGGGGCAAACTCCATGTAGACAACCGGCTTAGGCTGCGACTTCTGGTAGAGGAACACGAATGTTCCGATGAATATCAGGGCTATTACGGCCGCGATAATCAGTTTTGAATACTTTTTCATATCTTGCTGGTTTTTAATTCTTTGTTATGGGAGAAATGGGAGGAATGGGAATAATGGGAGGGCTGGGAATAATGATAGAGCAATCCGACATCCTGCCATCTGCAATCTTAACATATAACATCTGCAATCTTAACATATAACATCTGCAATCTTAACATATAACATCTGCCATCTTAACATCTAACATTTACCATCTAACATCTTCCATCTCCTTTACTCATCCCTCATCGCCTCTACGGGCTTGATGCTCATTGCCCGCCATGCGGGAGCCAGTCCGGCCAGTCCGCCGAGTGCAGCGAGCAGTGCGGCGGCGAACATCGCCGTGCCGAAACTCACCTGGAAGTGAGCCGCGAGTATGCCGTCGGTGGTGTTTGCCAGCTCGAGCATCTGCAGTATGCCCACAGCGAAGAGTATCCCGCTCATGCCGGCGACGGCCGTCAGCACGATGCTCTCCGATATTATCTGCGTCAGTATAGCCCTCGGCGTGGCCCCTATGGCGCGGCGTATGCCTATCTCGGTGGTGCGTTCACGCACCGTCACCATCATGATGTTCGACACGCCGATGGCTCCTGCGAGCAGCGTGCCTATGCCGATGAGCCATATCAGGAAGTTCACACCGTTGAAAAGGTTGTCGAGAATGGAGAAGAGCACCTCGGTGTTGAACACCATCACGCCCTGCTCGTCGTCAGGGTCGACGTTGTGTGCCCGTGCCACGGTTGTCCGGATGCGCCCCGCGAGGGTGCTCATCTTCACGCTTCCGCGTCCTGTCACGGCAATCATGTCCACCGCCGTGCCGCGGTTGTATGCCTTCTGCACCACGGTCATGGGCAGATATACCGTCTCGTCGGCCCGTCCGCCGATGTTCACGCCGTTTCCCGAGCGGTAGTCCACGCCCACTATCTCGTAGTAGATGCCGTCTATCCTGACCGACCGTCCGCAGGGGTCGCCCCCTCCGGGGAACAGGTCTTTGTATATCTTCCGCCCTATCACGCATACCTTCCGGCCCTGGCTCATGTCTATGGCGTTGACGAACCGTCCGTAGTAGAGCTTCGGTTCCTGTATCCCGGCATACTCCGGCGTGACGCCGAACGCGCTGCACGACGTGCTCTTGTCGTCGTAGACCACCTGTCCTGCGCTGCAGAAGAGCTGCGGCGCCACGCACTCCAGCTCGGGGATGCGCCTGCGCACGCGCTCCACATCCGTGATGTCCATGCTCCAGGAGCGGCCTTTCGGCAGTCCCTTGTATGCCTTTGTGGTGGGCTGTGCCCACACCACGGACGAGTTGGTGGCGAATCCTGCGAAGTTCTCCTGCAGTATTTCCTTCAGTCCGCGGCCGCCGCCGATGAGCGTGATGAGCATGAACACGCCCCAGAACACGCCGAAACCGGTGAGGAAGCTGCGGCTCTTGTTGCGCGTCAGGGTGTCGAGGATTTCTCGGTATCTGTCAATATCTGGTCTTATCATTATCTTTTTGAAGCTATGGGAGTAATGGGAGATGATGGAATTTTATGGGTCAGTCGGCCCTGAGGGCCTCGATGGGCCTTATCCGCGCGGCCTTCCGCGCCGGGATGAGTCCGGCTATCGTGCCGGCGGCTATCATCACGAGCGTTGCCTCGAGGCAGACGTCGAGCCCCACGGTGGGGTTGACGAACATCGTGGCTTGGAAGAGGCCCGTGTCCACCGTCTCGTGGCCTATCGTGGCATCCATGTATTCGTTGGCCGCGATGCCGCAGAGCATGCCAGCATAGCCGAAGATGGTCGTCATGATGATGCTCTCCACTATTATCAGCCGCAGTATCGACCACGGCTTGGCACCTATGGCCTTGCGTATGCCGAACTCGCGGGTGCGCTCCTTCACGGTGATGAGCATGATGTTGCTCACGCCCACGATGCCGCTGAGCAGCGTGAAGAGGCCCACTATCCACAGCGCCGTCCTGATGATGCCTACTCCGGTGTTCATCTGTATGTTGTCCATGTACCTGTTCCACAGCCACACCGTCCCCTCGTCGTCGGGTGCGGCACGGTGGCCGAGGTTTATCCTCGAGCGGTATCTCTGCTCGAAGGCGTCGTTCTGCTGCTCCGTCTCCAGTCCGTGGAACGAGAACTCGATGGTTCCGGCGTCGTCGCCGCGGCCGTAGATGGCTTTCACCGTGGTGAACGCCGTGAAGGCCTCGTTGTTCCGCATCATCCGGTCTGCCTTGTAAACGCCGACCACCTGAAACGCGATGTTGCCCACGCTGACATGCCGGCCCACGAGCGACGCCATGTCGCGGCTGAGCTCTTTGGCCTGGTCCTCGCTGACGACGAGCACCTTCCGGCGGTCGCGTATGTCGATGTCGTTGACGAACCGTCCGGCCAGCATCTCGCGCTTGTTTATCCTTATGTGGTTCGGATAGACGCCGGTGAGCTGCTGCGAGCTGACGTAGTCGCGGCCGAGGCTTATCGTCACGCCGTCCTGCGAGAGCACCGCACCCACGTCGTCGATGTTTCCGGCAAAGCCGCGCTCCGTCAGTTCCATGTCGGCGTCTTTCAGCTGCACGCTGCGTCCCTCCGCCATGCCGTCGTATGGCTTCGACGTCATGCCGGGAAACACCATCATCGAGTTCACCAGAAACCTGTCCGAACTCTGCAGCTGTGCATTTATCAGTCCGTTGCCGGCCCCGAGCAGGAATATCAGCATGAATATTCCCCACGCCACGGAGAATCCCGTGAGTGCCGTGCGCAGCTTGTTGCGCCGCGCCGTGCTCCATATTTCTTTCAGTATGTCGACCATGATGCTGCGCTTATTTCATCACTCCGCCCATGCCGAACGGCGATGCGTGGTGGTCGCGGTTGTCCTCGATATGCCCTATCACGCCGTCCTTTATGTGCACGATCCTGTTTGTCTCGTTGGCCACGCCGCTCTCGTGGGTGACCACCACGATGGTCATGCCCTGCCCGCTGTTGAGTTCCTTGAGCAGCTGCATCACCTCCACGCTTGTCTTCGAGTCGAGCGCGCCGGTGGGCTCGTCGGCCAGTATTATCTGCGGCCGCGTTATCAGGGCCCTCGCTATGGCCACGCGCTGCTTCTGTCCGCCCGACATCTCGTTCGGATAGTGCCCCGCCCAGCCGGCCAGCCCGAGGCGGTCGAGGTATTCCATGGCCATGGCGTGGCGCTTGCGGCGGCTCACTCCCTGGTAGAACAGGGGCAGCTCGACGTTCTCCACGGCCGTCTTGAACGATATAAGGTTGAACGACTGGAAGATGAAGCCTATCATCCGGTTGCGGTATTCGGCGGCGCGGCTTTCGCTCAGGTTCCATATCGGCACACCGTTGAGGGTGTACTCGCCGGAGTCGTAGTTGTCGAGGATGCCGAGTATGTTGAGCAGCGTCGACTTGCCGGAGCCCGACGAGCCCATGATAGACACGAACTCGCCCTGCTCTATGTCGAGGCTTATGCCCTTGAGCACGTGCAGCGGCTGTGCGCCGCGGTATGTCTTGTTGATGTCTCTGAGGTGAATCATCGTCCGCCCTCCTCCTTTCTCCATGCCTCTGTCACCTCGTCGATGCCTATGCCGAGGAGGCGCATGCTGCGGAACACGCCTGGCAGCGTCTCCGACGTGAACTCGGCGCGGCGTGCCTCGAGAATCTTCTCCCGCGCTCCGGCCTGCACGAAGTAGCCCAGTCCGCGGCGGTTGTATATTATCCCGCCGCGCGCCAGTTCGTCGTAGGCCTTCACTGCGGTGTTGGTGTTCACCTGCAGCAGCACGGCATACTCTCTCACGCTTGGTATGCGGCTGTCGTCGCCGTATGTCCCGGCAAGGATCTCGTCGCACAGGCGCTCGGCCATCTGCATGTATATTGCCTTGTCGTTGCTGAAGTTCATAAGTTAATCCATTTGTTGCTTATTACCTGTATGCGGCAGAAAACCTTGTATGCAGCCCAGTATATCAGGGCGATGAGCAGGAAAACGACCACATCGAAGCCCCATATCACCGCCACCAGTACCGGCTCGCCGCGGGTGGCGAGCGGCTCGATGAAGCCGAACACGAGCCTCGGGATGTCAGCCGCAAACACTACATATATGCCGATGAATATCATTCCCATGGTGAACAGCCATGCCTGCTTGGTGAAGAAAACGCCTCCGAACAGGAATATGGCGTGCAGCAGTACGGGCACCAGCAGCATCATGACGAATACGGGCTGCGATGCCGCATTGCCGTGCAGCACGTCGAACACCTCTTCAAACAGGCCGGCGGATACATCGTAGAGGTCTGAGAAGAATGCCACCGACATCGAACCGAAGTAGCTCTGGGTGACGAGCAGGTCGAAAAGCATGCGCAACAGGTCGGCCGCGACCACGGATACGGAGAAGATGATGAAGGCGCCTACCGTTGAGTAGAGCCAGCACGACACAAACTTCTCCTTGTTCGATGCAGGGTGCATGAAGTATGCCGCGCGCTGCGCCTTGGTCCTGACGGAGTTGAGCACCGTGCTGGCGGCAATCACCATGAACATGCCGAAGATGAACAGGATGCCCACACCCCAGCTTGACTCCTCAAAAGGGCTGCCGGTTTCTCCGTGCCGGTACATCATATAGGTGTTCATGGCCGTCATGGCGAGCAGGCAGAACATCATGGTGAGCATCATCCTGAGCTGCTGCGTCCAGTGCGAGAGGAAGTCCCACTTCAGCGTGAGCATCATCCGCCTCATATTTAAGTCTTTCATATCTTTCTTTTTATTTAATGTTGTGTAATCCGTTTTTCTCTCATTTCAGCTTGCCCTGCGTCACGGCGTTGAACAGCAGCTCGAGGTTGAGCTGCGTCTCGGCGGCTCCCTCGGCACGGCGCGCCATCACGGCATTGCCCTGAAGCGTGGGCTCGGCATAGATGACGTCGTCCGACGGGCTGCCAGGCATGCGGTATTCGAAGGTGTAGCGGTCGCACAGGTCGGCCACCGCGCTGTCGAGGAGCATTCCCTCCGGACTGGCTATGAGCACGTGGTCGAGCAGCTGCTCCACGTCGTGCACCTGGTGGGTGGAAATCACCACGATGCTGTCGTCGCTCATATTACCCGTCACCACGCGGCGGAACTGCGCCTTCGAGGGTATGTCGAGGCCGTTGGTGGGCTCGTCCATGAGCAGCAGGCGCGTGCCGGCGGCAAGGGCGAAGCTCATGAAAATCTTTTTCTTCTGTCCCATTGAGAGGCGGTCGAGGCGCGAGACGTCCTGCATGCCGAAGTCGCTCAGACAGGCGTCGAGCACCTCGCGGCGGAAGCGTGGATAGAACGGGGCGTTCATACGGATATACGCCTCAAGTGTCACCGGCGGCATGTCGAACTCCTCGGGCACGAGGAATATGTCGCGCAGCATTTCCGGACGGCGCAGTTTCGTCTCCACCCCGTCGAACGTCACCGTGCCCGCCGTCGGGCGGAGCAGTCCGCTGATGAGGTAGAGCAGTGTCGACTTACCCGTGCCGTTCTTGCCGAGCAGACCGTAGATGCGGTTTTCCTTCAGTGTCACGCTGAAGTCGGTGAACACATTTTTGCTGCCGTGTCCGAGCCCTTTGCGCAGTAAACCGAGACCGCCTTGGGCTGCATACCTGAAACTCAGGTTCTTGATTTCTATCATATCATTGATGCTTTGGTTGGTTATCAATCATTGTTCATTCTCTCTCCGGCCACCGCCTTGAAGGCGTGTAGCAGTGTACTACTTTAATAGTACACTGCAAATGTAGTGCAATTTGCCGTTTCCTGCAAGCATTCCGGCAATTATTTTCACGCCGCCGGCTTTTTTAACATTTACACATTATATATATAATAGAGAGCAACGGGGGATATAGTGCAGGGCCGGGGCTGGGCGGAGGCTTTTTTGACAGCTCTCAAAAACACTTTGCTTAGCTGGCAAAAACACTTTTGATAGCTCTCACAAACACATTTGAAAGCAACCGGAATACATCAGCGGGCAACCGATCACACCGTCAAACGCTGCTGATTACACCGTCAAAACGGCCTCGCGGCATCATCAGAGACCTCTCCCGGCCTCCCCTCCCATTATTCCCAGCCCTCCCATTTCTCCCACTCTCCTCCCCTTTGGGGAGGTCGGGAGGGGCTTACTTCACTTCCTTGAGGGCCTCCCGGTCTCTCCCCTCTCCCAAAAACACCCCCATATTTTTCTCCCAATCGTTTTTTTAGACTATCTTTGCAGCAACTAACATCATACGCAGAAATGAGAGTACTGATAGTCAACACGAGCGAGCGGGCCGGCGGAGCGGCCGTGGCGGCATGGCGACTGACGGAGGCGCTGAACAACAACGGCGTGAAAGCGAAGATGCTCGTCGGCGACAAGCAGACCGACAGCATCACCGTGGCCGCACTGCCGGGAAGGCGCCGCCGCAGATGGTGCTTCCTGTGGGAGCGCCTCGTGATATTCGCGCACATGGGATTCTCGCGCAAGCACCTCTTCGAGGCCGACATTGCAAACGCCGGAACGGACATCACGCGCACGCGGGAGTTCCGCGAGGCCGACGTCATACACCTGCACTGGATAAACCAGGGGATGCTCTCCACATCGGGGATAAGGCGTATCCTCGACTCGGGCAAGCCCGTGGTGTGGACGATGCACGACATGTGGCCGGCCACGGCGATATGCCACCTCACGCTCGGATGCAAGGCTTTCAAGACCGGATGCGCACGGTGCAGGCTGCTGCCGGGGCACGGCAGCGAGGGCGACCTTGCCGCAAGGACGTGGCGCCGCAAGGCGGCCATGCTGCGGGACAGGCACATCAGCTACGTGACGTGCAGCCAATGGCTCGGAGGCGAGGCGCGAGGCAGCGCACTGCTGAAAGGACAGACCGTGACCACCATACCCAACCCGATAGACACGGGCCTCTTCCGCCCGGCCGACAGGAGCGCCGCACGCCGCGCCGCCGGACTGCCGGAGGGCAAGCGCATCATACTCTTCGTGGCGCAGAAGGCCACAAACAGGTATAAGGGCATGGACTATCTGGCAGAGGCCTGCCGGATGATGGCGGAGCAATATCCCGGGATGAAGGACGACACGGCAGTGGCGGTGATCGGCGGCCATGCGGACGACGTGATGCAGGGTATTCCCTTCGAGGCGTTCCCGCTGGGCTACATCAGCGACGAGCACACGATGGCTGCCGTATACAACGCGGCCGACGTGTTCGTGCTGCCCTCATTGTCGGAGAACCTGCCTAACACCATCATGGAGGCGATGGCCTGCGGAGTGCCGTGCGTGGGTTTCCGCGTGGGCGGCATACCGGAGATGATAGACCACCGGCAAAACGGCTACGTGGCTGACCTGGCCAGTGCGGAAGACCTCGCGAAGGGGCTCCGCTGGGTGCTGCACGAGGCCGACAGGGAGAAGCTCGCGGCCTCGGCACTGCGCAAGGTGGCAGCCAACTGGTCTCAGCAGAGCGTGGCAATGAAATATATCGAGGTGTACAACCACGCCCTCGCCATAAAACACTACAAGCTGTAACTTACTGACGGAGGCATCGCATGATAAGGATTTCGGTCGTTACGATAACATACAACGCGGCGAAGGTGCTGGAGCGGACGCTCGGCAGCGTGCTCGGCCAGACGCACCGCGCCATCGAGCACATCATCGTCGACGGCGCGTCGACGGACGGCACCGCAGACATGGCCCGCAGATACAAGGCAGAGAACGACGCTGCCGGCACGGGACACAGCGTCGTCGTCGTGTCCGAGCCCGACCGCGGGCTATACGACGCCATGAACAAGGGGCTGCGCATGGCCACGGGCGACTACGTGGTGTTCATGAACGCAGGCGACTGCTACCCCGGAAGCGGCACCGTGGCGGCAATAGCGGCGGCGGCCGAGGCGGGACGCACTGCCGGCGGACAGCTGCCCGCCGTGATATACGGAGACACCGACATCACGGACGGCGAGGGACGCTACCTGCGCCCGCGCAGGCTCAGACCGCCGAAGCGGCTGACGTGGCGCTCGTTCATGCGGGGCATGCTCGTATGCCACCAGGCGTTCTACGCCCGCACGGACATCGCCCGGACCACGGAGTACGACCTGCGATACAGGTTCTCGGCCGACGTGGACTGGTGCATAAGGATAATGAAGGAGGCCGCCGCACGCAGGCTGCCGCTGACCAACGCCCGCACCACCGTGGCAAACTACATGGAGGAGGGGCAGACGACGATGAACCACCGGGCATCGCTGAAGGAGCGCTACCGCGTGATGGCAGCGCACTACGGACACGCCGCGACGCTCGCGATGCACTGCGCCTTCGTGGTGAGGGCCGTGCTGAAAAGGTAGGACAAGGGAGCGGAGACACAGCTATGACACTGACAACGGAGCATCTGCGGCAGTGGTTCGCATCGTTCAACACGGAGTATTTCGGCGGCGAGCTGCCCGAACCGGTGCTGAAGGTGAGCAACTCGCGCACCATGCTGGGGCAGTTCAGGTGCCGGCGGCAGCGCAAATGGCCCTTCGGCAGAAACCGGATGACAGACTTCACCATAAAGGTGAGCGCCTACTACGACACCGGCGAGCGGGAATACCGCAACACCCTGCTGCACGAGATGATACACTACCACATAGCATACCACGGCCTGAAGGACACGTCGCCGCACGGAAAGACGTTCAGGGCCATCATGGAGCGCCTCAACCGGGAGCACGGATGGGACATCCGCGTCAGCACGCCGGCAAGGAAATGGGTGGTGGCTGAACGCAACGTCAGGGCCGGATACGACGTGCTGGTGATAAATGCGGCAGACGGACGGCGGCTCGTGGCAGTGGCAAACCCGGCATATAGGGAGCGCCTCGACGCCATGGCACGCCGCACGCGGGCTATAGCCGGCCACCGCTGGTACACGTCGGGCGACGCTTTCTTCGCCTCGTTCCCGAGGGTGCGCACGCTACGCGGCAGGGTGGTGACGGAGAGTGAGCTCACGGAAAAGATACTCCCGCTGTGCGAAGAGGCGGGGACGTAATCTTAAAAGACGGTGTTTTCTTTCGTCTTTCGCTTTTTATTATTAACTTTGCAAGTTACAATAAACAAGCTAAAAACAAGCATGAAAAGATTTTTTATATCAATGTCATTCCTCGCCGTGTCGCTGCTAATGTCGGCAGTACCGGCCAAGAGGGGCATCTGGAAGACCGTACGGCTGGCCGACGGCACAGAAGCAAGGGTTGAACTGAGAGGCGACGAGTTCGGACACTACTGGCAGGCTGCCGACGGTACCGGATATACGCAGATGGCGGGCACGGACATCTACGAGCGTGCCGACATCGCAAAATTGGGCGCACAGGCAATGGAACGCAGGCAGGAGCGCAACGCAGCACGCATGAAGGCGCGCAGCGCAGCAGGCCCGGCAAAGGCTGTCATCGGCGGAGAGCACACGCCGTACATCGGAACGAAGAAGGGCGTCATCATCCTCGTGGAGTTCACCGACACGAAGTTCGCTGCCGGCCACGACCAGGCGCTCTACAACCGCATCGCCAATGAGGAGGGATTCACCAGCAGCGACGGTTTCCGCGGCAGCGTGAGAGACTACTTCTCGGCACAGAGCGACGGACAGTTCACACTCGACTTCGACGTCGTCGGACCGTACACCATGCCGCAGGGATACGCCTACTACGGAACGAACGGCCCGAACGGGGCCATCGACCTGAACGTGCGCTCGATGATTACCGAGGCCTGCAACCAGGCTAACAAGGACGTGAACTTCGCCGACTATGACTGGGACGGCGACGGACTGGTGGACCAGGTGTTCGTGCTCTACGCCGGACGCGGCGAGGCCGACGGCGGAAACGCAAACACGATATGGCCGCACGAGTCGCAGCTCTACCGCCCGCTGTCGTTCGACGGCGTCAGCGTGAGCACTTACGCATGCAGCAACGAACTGCGCTCGGACACGCAGATAAACGGCATCGGAACGATATGCCACGAGTTCTCGCACTGCATGGGACTGCCCGACTTCTACGACACGCAGTACGGAGGCAACTTCGGAATGGGCCCGTGGGACCCCATGTCGAGCGGCAGCTACTTAGAAGAGAGCTTCTGCCCGGCAGGCTACACGAGCTATGAGCGGATGTACTGCGGATGGAAGCAGCCGACGGTGATTACCGGCGACACGACAATCACCGGCATGAAGGGACTGAGCGAGGGCGGAGAGACGTTCATCATGTATAACGACGGACACAAGGATGAATACTACCTGTTCGAGAACCGCACGAAGACGGGATGGGACAGCGCACTCTACGGCTCGGGCATGCTCGTGCTGCACGTCGACTTCAGGTCGTACATCTGGAGCAGCAACATGGTCAACGTCACTACAAACGAATATATAAACGACCATCAGAGATGCACCATCATACACGCAGACAACAAGGACGGCGACAACTCTATGGGAGACCTGGCCGGCGACCCGTTCCCCTACGGCGCGGTGAACATGCTCACCAAGACGACCGAACCGTCCACGAAACTGTATAATGCGAACACCGACGGCTCGTATTTCATGGACAAGTCTATCATGAACATCATCAAAGATGCTGACGGCTCGATATCGTTCAAGGTGATAAGGAACTCCGATATTGGCGGCAACAAGCCGGAAGGCACCATCTTCTACGAGTCGTTCGACATCTGCTCGGCACAGGGCGGCAACGACGGACTGTGGAGCGGAAGCGGCGTCGGCAGCGGCTCGTTCGTGCCGGACAATGCCGGATGGACGTCAGCAAACAAGTTCGGAGGATATCAGTGCGCACGCTTCGGCTCGAACGTACAGAACGGAAACACCACGACACCGGAGTTTGAAATCGACGGCGAGACGGAACTGACCTTCAAGGCAGCCGCATGGCCCGGCGACGGCACAGCCCTGCAGCTCTCCGTGACGGGCGGCGACGCTACCATGTCGACCACGACTTTCAAGCTGGAGCAAGGCCAGTGGGGCGACTACACCACGACCATCAGCGGCAAAGGCAAGGTAAAGGTTACGTTCAAGGCTGCCCGCCGCAGGTTCTACCTCGATGAGGTGACGGCCAAACCGGCCAACGACACCGCCATAGGATGCATCAAGGCTGCCACGGCAGAAGCCGGAGAGGGCAAGATATACACCATCGACGGACGCTTCGCCGGTACAGACATGGAGCGCCTCGGAAAGGGAATATATATCGTGAACGGGAAGAAAATAGTGAAATAAACGGCTAAAAAGAATGCCGGAATATCTATTCCGGCGGATAACCGCAAAATTAACGGGGCGTTGCCGCAAACGCCTTTGTGAATAACCACAAAATTGTAGGGACATATTCTCGTATTTGTCCGCAATATAACGATGATTGTCAATATATCGCGGGCGGACAAATACGAGAATATGTCCCTACAATTTTGCTGTTATTCACAGCCCTCCCATCATTCCCATACCTCCCATCACTCTCATTTCTCAACCCCCAACACCTCGCACAACCCGCTGAACTCCGTCAGCCGGACAATGCACTCGTGGTCGAACTCCTCGGCCTTTTCAAGCTCCCACACCACGTGGAAGGGAATGTGCACGGCGCAGGCACCGGCCTCAATGGCCGGCGCAATGTCGCTGCGGAAAGAGTTTCCCACCATCAGCAGGCGGTCGGGTGCCACTCCGAGATGGCGGCAGAGGGCCTTATACTCGCGGCATGTCTTGTCTGACACCACCTCCACATGACTGAAGAATCCGGCAAGGCCGGAGCGTTTCAGCTTGTTCTCCTGGTCGAGCAGCTCGCCCTTGGTGAACACGGCGAGCCGCAGCGCCGTATGCTCCGACAGCCGCTCCAGCGTCTCGCGCACTCCGGGCAGCGGCGTGGCCGGCATCTCGAGCAGCGACTTGCCCATGCGGACAATCTCGCCCACCGTCTCACCGCTCACCCGCCCGCCACTCACGGCGACGGCATTCTCTATGAGCGACAGCGTAAAGGCCTTTGTGCCATATCCCAACAGGGCCATGTTGGCCGCCTCGGTACGGAACAGACTGCCCGATACCGCCTCCTCATCGCCATACCCGGAGAGCAGCCGGCAATAGCGTTTCTCCACCGCCTCGAAGTGCGACTGGCAGTCCCAGAGGGTGTCGTCGGCATCGAAGGCCACGGCTTCTATCTTGCTCAGGTCTATCATCTGGCAACTGTCTTATACCAGTCGGGCTTGTCGGCATCGGCAAGGACTTTATCTATCGTATAGTCTTCACGCACCACCTGGCGCACCCAGGGCACGCGGCGGCTCACATCAACGGCATTGCCGGCGGCATCCACCGAACCCGTCTCGGCATAGAAGGCGGTCTTCTCCTTCTCCACGCCCCAGTTGTGCCATCCCACGGGCGAGATGTGGCTGCCCATCACGCAGTCGACATATACCGTCTTTGCATACGGACGCCATGGCCGGCCCAGCATGACGTTCTCCACTCCGGGCTCCGCCGTCAGCCGGCACTTGTTGAGCACATAGCCGTAGGCCATGCCCTCGGGTGTCGACGCCGCCGTAAGGTATCCACGGCCGATGCTGCGTATCTCGCAGTTGTCGAAGAAACAGGTCGAAGAGCCGAAGATAAAGTCTACCGTTCCCTCGATGTAGCAGTCGCGATAGAGCTGCTTCGAGCGCTTGCCGTAGGTGTAGAGCGTGTCTTGGAAGCCCTTGAAACGGCAGTTTACGAACACCGCACGGTCGCCGCTGACGAACATTGCCACGGCTTGGCCCACCGGACCGGCCGTGTTTTGGAACGTGATGTTGAAGGCATGGAAGTCCGGTCCGTAGACGTAGAACGACGAAGAGCCCGACGTTCCCTTGTTCTCACCGAACACGTTAGGCTTCGATGCGTAGTCGTCGTAGGTCAGGACGGTGCCTTCCACGCTCTCTCCCACGAGGGTGACGGCCTGCTTGCTCTCTGCCAGCACCACCTTTTCCTTATACACTCCGTTGCGTATGAATATGCGTGTCTCGCCCGCCTTGCGGTAGTCCGGCACGGCATTGACGGCTTCCTGCACTGTCTTGAAGTCGCCGCTGCCGTCCTGCGCTACGACGAAATCATACTCACGTCTCTCCTGCCCCATGGCGGCAACCGCCGTCACGAGCATCGTCAACATAATAAATAGCTTTCTCATCGTTTGTTTTCAGTTATTGAATAAATTGTGATTACCAACTCACGCCCTCCTCGGCGCCTCAGCGCCGGATGGTGAGCGAGGTTATTGATTCTCCTTATTAATAAGATTCACGACCACTTTCACCATGATATCCTTCTCTTCCGTGCGGCTCTCGGCTATCATAAGAGTAAGCGCCACGAGTGTGTTATCCGCTATACGCTTATGTCCATCCTCAGCGTAAAGGATGCCGTTACGGTCAAGAAACCAAAGGAAGAGCATGGCGGCGATGCGCTTGTTGCCGTCGGAGAACGAATGGTTCTTGACGACAAGATAGAGAAGCATGGCCGCTTTCTCCTCCACCGACGGGTAAAGGTCCTCACCGCCGAACGTCTGATATATCTGCCCGATACTGCTCTTGAAAGAACCATCCTTCTCATTGGCAAACCACCGGTTGCCGCCGAACTTGCCTTTAAGGGCATTTATGGCTGCCATGGCATTCTCGTATGTCGCCCGGAAGGACTCGGCCTTTGTCGTTTTAGTGACTGAAAGCGACTGATAGTCATAGTGGTCGAGTGTGTCGAGGGCATAGACATAATCACTTATCACATTGAAAAGGCCGCCGTACTCAGTATCCGTGACTTTCTCCTGCAAGGAAATGGCACGCGACATCAGGCGCACTACATCCTTAAGCTCATTATAACGCTCCACCTCCATCTGCTGGTTGACGGCATAGCCCTTGATTATGTATTGTTTCAAGATGCTGTTTGCCCAACGACGGAACTGTGTACCCCTCTTACTTTTTACTCTATAACCAACTGATATGATTACATCCAATGTATAAAAGGCTACCGGTTGCTTTACTCCATCAACACGCAAAAAATGCGTGTTGTCCTCTTTCGTCAGCTCCTGCTCATTAAATACATTGTTAATATGCTTCCGAACCGTCTTCTCATCACGGTCGAATAAGACCGACATCTGATTGGCGCTCAGCCAAACAGTATCATTCTCCAGCTTGACATCCAACCGGATGCTGCCGTCTTGCGAGCTGTATATCTCTATAACGTTGCTTCTATCCATACTGGTGCTTTATCAACTTCTTCGCAAAGGTACGTTAATTTTTCCCATTTACAAAGCAACGGGCCGTTTCATTATCCCCCTTTTCCTTCTTGACTGGTTCCCACGGCTCGGCAAAAAACTAATGATGATTGCCTTGATTGGCTGTATCATCACCCGCGTAAGGACAGAGTCTTGTCTTTGTCCGCAGCCCGCAAGGGCTTTTGGATGGGATAAAAAAGAGGATGTGCAATATATGGCTCCTGCATGGAAGCATGTAAAGCACACCCTCAAAAACATCCTGCGTCATGACATCCGCCCTTTGCCTGAATTGACGCCGTCAGCGGGCGGAGGCACTGCAATAATCATTCGCTGTCGTCACCGATACCCCACAATCCTTTGTTGGGCTTGGAATAGGTCACATCTTCACCGCTATAGACATCGCCGGGACTGTCTCCATCAGACACTCCGGATGCTGCAAGTATCCCGCTTTCAAAATCTACCGGCACGATTTCCATTGCCGGTTTCACGTATTCTTTCCGTTTCATGATGCTTTTCACATTATTAGAAGCTCTCTCCCCGCCTCACTTCTGCATGCGCGGCGGGAAGAGAGTACACTGTCGGTTACTAATCTTTTATCAACTTCTTGCCGTTAACGATATACAGTCCCTTGGCGGCATTCCCGTTTACGCGCTGTCCCTGCAGGTTGTAGACAGCACGGTTGCCGGCTGCATCGCTGCCATCCGTGACTGAACTGATGCCCGTGGGGTCGCTACCGTCGAGTGCAAAGCCGTTAAACTTCGCAGCCTGAGCCACCGGAACGGCAAGATAAGCCTTGTTTGCAGCGACATCGAATGCGGCGCCCTCTTCTGCGCCATAGTAGAATCCGATGGTCACGCCATCGTGCATGGTGAGCCGGTAGAACTTGCAGCCGCTGTCCTTACCTGCCATATCGGCAGCAGAAATGCCTTCATCGCCCGTCGGCCGCAGCATGTTCCCGTTTCCGAGAACCGACGTGCCGTTGTTATTTTCAGAAAGCGCGACGATGTGATCGCCCGCAATATTGGCCGAAACCATCACACCGGTGTTTGCCGGAACAACGGCGCCGGTAGCATATTGCCTGACAGAGAGCTTGCCGTTAACCACGCTGACCTCAGAGACAGTGATATCATTAGAAACAATAAACGGCTTACTGCAGCTGTATGTGCTGTAATACAGTCCCTTCCCGTCTGTACAAGCCTCAGCAACGGTGATCGTTGCAATGGCGTCACCGTCTTTTATATCGAACGCCTTGACCTCTGATTCCTGGTTCAAAGTGAGCCATGCACCGAACGGCGCCACCTTGGTGTCCTGCCCGGCAAGCTCCAGACGGTTGTTGTGAAGGATATAGTTTCTTGCTCCCTCGGCTACAGTCGCCGACTCATAAGTACCGGTCATTGTGGCAATATCAGACGTATTGGTCAGCGATGTGCCGCTCTTCAACTCCACGTTGTGTGCTGTCAGGCAGGACAACGGAACGGATGTCTTTACAAGATAGGGCTTGTCGGGAACAACATCAGCGGTGACCGTGCTCACAATGATTCCCGTATTGTTGATTAAAGAAGGCTGGTAATATGCCAGTTCCTCTTCCGGAACAAACGGCAGGCACAATCCTGCCCAACTGTTTGCAGCCAGATTGGTATGTAAGGTCACATTGGCGGCCGTGGCATTCACCGGCTGGAAGGCATAGCCGCCGAAGAGAACAAGGTCTGCGATACTACCGTCCACCAAGTTATTGTTCGGTGCTGCGCCGGCAGCTGTCGTGAAAGCAGCGTCACTCTCTATGATGGCGTTAGGATTGCTGACACAGATATCCGCGGTCACGGTTTTGTCAGTATTGGCCAGTTTCTCTCCTTCCGTGAATGTTACGACATCGCCGTTGTCCATATAGTACAGGTAAACATTGCTTATCTGTCCTTCTCCGGCATTGGATGCAATGGTCAGGGTAAGGTCGCCGGCCTTGTCCAGCTTTCCCTCAGCCGCGAGCCAGCACCATCCTTGGCTGTTGCTGGCAGTGTTATAGCCGGTGTTTCCGGCGGCAGCCGTCATCTGTACGCCGTTCATATTGATGATAGGAGCCGTGCTGGCTTCCTGAATATTCCATCCGGGAAGGACTACGGCAGACTCCTTCTGACCGTTGACGGAAGCCAGGATACGGTTGCCCTTAGGTCCACGCACCGATGCAACCAGGCGATAAGTGCCTACAGGCATGCCTGAGAGTGTGGTCGAGGCCGTTCCGTTGTACACCTTTACCAATCCGGTCTGGCTGTCAGACTTGCCATCCCAATTCTCACCCGTAACCTCATTGCGCACCACATTGCCGGCCGATATCGTCCACGCAGTGATTTTCGGCAGCAGGAATGATATATCACCCTTGTGCTCTTTGATTACATCCGCCATGTCTCCGGATTCCTGTACCTTCTTGAAAGCCTCCATGGCATCTTCAAGTTCAAAGATGGCCTGCTGGCTTACAGCCCATGCCGGCTGGTCGTTATACACCTTCTGCGCAGCATTTATAGCAGCAGAGAGTTCTTCCTTACCTGCCGGAACAGAAGAATTCTTCAACAAAGCATTGGCCTCTTCTATCTTTGCATTCAGCTTGTTAAGGTATTCCATATTCAAAGCCGCATCGTCGCCACAAGGATAGTACTTGACACGCAGGTTGTCGAAATCGACCTTTTCATTACCGGCCAAGGCCGGAGCGCTGATTCCTACACGCAGCTTTCCATCCTTGACAGTAGTGCTAACGGCAGTGCGGGGATACCAGCCCTTACCTAAATAATATGTGGTAGAGACGTCGTTGTTTGGTACGAACCATCCTTTGGCATCCGTAACCTCCAGCTCTGCGCCCTGCCCGGCCTTTCCTTCATGGCGGCCGGCAGCCCATGTCGGCAGTAAGCCGGTCACAGCCTCGCCGTCGCCTTTGGCATAAACGGATACTGCAGTATTTTCATCAGTCGTGGCAGGACTGCCTGCACCGCGATAGAATCCGGCCAGTGAGAACTCGTATACTCCGGCAGGAAGATGTGTCAGATCGAGATAAGCGTCTAAATTCTCGCTGTTGCTGAACTCGCCGATATATTCACGATACGGATCTGCTTCTATTCCAGGAGTCTTCGGGGCCTGGCTCCACACGTCGTCGCCGTCATGAAGGCGGTTGAAGTCAGGATTCTTGAGGCAGGCAAAGGTCACATCGGCCGGACTGTCAGCGGTAGCCTCCTTTGCCTGTGCCCAGCGTTCGTCGGCCGTCACCAGCTTCCACAGGCAGCCGTCCATCTCATTCACATTGTCACCGTCCTTGACTTGCTGGCCCCAGCCGAGTTCGCCCTCGTTCAGGTCGCCGATTGAGAAAGATGTCTTATAAGTCAGATAATATCCGTTGATGCCGATGGCATAAACATTTTCTTCATTGGTGGGATAAAAAGTCAGCTTCTCTTTGGATGAGCCACTGTCCATATAGTAATTCTGCTCAACGCTGATTCCACCTACATTCATCCATCCGAGGTGCGTGCCGTTGCCATAAGGAGTGGCCAGCCAGTAGTCATTGCCGGCGTCGCTGTATTCCAGCACATACTCGCATCCGACCTCGTCCAACACCGGCCGTGTTCCGAAACGGCCTCCGGCATTCAGATATTTGCCTTCCTTGACGTTGTAGAGATAATACTTCTGTGTCGGATCTATCTGCGCAGTATGGGTGTTGTCGGCCGGATACTCCTGCTCACCGTCTTTCAATCCTTCTTCAGTAGAGAGCGTATTAATCTGTTCTTCTGTGCCGACGACAAACGTGTTCATTGAGCGGGCCGGCACGTTTACGTCGATGCAGTGCCCGTCGATGTCTAATTTCAGTGAGCGTTCCATGGAAGCCTCGTTGCCGACAACGGCCACATACAGGCCGTCCGGGCGCTGTGCGACGAGCAGCAGGTCCTTGTCGACGGGCTTGTTAAGTATCTTTGTGCCCTTGCAGATGAAGTGGCTGTAATGCTTATAGGCATAATATTCCGGTGTATAATAAGCCGTGCATGTGCCGTTGGCACGGGGCAACCTCTCGTTGATATGGACAAGGGCATTCTGCCACCAGTTCATGAAGGGGCCGCGGCCGTTTCCGCCCAGGATGGAGTTCCAGTTGGTATAGTCCACGCAACCGTTCTTCAGATAGTGATGGATGAGTTCGAAAGTATGCACGCCGGCTCCCCAGTCGAACGTTCCGCCGCCGCACTCACTCTCGGTCTGAATCATCTCCAACCCGGGGTAATCCTTACGGATGGTGGCGATGGCATTGCGGCCTTCCCATTGGAATCCGGCGCCGGCCACCATCTCGGACAACCGTTTGCCCTGATAGCCTTCAGCCGTACTTACAGTGTTCAGTATGGTCTCAATATTGTTTACGTTATCCGTATTCAACGTGCCCAACCAGACCTTCACTCCGGGGTTGTGCTCGTTGAGGTAAGGAATCAGATAGTCTGCGTTGAATTTTCCTGCATCCTCGGCACTCCATGAGGTGTTGGGGTAATAGTTCACCGTGTAGGCCTCGTTCTGATAGCAGCAGCCGGTAATCGGTATACCCTCCTTGCCGTATTCGGTAATGAAGCGGCTGAAGTACATGGCGTGTGCCTTCAGAATCGGGTCTTCCATCTTGAACTGGGTGGTATAGCGCGGATAGGTGACATCCAATCCGTTGCCATAGCCGGCGCGGTTGCTGTAGTGCTCGCTCTTCTTCATCCACATGGGAGGACTCCACGGAGAGCACCAGAAGTTCATCTCCGGATTCTCCTGCATAGCCCGCTTGATGAACGGGATGATGGCTTTCCTGTCGCGTTCAAGAGTGAAATGCTCCATCGTGAGGTCCTGCTCGCCTTTAGGCATCTCGTCCGGACTGTACCAGGCGTCCCATATCCCGATGCCTTCATTACGCTCGTGATACAGCTGGGTATAGAAATTCTCCTGGGCTGCATAGTCGCTTGCACCCATCGGGATACGCCCTAACGTGAAGCGCAGGTCGCCCTTCGGGTCAAACAAGTTATGAAAGAACTTGTCCTGCTCTTCCTTTGGAAGCAGCTGCAGGGCATACCAGTCAAGTTCATTGAAACATGTTCCGAAACTACGGAACGTGCAGTTGACATCGTCACTCTTGAATTTAAGGCGCAACGGGTTGTTGTCGTTCTCCGTAACAGTGCTCGGATAGACATGCCAGATATCATGCTCCGTAGTGGATATCTGCAAGGCTTTCATTCCCTGAGCCTGCATACAGAGCTGAACCGACAAGGCTAAGATAGTTAATAAAATATTTCTCATATTATAAAGGTAATGATTAGAGTTGACTGTTGACATCTTTAATAAAATACGTCTGAAACAGTCGGAAGACCTACTCCAATCCCCCAAAAAGAAAAATATTTATCAACAAGCCTCCTGCCACAACCTGCCTGCAGGCAACCCCGCTTACACGCCGCGCTCGGCCCAGTCTCCACGGTCGAGGTTACGGTAGCCGATGGCCTCGGCCAGATGGTGGGTCTGCACGGCGGGAGAGCCTTCGAGGTCGGCGATGGTGCGGGCAACCTTGAGAATGCGGTTGTAGGCGCGGGCCGAGAGCGAGAGCCGCTCCATAGCCATGCGGAGCATGCTGATGCCTGCGGCATCGGGTTCGGCATACTCGTGAATCATGCGCTCGGTCATCTGCGCGTTGCAGTGGATGCCGCGGCAGGCCTTGAAGCGCTGCTCCTGAATGTGGCGGGCGGCAATGACGCGCCCGCGGATGGAAGCACTCGGCTCGCCCGGCTCGGCACGTGATATGTCGCTGAAGGGCACGGGCGTTATCTCGGTCTGTATGTCTATGCGGTCGAGCAGCGGCCCGCTGATCTTGTTCATGTAGCGCTGTATCTGCCCGGGAGAGCACACGCAGCGGTGCGTAGGGTCGCCGTAGTAGCCGCACGGGCATGGGTTCATCGAGGCTACGAACATGAACGAGCATGGATATTCGATGGTATACTTCGCCCGCGAGATGGTTATGCGGCGGTCTTCGAGCGGCTGGCGCATGACCTCGAGGACGGTGCGGTTGAACTCCGGCAGCTCGTCACAGAAGAGCACGCCGTTGTGGGCAAGCGAAATCTCGCCAGGCTGCGGGCTGTGGCCGCCGCCGACGAGGGCTACCTGAGAAATGGTGTGATGGGGAGAACGGAACGGACGGCACGTTATCAGCGACGTGTCGCGGCTGAGCTTGCCGGCAACGCTGTGTATCTGCGTGGTCTCAAGACTCTCGGAGAGCGACAGCGGCGGAAGTATGGAGGGCAGGCGCTTGGCCATCATGGACTTGCCGCTGCCCGGCGGGCCTATCATGATGAGGTTGTGACCGCCGGCGGCAGCCACCTCGAGGGCACGCTTGACGCTCTCCTGCCCGCGGACATCGGCAAAGTCGAACTCGAAACTGCTCTGATGGTCGTAGAACTCCTTGCGGGTGTCGACCACCGTGGGGGCCACCGACGTGCCGCCGTTGAAGAACGATATGACGTCGGTGATGCTTTCCATGCCGTAGACATCGATGTTGTTCACCACGGCGGCCTCGCGTATGTTGTGCTTCGGCACGATGAGCCCCTTGAACTTCTCGGCCCGCGCCTTGATGGCGATGGGCAGCGCACCGCGCACGGGCTGCAGGCGGCCGTCGAGGCCGAGCTCGCCTATCATCATGTAGTCGCCGAGGCGTCCGGCATCAACCTTTCCGGCGGCGGCCAGTATGGCGATGGCGAGCGGCAGGTCATAGCCGCTGCCTTCCTTGCGTATGTCGGCCGGGGCCATGTTCACGGTGATGTCGGCCACGGGAAACTTATACCCGTTGTTCTGCAGGGCGGCCACGATGCGGTCGTGACTCTCGCGCACGGCCGTGTCGGCAAGTCCGGTGAGGTGATACATCACCCCGCGCGACATGCTGACCTCGACCGTCACGGTAGTGGCCTCGAGGCCCATCACCGCTGCACAGTATGTCTTTACAAGCATGTGCCTATGTGTTTATTTCAGCATTGATTCTATCTTGTCTCGCAACTGCTGGCGGCTGAGGTTGCGGGCGATAATCTTTCCCTTGGCGTCTGCAATGATGCAGCCCGGCACCGTGGCCAGTCCGGTCTTGCCGAGGAGCGGCGAGTCCCACATCTTGCCGTCGCAGATGTTGGGCCAACTGATGGAGTCGCGCTCGAGGGCACGGTCGCAGTCGGCCGCCACCCCGTCGACACTGATGCTCACCACGGCCATGTCCTTCCCGTATTTGCGTGTCAGTTCCTTAAGCGTGCGCAGCATCGACTGGCTGTCGTAGCTCCATGAGGCCCACAGGCAGACGACGTTCACCTTGGCTTTGAGGTCCTTGCTGCCGGCCATACGCCCATCCATGGCCTTCGCCGTGAAAGCGGGGAGCGAGGCACCGGGCTCAGAGGCGATGAGCTGTTTCAGCTCGCGCCGCATGCCGGCGACCTTCATATTGTCTGGGGCGGCCTTCTGCATGACGCCCGTCAGCTCGTAGGCCTTGCGGTAGTCGGGCAC
The DNA here is from genome assembly GCA_905216025.1 of uncultured bacterium. Classification (GTDB taxonomy): domain Bacteria; phylum Bacteroidota; class Bacteroidia; order Bacteroidales; family Bacteroidaceae; genus Prevotella. The sequence goes on along the minus strand of CAJMSE010000014.1, from coordinate 64,588 downwards.
GGCACTGCGCACGAGATAGCGCTCGACGGCATAGAGGGCGGCAGGCGAAGCCGGATGCTCCCTGACAAACCCGGCCACGGCGGCACTCACCTCCGGCGGCATCAGCTTGTTCAGCCGCATGCGGAAGGCAGTCATCTCGTCGTTGTCTTCCGTGCCTTTTATCTCCATCTCCTTGAGGTTTGAGGCGTCTCCTTCTATGGTGACGGTCTCGCCGGAGTTTCCGAAGACGGCCTGCTCCGAGAAGTTGGGGAACACGATGATGAACGTTGCCGGATGGTCGAGGTCCGTCTCGTATGCGAAACGGCCCGACGCGACGTGTATGGTGTCCATGCCGTCGGTGCCGCCATCGTGGCTGTATACATAGAACTCACCCTGATTAAGGTTCCGGAAGCGGCCCTCGATACGGAAACGTCCGCTCTCGGTGCCGCAGGAAGCCATAATCAGGGTGAGCAGCAATAATCCTGTCAGCCGCATTTCAGCTTACTTGATGATATTTTTCAGTTCGATATCGTTTGCCGCATACTTGGCCAGCGACGCGTCCTTACCTATCGCGCTGCGCAGGGCGTCAGCCGCAGCGCCGCTGTTGCCCTGGCGGGCGTTGAGCACTGCCTTGAGGTAGTCGGTCATGGCGTCTGCATTCTTCACGTTGCCCAGTGTGGCGGCAGCGGCAGAATAGTTCTTGTTGAGAATCTGTGCGAGGGCTGCGCTGTTGGAAGCGGTCTTGCCGAAGTCGGCCTCAGCCTGTGCATAGTTGCCCTGGGCGAGGTGCAGGTTGCCGAGGGCCTCCTCGTAGCCCTTGGCTCCGACAGCCTTCGCGATGAATCCTTCGGCGGCGTTCACGTCGCCAGCCTGCAGGGCGAGGAGTCCGAGGTTGGCGTTAGCCTCAGCGCAGCTGCCGCTGATGCTCCTTGCCTTGTCTGCATATCTCTTGGCCTCCGGGTAGTTGCCCTTGGCATATTCGAGCACTGCGATGTTGTTGTATGCACGGCAGTCGCCGGGATATACCTCAGCCGTCTTCTTGTAGATGGCCTCCTGCTCGGCGGCAGTCTCGGGCAGCGTGGCTGCATAGAGCATCTCCTCCACGCTGAGCTGCTTCGGGTCTGAAGCGAGCTGGGCCATGATCTGCTCGTCGTCGCGGCCGATGACCTCGTAGTTGATGGTGAGGCGTGAGCGGCGCAGCTCAGGCAGGATGCCGTCGGCCAGCTCACGGAAGGCGTGACTGATGTTCTTTATCTGCTGCTCGCGCTCCTCGGGGTCCTTGTACATGGAGAGCACGCGGAGAATGACGTCCTTATCCTGAATGTCTGAAGCCTTCACCAGCTCCTGGAATCCCTCCCAGTCCTGTGCGGTGTAGCCGGCGTCAACAGGGGCGTCGAGCTGTGTGCCCTTGAGCTGCTGGCGCACATATTTCTCGGTGTTCTGCTGGCGCTGGTTGGCCAGTTTCTCGTTCAGCTTGAAGCCTCCGTCGGGCGATGCGTATGCAGAAATCTCCACGTTGTTGAGGTTCAGGCCCTCCTGGTTGGCATTGATGTCCTTGAGCAGCCTGACAAACTCGGTCACGGAGTTGTTCTTCAGCTCGCTCTTGCGGAGCGTGGCCTGCTGGATGAGGAACTTGATGTTGGCCTCCTGCTTCTGCTCTGTCACGCGCTGGAAGGCATCGGGGGCGATGATTCCCTGTGCGCCGCGCACCGTGGTCTTGCACAGCTCAGACGTTGCAACGACACCGTTGGCCACCTTCACTGCCGGCACCTCGACCGCCTTCTTGCCCACACGGGCGTCGAAGGTGAGGTAGAGCTCGCTCTTCTGCATCTCGGGCACATACTTGAAGCTGGTCTTCATCGTATAGTTTCCGCCCACGGCGTATGATATGGTCTGGTCGTTACCGGCCACCTTCTCACCCTGGAAGGTAGCGCTCGCGCCGCGTGCCACCTGTCCGTTGCCGTAGCGCAGTTCGGGAGTCACGGTGACTACGGCCTTCTTCTTCATGTATTTCTCGGGGAACATGCCGTTCACCGTGGCCGGCACCTGCCCTGCATGTGCCTCTAACGGGTCGGGCACCACCTTGAAGTTGTCTGCCGACAGGCTACCCAGCTTTGAGGAGCACGACGTGGACAGCAGCAGCACTGATGCTGCCGAGAGTAAAACCAAATTGTTCTTCTGCATATTGTTCATATTTATTAGTTATTCATCGATAGCACAAGAACCGCACGAAACACAGCAAACCGCCCTCCGCAGGGGCACGGCAGCAACGCGGGTTCATAATGCAAAGATAAGAAACAGGCGTGACTTAACAAGCCTTTTGCCCGCTAAATTTCAGATTTTAGTTATTATTTATCAAAAATTAGACATTTAAAGGCAATTAAAGGTAAAGAGGTAAAAGGGTAAAAAGGTAAAAAAAGCCGTGCGGCGAGACAGCCGAGTCTTTAGAGGAGACAATAGAACACAGAGACACGGAGACACAGAGACTGAAAAAGGTATCTCTGTGTCTCCGTGTCTCTGTGTTCAAAATATAAATTAAAAGATAAAAGGGTAAAGAAGTAAAGGCTCACGCCGCATGGCTTTTTACCTTTTTACCTCTTTACCCTTTTACCTTTTAATCGCCTTTAGACCGTGCCGCGAGCGGGACTCGAACCCGCACGACCATCACTGGTCAAGGGATTTTAAGTCCCTCGTGTCTACCAATTCCACCATTGCGGCAGCCTCTGACTCAAGCGAGCGGAAAACGGGACTCGAACCCGCGACCCCGACCTTGGCAAGGTCGTGCTCTACCAACTGAGCTATTTCCGCATTCTCTTGCGGCTGCAAAGGTATCATTTATTCTTGTAACGGCCAACGTTTTTACACAATTTAAGACATCAGCGGTTGCGCACGGTGACGAGGTTGCCGTCGTAGCGCACGCGGTATTCTATCAGCCGGTGACCGTCGGCCGAGGCTCCGTAGTTCAGGTTGTACTTGCGGCCGCAGCCCCCGGCGCCGCTGCACGTCACGGCCTGCCCGTTGTCGGCCCACGACAGGGGGAAGGCCGTGCTGCTGTGCGTGCTGAGACAGTAGGGGCACTGCGCATCGTAGCCCCGCCACTCGCTCGTGGTGGTGCACCCCACGATGATGCTCCCGTTAGCCCCGATGTGGCTGTAGTCTATCCGGTCGTTGTCTATGGCCGTGGTCATGGCGATGTCTTCCGGTGCGTCGCCGTTGTTCGGATAGAGCAGCACGTGGTGCACGCCGCTGCGCTTCGCCACCTCCACGCGCACGAACATCCCGGGATTGGTCCACACGCGGGCGAGGATGCTCGTGGGGCGGAGCTGCGTGCTGAACGTGAAGTTGCACACATACTCCGTGCTGTAGCGCTCCTCGGCCTTGTCGCACGACGCCGCCAGCAAGAGCATACATATATATATAATAAGGTATCGTCGCATAGGTCGGTCTTCTTTTTTTATGAAAGTAGGTTGAAACATGGAGGGATGGCAGGGAATAGTAGGGAATTGTAGGGGCTGTAGGGAAAGCTGTGAAACAGCCAAAGCCAACCTGCACTCCCTTCATCTCCCCTTTGGGGAGGCCGGGAGGGGCCTCATGGCTCCACCAGCGCCCTCTCCGCCGCTTCCGCCGCGTCGAATCCGAAGCCGTCCATTATGCTGTCCATCATAGCGGTGATGTCGGCGGTCATGAGGTTGCCTATGCTGCCCTCGTGGGTGTGATGTATATTGCGGTCGGGGACGAAGCGGCCAGCCTCGATGTCGAGCCCCACCTTCTTATAGGCGTCGCGGAACGGCATGCCGGCGGCGGCGAGGCGGTTGACCTCCTCGACGGAGAACATCGGGTCGTACATCGGGTTGTCGAGTATCGCGCGGTTCACCTCGATGCGGCTGATGATGTATGCCGCCATGCGCAGGCAGTCCTTCAGTTCGCCGAAGGCGGGCAGGAAGGCCTCCTTTATTATCTGCAGGTCGCGGAAATATCCCGTCGGCAGGTTGTTCATGATGAGCGTTATCTGCTGCGGCAGGGCCTGCAGCTTGTTGCTCTTGGCACGTATCAGTTCGAAGACGTCGGGGTTTTTCTTGTGCGGCATGATGGAGCTGCCCGTGGTGCACTCCTTCGGCAGCTTGACGAAACCGAAGTTCTGGCTGTTGAACATGCAGGCGTCGAAGGCGAGCTTCGAGAGCGTGCCGGCCACGGAGGCCATCGCGAAGGCCACGTTGCGCTCGGTCTTGCCGCGGCCCATCTGTGCGTAGACCACGTTATAGTCCATCGACGCGAAGCCGAGCAGGCGCGTCGTCATGGCCCTGTCGAGGGGGAACGAGCTGCCGTAGCCCGCTGCCGAGCCGAGGGGGTTGCGGTTTGTCATGCGGTAGGCGGCCTGAAGGAAGAGCATGTCGTCGGCGAGGCTCTCGGCATGGGCGCCGAACCACAGGCCGAACGAGCTGGGCATGGCCACCTGCAGGTGGGTGTAGCCGGGCATGAGCACGTCCTTATACTCCTCGCTCTTGGCAGTCAGCTCGCCGAAGAGGTCGCGCACGGCGAGGGCAATCTCCTTCAGCTCGTTGCGGATGAAGAGCTTGAGGTCTACGAGCACCTGGTCGTTGCGCGAGCGCCCGCTGTGTATCTTCTTGCCCATGTCGCCGAGCTTGCGGGTGAGCATCAGCTCCACCTGCGAGTGCACGTCTTCCACGCCGTCCTCAATCTCGAACCCGCCGTTCTCGCACACGGCGTAGATGCGCCGCAGCTCGGCCGTCAGCTGCTCCAGCTCAGCGGCCGTGAGCAGCCCAATGCTCTCGAGCATGGTGATGTGTGCGATGGAGCCGAGCACGTCGTAGCGTGCCAGATAGAGGTCCATCTCCCTGTCGCGTCCCACGGTGAAGCGTTCTATCTCGCTGTTCACCTCAAAGTCTTTTTCCCAAAGTTTGTTCGCCATCGTTATCTTGTTTATCGTGTCTTGTTATCTTTCAACCCGTCTCCATCGGATACGGGCTCTGCTATGCTGCATGCAAAAGTACATAAAAAAAAGAAAAAGGCATCACTAAGCATGAAAAATCCGCAGGCCGCAAGCCGTGCCGGCCTACGGAGTAAAAGTACAGATATACTATATTTATTATTAAAAAAAACTAAAATTGATACCAAAACGGTTACTGGATGTGCTTAAATACCTAACTTTGTATTGCAAAAAAACAAAACGATTTAAAATTATGCAGATAGTATCAGCACGGGAATTCCGCGAGAATCAGGGTAAATTCCTGACCGCAGCGAGGAACGGGCAGTCGGTCCTCCTTACTTCAAGGTATGGCAATTTCAAGATTATGCCGATAACAGATGCGGATGAAATCATTGAACGGGATATACGGGCATCATACGCTGAGGTCATGGCACATGTGGAAGGGAAAGCAGAACTGCCGCTGGCTAAAGACGTTGTGTTCTGATGAAAGTCATTGCTACCAAGTCGTTCATCAGGAGCGCGAAATCCATCGCCAAGAAATATCGCAGCTTCAATGCCGATTACCAAAATCTCGTCGACGAGCTTTCAAGAAATCCAGACATGGGCATAGATTTGGGAGGAGGCTTCCGCAAGGTGAGAATGGCCATATCTTCCAAAAGTAAGGGCAAGTCCGGAGGATGCCGTATTATTACCCTTAGCATGCTGGAGAAAAACGATTGCCTGTATCTCATATACGCATACGACAAGTCTGACTATGACAATGTTGAGATGACTGTGATAAAGAAAATTGCCGATGAAAGCATTACCGATACAATGTCATGACGTTACGTGCAACAGATAACAGTGTTACGTGCCACAGGTAACAGTGTAACATGAGCCATGTAACGATGTTACGCGCGGCACGTAACAACCCCTGGAGCCGCTCCGTGGAAACGGATGCCGCTCCATTACGATTCTGTGACTATGCCAAAAGGCATCCGGCCACTGCTTATAAAAGACTCGGATGTGACAAAACTTTTTATACAACGTGCTTTTTAACCACATTATATTTTGCCGTTCGGAATTTTATGGCTATATTTGCGGCCGCGAACTATTGACTACATACAAACCGAAAGAGACAAACAATGAACGTTTTATCCTCACATATCCGCATGCTCGCTGATTCAGCGAAGCGTCTGAAAACCCAAATGGGGGGGGTAAAAAGTCGTTACAATTCTGTTCGTGACGCTGTTTTAGAGTGCCTGCGGTTGCCGGCACACACGAAATACGCACCTGTTTATTCGCATCACACGGTCCGGAGTGGCGCTATGCCATGTCCGGACAGTGGCGTTTTCCCTCTTTCATCATACACCCATCACCCTTGCAGGGACATAATCTCGTTTTTGTCCGCCACGCCGGCATGCGAAACCGGATACAGACAAAAGCGAAGCAACACATCTGACATAAGCCCTTACGGGCTGCGGACAAAGACAAGCTCTGTCCCTACAAGCGCGTGTGGACCCAATATATCAGAATTTACAAATAGATTATTAACTAATAACTTAATTTTTGTTATGAGAAAAAACTTACTTAAAACATTGCTCGTGACCATCGGATTGGTCATGGGTGTGAATGCGTGGGCTGCGGAAGGTGACAAGGTCACCGTTGTTGATCAGACTTTCCCAGGAGAATTGGAATCAACAGACACTTACACATGGGGAAGCGAGTTGAGCGACATGTTGCGAACAGACGGTCTTTACATGACCAACAATAGCAACCCCGCCAATAACTACGAGAACCGTGATTTCCTTACTTTCGCAAATGCAATCGGAGATGAAACACATGAGGTAAATGTGGCATATGAAGTCTACAGTCCGAAAGACAAGGGACAGGCTAACACAAATTACACCATTTCGTATTTCAATAAGGAAGGCGATTTCGTATTTGCCATTCAGGAAACTTCCGGCGGTTGGGCATACGGCTGTAATGTCATTTACGCAAAAAATGACGGAACAACAGAAACAGCTGCGTTGTCTGCCGGACACATGAAAAAGGCCGGTGGCTCGACAGTTAGTGTTTCTGTCAAATTCACCGGTAATAATGCTGTTGTTACAATTGATGGCAACACATATTCCGCATATACACAAAGTGCAGGTCTCAAGGCAGTAAAGTTGTCTGTAACAGGAGGAAGCGGTTATGACAGAGACATGTATGTCAAGAGCTACAAAGTTGGGACAACGGAAATCGCAGCCGTGAAAGTTGCAAAATATACTTTGAAATACGTTGCCGGCGATGTAGAACTTAAGACAGTTGAAAAGAGTGGTACTGTTGGCGAAAGTATCGCCTTGATGGAAAACGAAAAAGCCGCATTATACAATGAGGACAATACTCAAAAGTATATCTATGTAAGCGATGATGCCGAAGGCAAGACCATTGCAGAAGACGGCTCGGAAGTCGTTACCATAACATACCGTGCAGCCGAAAAATTTGCTTACACATTGAAGAGCAGCCTCGGCGGCATAATCAAGGAAGGAACTGATTGGGAAGGCGAAACGTTTGACATCGCTTATCCGCGTTATCTCGCACAGGACGGCACACTCTATTCGGCAGGTAAAGGCTCGGCCGGATGGTATTTGAAGACTTTTGAGATGACTCATAACAATGTGGAGGCAACGATTGACTATACCGCCACTAAAACGACAAGTGTAGCGTTTCTCGCAGAGGCCGAGGACATCGAGACTCTGACCGTTTCCACAGCCGCCAACTCAAACGCACGTTGCTCTAATGGTCTCGGTGCTTACAATGCCGGTGAGAACGATGCTTTAATAACAACTCTGCCCGCAGGTAAATACAAACTATATACATCCACATGGGGTGGCACAGGCGTAGACTTTATATTCAAGGCCGGCGAAACAACTATCGGCACATTCACTTGCATTGGATCTATAATAGACTACAACACTGAAGAATTCGTACTGACCGAAAATACTGATATCACACTCGGTGCCACAACAAATCCGGCACGCTGCATCGACTTCGTTTACATCATCAAGACCGGTGATGCTACCGAGACGGTTTCCATCGGCGAAGCCGGCCTCGCCACCTACTGCCCGACCGTTGGCGTAGACTTCACCGATGCAAAGAACATCGAGGCATACAAAGCTACTATCAATGCTGGCGCAAGCACCGTAACACTGACAAAGGTTAATACCGTTGCTGCCGGTGAGGGCGTACTGCTCCGCTCTATCGCAGGAAGTGCTGCAACAGAGAATATCCCCGTAGCTGTTGATGCTCAGAAGAATGAGGGCAACGACTTCGTTGGCGTGACAACAGCTATCGAGTCTCTCGCTACCGAGACTGAAGGAAATACAAACTACATCCTCAACAATGTCGACGGCGTAATCGGATTCTACAAGGCCGCAGGCAACTCTGTTGCTGCCGGCAAGGCTTATCTGCAAGTTCCCACGGCTGCAGCTAACGCCAAGAGCCTCAAGATAGTATTCGGCGACACGACAGGCATCAACGAAATCAGCAATGCCGCAAAGGCCGACGGTGCATACTACAGCATCAGCGGCGTACGCGTGGCCAACCCGACAAAGGGTCTCTACATACAGAACGGCAAGAAGGTTATCGTGAAATAATCTGGAAGCGACATATATATAATAAGGTATAAATAAACAATAAAAAGAATACAGATATGAAAAAATATATCAAACCGGCAACCGAGATAATAAACATCGAGACAGAACAGGTAATAGCAGCTTCGCCGGGAAATGGAATGACATTTGATGATAACGGCGGCGGCACAGGCGGCATCTTTGACAAGGATGCCACCGGCCCCGGCATGTCTAAGGGACACGGCTCCGGACTCTGGGACGAGGACGAAGACTGATAAAGAAATCCACAGCAAGCCAGTTGTGGTTAATAGAAAAGTAAAAGAAAGAGAGCGGCCGTCCGTGAGGATGGCCGCTCTTGTTTTGGGGGAGGCGGTAGGGGCTTTGCTACTCGTACGGCACCATGGCCAGCGCGTCGGCAATCTTCTCGATACCGTCTTTCAGCGGTCCGGACACCATACCCTTGATGAACGGGTTGATGTCTGCCTCGAGCGTGAGCTTCATCTTGCTCGACGTCTCCGTCACGGGCAGCACCTGAATCCACAGATTGAAGGGAATGGGCGACTTCTCCGCCTCAAACTTCACGCACTTCGGCTCCTCGCGGTTGATGATGCGCATGGTGAGCTCGCCCACCGGCGCCACGTTGACACTGACCGAATCGTGGTCGAAGCGGAAATCCTTTACCTTATCTTCCGGCACGCGGTCGCGCACACGCTCAAGATTCTCGAGATTACTGATGCAGCGGTATACGGCCGCCTGCGAATAAGGTATCTGCTTTATGCTACTTTCAAACTTGCTCATAACTTTTATTTTAATGAAGAATGAAGAGTGAAGAATGAAGAATTACCATGCGGCGTGACATATTATTCCACAGCGGCAGCAAATTCTTCATTCTTCACTCTTCATTCTTCATTTAAATTCTCCATTCCGAGGGATTGCTCCTCCACTCGTTAAGCACTTCGATATCGGCGGCGGCAATGTATCCTGTCTCGGCTGCAATGGCCACCACATGCTCATAGTCGGTGAGGGTGACGAGCTTCACGCCGGCATCGGCAAAGGCTTTCTCGGCCACGGGGAAGCCGTAGGTGTAGGAAGCCACCATGCCCACAACCTCGCAGCCGTGGGCGCGCAGGGCCTCAACAGCCTTCAGACTGCTGCCGCCGGTGGAGATGAGGTCTTCCACCACGACGACCTTCATGCCCGGCGTGAGGTCGCCCTCGATGAGGTTCGTCATGCCGTGATCCTTCGGTTTGCTGCGCACGTAGGCGAAGGGCAGGCCCAGCTGGTCGGCAACGAGGGCACCCTGGGCTATCGCTCCCGTAGCCACGCCGGCCACGGCCTCAGCCTCGGGGAACTGCTCCTGTATGGCGTGGCACAGCTCGAGCTTCACGAAACTGCGCAGCGCGGGATATGCAAGGGTCTTGCGGTTGTCGCAATAGAACGGCGACTTCCATCCCGACGCCCATGTGAACGGTTCTGACGGCTGCAGCTTTATAGCCTTGATGTCGAGCAGCTTCGACGCAAATTGGTTCTTTATCGTATCCATAACGTTTATTGTTGTTTTGTTATCTATAATCTGCAAAGATAACTAATCTTGTGCACACGGCGGCGCACGGCATGGTTAAAAGTGCTTAACCGTGAGAGAAAGAGAGCGTGAGCACGCTCACCCGCACGCCGCCGGCCCGCATCAGGGCACGTGCGCAGGCCATGAGCGTGGCGCCCGACGTGACCACATCGTCAACCAGCAGCACATGGCGGCCGGCGATGCGGCGGGCATCCTCTGCCGAGCGGAGACGGAAGAGGCCGTTGACGTTATCCATGCGTCCGGAACGGCTAAGCCGCGTCTGACTTACGGAAAAGCGTGTGCGCACCACGACGTGCGTATCTACCGGCAGCCCCGTCACCTCGGCGATGCCGCGCGCCAGCTGTTCGCTCTGGTTGTAGCCGCGGGAGAGGCGCCGCCTGAAGGTCAGCGGCACGGGAACGATGACGTCGATGCCGCCGAAGAAACCCGTAGGGGCATACTCAAGGGCGAGGGTGCGCCCCATGTCGAGGCATGTGTCCACCCCGCCGTAGTATTTCATGCGGTATATGATGCGCGCCGTCTCGGAGTGCGGCGAGAAGAAAAAGAGAGATGCCGCCCGCTCTATCTGCACCTGTCCCCAAAAGAGCCGCGCCACGGGATTGTCGTCGGGACATGCTTCATAGCCGGTGCGGGGCAGGTGCATGAGGCACGGCGTGCATACGGTCTGCTCGGTGACGCCTAAGCGGCAGCCGCAGACGGTACACCTCCGCGGGCATATCAGGTCGAACACACGGCTCAGCAGACTTATATTAAATGAAGAATGAAGAGTGAAGAATGAAGAATTTGCTGCCGCCGTGTCTTTTGAAGAAGACCCGTTGACTCCCTCCGCGGCAGCAACTTCTTCACTCTTCCCTCTTCTCTCTTCACTTAATGCTTCTTCTCTCTTCACTTAATGATTCTTCATTCTTCATTTAAACACCGGCTTATCTGGTCGTAGGAGAAGCCGCGGCCCAGGGCGAAGCGCGTCAGTTTCATGTTCATTTCGTAGCTGCTTGCCGCCTTGATGCTCCTCCGCTTGCTCTGCAGCAGTTGGGTGAGCACGGCGATGTAGTCGTCCTCCACGGCCTCGTCGAGCACGCGGCGCTGTATGTCGCTGTCTATCCGCTTCTGCCAGAGGGCCTGCTCAATCTTCCGCCTCCCCCACTTGCCGTACTTTATCTTGTCGGCCACGAAGGCGCGGGCATAGCGCTCGTCGTCGACGAACTTGCTGCCGACGAGATATTCCATCACGCGGGCCTGCTCCTCGGGAGTGAGCTCCCAGCGGCGCATCTTATCCATCATCTCGTGCGAGCAGTGCTCGCCACGGGCACAGAGCGCCGAAAGGCGCTGGATTGCTTCTTTCTCTGTCATTGGATATAAGATTTATAAATGGTATAAGATTTATAAGAGCTATAAGATTTATAAGAGCTATAAGATTTATAAGCGCAAGCCGCCATGCGGCTCGTCCACGCTCTCTGCCGAGACTATCCTCTCCCTGCCGAACCTGTCTTCCGCCACCTCCACCCGGCCGTAGCCGAGGACGCGGAGCATGGCGGCCGTCTCGCCGCTGTAGCGCGGGTTTATCTCGAAATAGAGCTTTCCGCCGGGGCGCAGTGCCGATGCGGCATATCCGGCGATGGCCCTGTAGAAGAGCAGCGGGTCGCTGTCGGGCACGAAGAGGGCCGTGTGCGGCTCGTAGGCGGTGACGTTCTGCTCCATGGCGGCGCGCTCGCTGTCGCAGATATACGGCGGATTGCTCACTATCACGTCCCACAGCGCAGCGTCGGCCGGCGGCGCGAGGGCGTCGCGGAGGGCGAAAGAGACATGCGCGCCGAGCTCAGCGGCATTGCGCCGGGCAACGGCCAGCGCCGCATCGGAGATGTCCCACGCCGACACGTCCGAACCGGCGATGCCGAGAGCCAGCGTCACGGCGATGCACCCGCTGCCCGTGCCGATATCGAGAACGGTGCTGCCAGCGGCCGTACGGCTAAGAATCATGTCGCAGAGGTCTTCCGTCTCCGGCCTCGGGATGAGCACGCCGGGGGCCACGGCAAACGTCCGGCCGCAGAAGTCGGCCCGGCCGAGGACATACTGCACGGGCTCGGAGGCCATCAGGCGAGCCGCAATTTCTTCGAGTTCGCGACTCTCATCTGCCGTTAATTGTGTATCTTTGCCGCAGTAAACATCTGTGGCAGACAGGCCGAAGCGCACTTCGAACACATAGCGGGCGATGGCCTTGGCCTCTCCCGCGGGGTATATCGTGGCGAGACTGCGCCATAATTGTCCGTAGGTCATGATGTGCAAAGGTAGTAAAATATAGGATATGAGCCAAACGGGAGAGGGAGAAAAGACGGTGTCAAAGCTCCAACAACACTCAAAGAAACACCCAAAGACAATGAAAGAAGAAGATATCAGATACATGCGGCGCTGCCTCCAGCTTGCCGCCTGCGGCATGGACGGCGCACGGCCGAACCCTATGGTGGGGGCGGTGATAGTGCACGGCGACAGAATAATCGGCGAGGGATACCACATCCGGTGCGGCGAAGGCCACGCCGAGGTAAACGCCTTTGCCTCCGTGAGGCCCGCTGACGAACCGCTGCTGCACGAGGCAACCATATACGTGAGCCTCGAACCCTGCGCCCACTACGGCAAGACGCCGCCCTGCGCCGAACTGATAATAAAGAAAGGAGTGCGCCGCGTGGTCGTGGGATGCGTCGATCCGTTTGCCCGCGTGCAGGGCCGCGGCATAGCGATGATACGCGAGGCGGGAATCGACGTCACCGTGGGCGTGCTCGAACGGGAGTGCCGCGAACTCAACAGGCGTTTCTTCACCTTTCACAGCAAGCGCCGTCCCTACATCATGCTGAAATGGGCGCAGACGGCCGACGGCTTCATCGACGACCACTTCCACCCCACCATGATATCGACACCGTTCACGCAGATGCTCAGCCATAAGCTGCGCACCGAGAACGACGCCATCCTCGTGGGGCGCGTGACGGCCGAACGCGACCGCCCGCAGCTCAACGTGCGCCACTGGGCGGGACGCGACCCGCAGCGGATATACCTCGATCACGACACTGACCTGAACCGGTTGATGGCCGACCTGCACGGCAAGGGCATCCAGTCGCTCATCGTAGAAGGCGGGGCAAAGACCCACCGCTCGTTCATCGCCGCCGGACTATGGGACGAGATACGCGTGGAGGCATCACCGAAGACTGTCGGCAACGGCACGCCCGCCCCCACCCTGCCGGCGGAAATCCAGGCAATAAAAAATGAATGGTTTGACGGCAACCAGATAACGGTTTACCGGAAAGAGCCCGGAGAAAGCCGGGGTCTCTGAGAACCTTGAGCAATCATAGGGCTCCAAGCCCTCAGAGAGCTCCGAGACCTTAGAGTCCTGAGGCCGCGGAGCTCTCTGAAAAGCCATCACCCCTTCCTCCCGAAGTCGGCGGGGACCTCGCCCCACTTCTTCGTCTCCCACTTTATTATAGGCGTCTTATAGCTGTGCGTGGCGAGCCAGCGCTCCGCGCGGGCTATTACCCCGAAGAGTTCTTCGGTCTGCGGCGTGCGCTCGAGCTTCGTCTTGCACTTCCCCTTGCTCACCCACAGGATGGCGTTGTAGCTGTCGGAATATATTGCCTTGTCTATACCGCGCTGCTGCATGAGGGCGAGGGCATGGACGATGGCAAGGAACTCACCGATATTGTTCGTGCCGTGCACAGGGCCGAAGTGGAACACGACCTCGCCCGTGGCAAGGTCTATCCCACGGTATTCCATCGGACCGGGATTGCCGGAGCAAGCCGCGTCCACGGCCCAGGCATCGGCCCGCACATCCATGTGCAGCGGCAATACCGTATCATTACGGTAATCAGGAGGATTGAACATATATTAATGAAAATTTAAATGAAGAATGAAGAATATTTAAATGAAGAATGAAGAGTGAAGAATGAAGAATTTGCTGCCGCGGAGAATTGTGCACCGGACTTTACGGTAGACTATCAATTGCCATGAATAGCCACCGCGGCAGCAAATTCTTCATTCTTCACTCTTCATTCTTCATTATAACATTACATCCTTTCCGGCACCTCGATTCCCAGCAGCGACATGCCGTTCTTGATTATCTTGGCGACGTTGCGGGCGAGCACGAGGCGCATCTGCTTCTTCTGCTGGTCTTCCTCCTTGAGGATGCTGTAGTCGTGATAGAACTGGTTGAACTCCTTGGTGAGCTCGTAGCAGTAGTTGGCTATGCCGCTGGGACTGTAGTCCTTGCCGGCCTGAGCCACGGCGGCGCCGTACTCGTTCATCTTCTGTATCAGGGCTATCTCCTTCTCGTTGAGCAGCGGCGATGATGCGCCGGCCGTCCCGGGCAGGCCTGCCCCCTGCATATCCTCCGCCTTGCGCAGGATGCTGCGTATGCGGGCATGCGTATACTGGATGAACGGACCCGTGTTGCCGTTGAAGTCGATAGACTCCTCGGGGTTGAAGAGCATGTTCTTGCGGGCGTCCACCTTGAGGATAAAGTATTTCAGCGCGCCCATGCCCACGATGCGGGCGATTTCCGAGCGCTCCTCCTCTGTCATGTCGTCGAACTTGCCGGCCTCCTCGCTCGTCTTGCGGGCGTCGGCCACCATCAGCGCCATCAGGTCGTCGGCGTCGACCACCGTGCCCTCGCGGCTCTTCATCTTGCCGTTGGGCAGCTCCACCATGCCGTATGAGAAGTGCACGAGCTCCTTGCCCCACTTGAACCCTAAGCGGTCGAGCAGTATCGAGAGCACCTGAAAGTGATAGTTCTGCTCGTTGCCCACGACGTATATCATCTTGTCGATGGGGAAGTCCTTGAAGCGCATCTCGGCCGTGCCGATGTCCTGCGTCATGTATACCGACGTGCCGTCGGAGCGCAGGAGGAGCTTCTGGTCGAGGCCCTCGCCCGTGAGGTCGGCCCATACGCTGTTGTCGTCGTGGCGCTCGAAGAGTCCCTTTGCGAGTCCCTCCTCCACCTTGGCCTTGCCCTTGAGGTAGGTCTCGCTCTCATAGTATATCTTGTCGAAGCCCACGCCCATGGCCTTGTAGGTCTCGTCGAAGCCGGCATATACCCAGTCGTTCATCCGCTTCCACAGCGCGCGCACCTCGGGGTCGTTCTGCTCCCACTTCACCAGCATGTCGTGAGCCTCCTTTATCAGCGGGGCCTCCTCCTTGGCCTTCTTCTCTGCGGCCTCCTCGTCCATGCCCTCAGCGGTATACTGTGCCATGAGCGCCTTCACCTCCTCGCGGTAGTGCTTGTCGAAAGCCACGTAGTAGTCGCCAATCAGGTGGTCGCCCTTCTTGCCGCTGGTCTCGGGTGTCTCGCCGTTGCCATACTTCAGCCAGGCCAGCATCGACTTGCAGATGTGTATTCCGCGGTCGTTGACAATGTTTGTCTTCACCACGCGGTTGCCGTTGGCCTCCATTATCTGCGCGAGGCTCCAGCCCAGCAGGTTGTTGCGCACGTGTCCGAGATGCAGGGGCTTGTTCGTGTTGGGCGACGAGTATTCGATCATCACCAGCGGACTGCCGTCCGTGGCCTTCTTGTGTCCGAAGGCGTCGTCGGCGTCGATATCGGCCAGCAGCCTGAGCCATGCGGTCTCTGCAATGACGAGGTTGAGGAATCCCTTGACCACGTTGAACGCGGCCACGGCCTCGCAGTTGTCCACGAGATAGGCACCTATTTCCTGTGCCGTGTCTTCCGGCTTCTTCTTAGACATCTTCAGGAACGGGAACACCACGAGCGTGAGGTTGCCCTCAAACTCGCGCTTGGTCTTCTGCAGCTGCACCATCTTCTCCGGCACATCCTGTCCGTAGAGAGCCTTCACGCCCGCCATGACAGCACTGCTTATCATGCTTTCAATCTTCATATCTTGGTATACCTTATTATATATATAATCGCTTTGCGCATGCAAAGATACTGCAATCCGCGTTAAGAACAAAACAAACGTGTCTGTTTTTTCGTCCTTCGAAGGCGGCGGGCAGCCGGCGTCGGCAGGCCATGCAGCCAATATATAAATAGGTGTAAGGCCGTCCGATGCCAATAAGCAAACATTTTTCTGCCTTTGACAGCAAATTAACGGCATTTTGAAGGTTTATTAAAAATAATTATTGTACTTTTGTAAGCAAAGCCGGTTAATAGGCGTCCACCATGACGCCGCTATGCTGTAGGCCGGCAAATAATAACAAAACATTTTTATACATGAACAGGAAAACTACATTGTTGACAGCCGCCTTGCTGTTAATGGCTGGAGCCACAGCAAAGGCGCAGACCGATGTTGTGGTGACGAAGCTCAACGGCGAGGAACAGAAGTTCGACCTTGCCGATGTCAGCAAGTTCTACTTCGGAGACGGGGCGATGAACGTCGTCACGCTGCCCGCAGGAACGGCGACGGCGCTGAACCTGTCCGACCTGATGAACATCAGGTTCGTGAGCAGGACGAATGCCATCGACAACATCGCCGGCAACGGCAATCAGGGTGTGAAGTTCGCTTACGACGGCAACCGCCTGTCGGTAAGCGGCATGGACAACGCGGCTTCGGCCGCCATCTACAGCGCAGACGGCAGAAAGATGATGGGTGCAGACCACTGGGACGGTACTCCCGTGGAGACAACATCACTGCCCAAAGGCGTCTACATATTCAAAGTTAACAACAACACATTTAAATTCATCAAGAAATGAAAAAGTATATCTTACTCTTCATCCTTGCCGTCATCTCGCTGGCAACGAACGCACAGACAACAGAGCCTAACAGGCTTATCATCGTGGACAAGATTGGAAACGACCAGACATATAACATCAAGGACATCGACAGCATCGGCTTCGCAACCGTTGAGGGCACCGTCGCTGCCGACGTGAAGGTGCTGGGCTATGCCCAGGGCAAAGGTACGGCCTCCGATACCATTTGGGTGGCCGTGACCAAGACCCCGGCGTGCTACACATACAAAATCCTTGTTCTGCCGACAAACACGGCAAACCAAATCACTTCCGACCTGATGGCAGAGGCATACATGAACCGCTATGACGCCATACGCCAGTGGGACGACTTCACCAACGCCCAGATGACCGGTTTCGACAAGAAGTTCAAGCCGGGAACATCATATACCGTGGTGACCGTGGGACACGACGGATACGACACTCCGTGCGAGTACCGCAAGGCTGAGTTCACCACACCGGAGGCACAGCTTGTCGGAAACCCGCAAGTTACATGCGAGGTAACGAAGGTTACGCCGACAACCATCACCTACAAGTTCACTCCCAACGCCGACGTGAAGGAATACACCTACCGCCAGTTCGACCATAAGGGCGGCGCAATGGATGACTTCGAGTATTGGGGTCCGATGTTCGGCTACGACAACCTGGGCGACTACATCTTTATCAACAACTTCACATACGACGGAGAGGAAGAGTATACGTATGAAGGCCTGATGCCCGGACAGGAGTATGAGCTTGCGATACTGGCCTTAGATGCCAACGGCAACTATGCTCCGATAACCTATACCTACGCAACCACCGAGCAAAAGGGCGGCACCGGCGAGGCCAAGGTCAACATCACCATCGGAGATTTCAAGCAGGACGTTGCTTCCGGCAGTTACATACAGAGGGTTATATTCACTCCTAACGACCAGACTTTGAAGTACCACGCCTCACTCTTTACAGCAAAGAACGACGGAACGGAGTGGACGGAAGAAGAGATTTTGACATATCTTAAGAGCGACAACAATCCCAACTTCCCGCCGTTCTTCCAGGATCCTAACTGGGACATCATCGATGTGGACGACAGCTACTGGACACTTGACACGAACCTTACATTCACCGCAGCTGCCATCGCACAGAACGCCAACGGCGAATGGGGCCCGCTGACAAAGGTAACAGCCACCACTCCCGATGCTCCGAATGCCGCAAAGACAATGAAGGCCGGCAAGAAGATGCCTCAGCGCATGTTCACGAAGCAGGCCAATCCAATACCAAGCATGAGTTCTATGAAGCAGATGATACCCGCAAAGAAGACTGGTATACAGATTATAGGAAAATAACCGGACAGCCTTTTCTGACGTAAGGCTATCCTGACAATAAACATTGCCATATCCTCCCGCCGCAACCCGCGGCCTACGGAAAGGATATGGCAATGTTCTTTTTTATGCCCGGCGCCACAGCAGCGCGGGCCGATGGCGGCGTTTCACTCTCCGGCCCGCTCCAACCGCAGCTTCAGGTCGCCTATCTTCGCGATGCGCGTCATGTCGTACGTGCCGTCGTGGCTGTCTACAAACGAGAAGAGGGCAAGGGCCTTGTCGAGCAGCATCGTCTTCACCGGCCCCGTCGTCATGCCCGCCTCGGCATAGTAGAGCTCGGCGAGCATCTCCATGCGGTGCAGGCGCTCGCCCTCCGGAAACTGCTCGAAGCTCTCCATCACGTCCTCTATGGCCGCCGTATGGTAGAAGGCATACGGCCCGACATACTGGTCATACATCTTTCGGATCTCCTCCGACTGCTTGCGCACGTCTTTCCTGAGCAACAGCTCAAGCGCCTCGCCAAACTCGCGCACGAGGCGCATTATGTAATCTTTCTCAAGCATAAGCAATAAATATTTATGTCAGACAGCCCGGCAACGCATGCCGGCAACGCAAAGATATGAATATTTGGCGGCCGAAAGGGCACCTCAGATGATATTTTAGAATTATTTAAAAACATAGACGGGAATATCAAACGCAAAGGGCGCAAAGACGCAAAGGAGTTTACTGAGGTGAGGATGATTATTTTAGAACACAGAGACACGGAGACACAGAGGTAGGAAATACAAAACCTCTGTGTCTCCGTGTCTCTGTGTTCTAAATAAGAATCGAATGAGCAAAAGAGAATCCTTCAATTCCTTTGCGTCTTTGCGCCCTTTGCGTTTAAATACCGGCACAAGCCGAACGCTCATCTTATTCTTTGCCTTAACGACTTTTAACCCTTACAATGAAGCCGGAGTCATCTGCTTTTTATACTTTTGTCTCATATTTAAGTGCCGGCCGGCAGATATTAAACCGGCACGAAACAGAGATTTACCGACAATAAATGTTCAATCAAAAAACAATTAAGACATTATGAAAATCAGCCCTACTTTCAGCGGCCTGCTCCGCGCAGGCAAGTATTTCATGTTTGCAGCCCTCGCCGCATGCACCATGACGGCATGCTCGAGCGACGATGACGACGATGAAGGAGGCAGCGGCGCAGGCAACTTCACCACCCCGAAGTATGAGGACTGCGCAGCGAAGTATGTCGTCAACGACGACAACAGCGACTACCAGTCCATCGAGCTGACGGCATCCGGCAACTACATCATCAGCTACAACGAGACCGACAACGGCCCGGTGGCAGCCCCGAAGGCCGGAACGGCAAAGACCGTGAAGATTGCCGGACATGAGGTCAAGCTGCCGGGAATGCTCACAAAGGCAGGCATGTCAGACTTTGCCACCACGCGCATCTACTCCGAGATAGCCTACGGCACATACACCAAGACCGGCGACGACAGCTACACGCTCAACGGCTTCGGCACTGTTACCGTGACACGCGACGCCCAGGGTCACCCCACATCGCTGACAATAACCAGGAACGGCGGCACCCCCGAGGCCGTACATGTCACCCAGCAGAACGCCGACCTCAACAGCGCGATGTCCAACAGCCTCTGCCGCACATGGCGCATAACAGGCTACCGCACAATCCAGAAGATTAACGGAGAGACCTTTATGGACTTAACCGACGACACATTCATCGGACTTATGAAGAAGATGGAGGATTGGGCGAAGAAGAACGACCCGGAGTACGCCCCCTCAGACTGGGACTATTCGGAGATAGAAGAAGACGAAACATTCGTCGAGCAGGTCATATTCACCAAGTCAGGAACATACATGGTGCTCTATGAAGGCAACCGGCTGGCCATCTCTACATGGAAGTGGGAGAACGAGAAGACAGGCCTGCTGCGCTACTCATGGAATCCCGACAACTTCTACGACGAGGACGAGTCGGGCGAAGTGACAGTATTCTTCCAAAACAACAAACTCTTCCTCGGAAGCAAAGAAACCGACAATGAGAATGGATACAAATATGAGTTCGGAGTATATAATGTGCTGAGCGAGGTGAAGTGACACCCGCTGCATAACCGATAAGGGCGTGCAGGAATGCTCTCTCCACACAATTCGTACCTATATAAATAGGTGGAGCCGCATCCCCGCACGCTCTTTTTCATCATCTGCCTGCCGTGCATCCCGCCCAGCGAAGCACGGCAGGCATTTTTGTAAGCTCTCAAAAACACTTAGTACAGCTCTCAAAAACACTTTTGATAGCTGGCACAAACGCATTTGAAAGAAGGCAAGACACATCAGCGGGCTGCCAAACGCACATTCACGGGCAGCCCGCTGCATCGTCAGAACGGCCCCGTTGAATCATCGGGAGGGGCCCCTCCCGACCTCCCCAAAGGGGAGGAGATGGGAGACATGGGAATGATGGGAAAGCTGGGAGGAATGGGAGCGATGGGAAAAGGCAAGCATCAACCTCCCACCCCTCCCATCCTTCCCATGTCTCCCATCTCCTCCCAGCCCTCCCCTCGCCCACTCCCGCACGGCTTCCCTCCCCTTTGGGGAGGCCAGGAGGGGCTTCCTTTGAGACCAGGAGGGGCTTCTTCCTGTTAAAAAACAATAAATTTTCATCCCTCACGAGCAGCCCCTTATTAAATAATGAGAAAAAGAACTAACTTTGCAGTCCGATTATTCAGGGGAAACCTTAGAGCCCCACGGACGGGGTGTTAATAGCTGTGTCTTTGGCCGGACACGGCGGTTAGTGAATCGTCGTCCAGTCGGCAGCGCCGGACAACTCACCGGCAACGCCGTGTTGAATATAAGAAAATGTTTTTTAGTAGTAAAATTTAAACGTTAAAATGAACACTTTAAGTTACAAGACTATTTCCGTTAACAAGGAAACAGCTAAGAAAGAGTGGGTCGTAATCGACGCCAGCGACCAGATTGTGGGTCGTCTCTGCTCAAAGGTGGCAAAGTTGCTCCGCGGAAAGTACAAGCCTACTTTCACTCCCCACGTGGACTGCGGTGACAACGTCATCATCATCAACGCTCAGAAAGTAGTATTCTCCGGCAAGAAGGAGACAGACAAGGTTTACACACGTTATACCGGTTATCCCGGCGGCCAGCGCTTCAACACTCCCGCAGAGCTGCGCAAGCGCAAGGACGGTGCAGAGCGCATCATCCGTCACGCCGTGAAGGGCATGCTGCCCAAAGGCCCGCTCGGCCGCAGCCTGATGAGCAATCTCTTCATCTACGAGGGCACAGAGCACAAGCACGAGGCACAGAAGCCGAAGTCAATAGATATTAACCAGTATAAATAAACCGAAGGAACGATGGAAGTAGTTAATGCAATAGGTCGCCGTAAGAGTGCCGTGGCACGTGTTTACGTAAGCGAAGGAACAGGCAAGATTACGATCAACAAGAAGGACGTAACAGAATATTTCCCCTCAGCAATCCTGCAGTATGTTGTAAAGCAGCCGCTGGAACTGCTCGAGGTGCTCGAGAAATATGACATAAAGGCAAACCTCGACGGCGGTGGCTTCACAGGCCAGAGCCAGGCACTGCGCCTCGCTATCGCCCGCGCACTGGTGAAAATCAACGCCGAGGACAAGAAGAACCTCAAGGATCACGGTTTCCTCACACGCGACTCACGTGCCGTGGAGCGCAAGAAGCCGGGTCAGCCGAAGGCTCGCCGCCGCTTCCAGTTCAGCAAGCGTTAATACCGCGCGCTGCAACTGCCGCCACACCTTATTATATATACTATGCTGTGGCCGGCTGAGCGGAACACTGTTTAGCATCTAAACCCGGGGGATTCCACAGCGACTACCCGCGGGCTGATTCTAAGAAAAGAATAAAAAAGAAAGTAAACAACAATTTAAAGCATTAAGAAAATGTCAAGAACAAATTTTGATATGTTGCTGCAGGCAGGCTGCCACTTCGGCCACCTGCGCCGCAAGTGGAACCCCGCAATGGCTCCCTACATCTACACAGAGCGTAACGGAATCCACATCATCGACCTCCACAAGACGGTTGCCAAGATAGACGAAGCCGCAGAGGCTCTCAAGCAGATTGCCCGTTCAGGCAAGAAGATACTGTTCGTCGCTACTAAAAAACAGACTAAGGAAATCATTGCCGAGAAGGCAGCGAGCGTAAACATGCCCTACGTCACCGAGCGCTGGCCGGGCGGTATGCTCACCAACTTCCCCACAATCCGCAAGGCAGTGAAGAAAATGGCGAACATCGACAAGCTGATGAACGACGGCACATACTCGAATCTCTCTAAGCGCGAGCTCCTCCAGATCACACGCCAGCGTGCCAAGCTCGAGAAGAACCTCGGTTCTATCGCCGACCTGACACGCCTCCCGTCAGCACTCTTCGTCGTTGACGTGATGAAGGAAGCCATCGCAGTGAAAGAGGCCAACCGTCTGGGAATCCCCGTGTTCGGTATCGTAGACACGAACTCTAACCCGAAGGACGTCGACTTCGTAATCCCCGCCAACGACGATGCTAAGGACAGCGTCGACACCATCCTCGCAGCATGCTGCGGCGCCATCGCCGAGGGCCTCGAGGAGCGCAAGGCCGAGAAGGCCGACGAGAACGCAGCTCAGGCTCAGGCCGAGGCTGAGGCAGGCGAGGAGAAGCCCAAGCGCGCACGCAAGGCACGCAAGGATGCCGAGTAAGCGGCAGTTTTAATTCATAATTTATAATTTAGAATTATTCAAAGAGATTATGGCAGTATCAATGGAAGATATCAAGAAGCTCCGCGCCATGACCGGCGCAGGTCTCGCAGACGTCAAGAAGGCGCTGACAGAGGCCGACGGAGACTTCAACAAGGCTAAGGACCTGCTCCGCGAGCGCGGACTCGCCATCGCCGCAAAGCGCAGCGACCGCGAGACATCCAACGGTTGCGTACTCGTCAAGGTTGACGGCAACTTCGGCGCTATGGTAGCCCTGAAGTGCGAGACCGACTTCGTTGCCACCGGCAAGGACTTCGTCGCACTGACGCAGGCAATCCTCGACGCAGCCGTGGCCAACAAGTGCAAGACAGTGGAAGAGGTGAAGAACCTCACGCTGGCCGACGGCCAGAACGTACAGGAGGCTGTGACACAGCGCTCCGGAATCACCGGTGAGAAGATGGAGCTCGACGGCTACCTCTATCTCGAGGGCGAGAACATCGAGGCTTACGACCACATGGGCAAGCACACCCTGGCAACCATGGTTCAGACAAACAAGGCCGCAGCAGAGGCCGGACACAAGGTGGCCATGCAGGTGGCAGCCATGAAGCCGGTTGCACTCGACGAGGCATCTGTACCCCAGAGCGTCATCGACGAGGAGTACAAGGTGGCTGTTGAGAAGACCAAGGAAGAGCAGGTGGAGAAGGCTGTTACCGCCGCCATCAAGAAGGCAGGCATCAACCCCAACCTCGTAGACTCAGACGACCACATCGAATCTAACATCAACAAGGGCTGGCTCACACGCGAGGAGGCCGACAAGGCTAAGGAGATACGCGAGAAGACAGCTGCCGAGAAGGCTGCCAACCTGCCCGCACAGATGATAGAGAACATCGCCAAGGGCCGCGTCGCCAAGTTCTTGAAAGAGAACTGCCTCGTAGACCAGGAGTTCCAGTTCGGCGACGGCGACAAGATCACCGTAGCCGCATGGCTGAAGCAGCAGGACAGCGAGCTGAAGATCGTAGACTTCAAGCGCTTCACACTCGCTGCAGAGTAAGACGACAGTGCCTCCGCCGGACGGAGACATGACAATAACATGCAAGTCGGGAAGTTGAGCCGCAAGGCTTTTCTTCCTGACTTTTTGCTTTAAAAGACCGCACACATGAAGATATTTGCCGTAGGAATGAACTACATCCAGCACAATAAAGAGCTGGACGGAGCGTTATATAAACCGGAGGCCCCCGTGATTTTCACCAAGGCCGACTCGGCGCTGCTGAAAGACAGCAAGCCCTTTTTCATCCCCGACTGGATGGGACAGATAGACTACGAGACCGAACTCGTCGTGAGGATATGCCGCCTCGGCAAGAGCATCCCCGAACGGTTCGCCCACCGCTACTACGACGCCGTGACGGTGGGGATTGACTTCACCGCACGCGACCTGCAGCGCAAGCTGCGCAACGCACGCCTCGCCTGGGACCTCTGCAAGGGCTTCGACGGCTCGGCAGCCATCGGCGAGTGGGTCGCCAAGGAGAAACTGAGAGACATACAGGCACTCAGCTTCAGGCTCGACGTCAACGGAAAGACCGTGCAGGAGGGCTACTCCGGCGACATGCTCTTCCGCGTGGACGAGATAATAGCATATATCAGCCGCTTCTTCACGCTGAAGACGGGCGACATCGTATACACGGGGACGCCCGCGGGAATAGGTCCCGTGCACATCGACGACCACCTCACGGGGTATCTCGAAGACAGAAAATTGCTCGAATTCAACTGCAAATGACAAGAAAACATATCCTGACACTTGCCCTTCTCCTGTGCCGCACCGCATTCGTGGCGGCCCAGGACTTCTTCAACCTGACGGCTGAGCAAGTCAGGATAGACACCGTGCTGCCTTCTTTCCACCACTCGGCAGACCTCGGCACGCGCTATGCCGACTCCACCTACAGCGTAACAATCGAATATCCGGAATTCATAGACATGACAGCCGCCGACATCGCGCTCTACAAGGCCATCACGGCCGATGTGCCGCCGGCGCTGCCCGTGGTCTCCACGTCGGTCAGCGTGTCGCGCAAGCGGGGCTCGCTCGACGTCTCGCTCGTGCCCGTCGTCTTCCGCAACGGCCGCTTCATGAAGCTCGTCAGCTTCCGCCTCGCCGTCACGGCAACGGCCGTGAGGAAATCTATGGCGAGGGCGGCAGGCACCGGCGGGGCAGCTTCCGGAGAGCGCTATGCGGCGCACTCGGTGCTCAGGAGCGGCAACTGGGCGAAGATAAGGGTGCCGGCAAGCGGCATATACCGCATCACCGACGAACTGATAAGGCAGGCGGGATTTTCAAATCACTCAAAGATAAGGATTTACGGATATGGCGGCGCGCTGCAGCCCGAACGGCTGACGGCTGCCTATCTCGAGGAGACTGACGACCTGAAGGAGGTGCCCACGTGCACCGTGAACGGGCGCCGGCTCTTCTACGCACGCGGCCCGGTGACATGGAAGAGTTCCGACGACCGCGACCGCAACCCCTACTCCGACTACGGATACTACTTCATCACCGAGGCCGAGGGCGACCCGCTGACGGTAGACGCCGACGCTTTCATCGCCTCGTGCCACCCCTCGGCCGACGACAGCAACACCCTCTACGAGGTGGACGACTACGCATGGTATCACGGCGGGCGCAACCTCTACGACGCACAGCCGCTGACCACGGACTCGCCGGGAACATACACCATAGCCTCCGCTGGCACTTCGGCCGACGGCCGGCTGCGCATAGTGGTGTCGGCCGACCGCTCCATGAGGGCATCGGTGAGCATCAACGACAGCATCGTGGGCACGGTGACCGTCTCGGGCACGACCACAGCCACAAGCGCCGAGGCCACAAGCGTTGCCGTAGTGTCCAACACACCGTTCAACGTGCATAATCTCAGGGAAACGAACACCGTCACCATAAAGCCCGAAGGCGCAGGGACGATGCGCCTCGACTATATCGTCGTGCACAGCGACACGCCCAAAGCGGCCCCCGACCCGGCCACGGCGGCATTCCCCGTGCCGGAGTATGTATACCGCATAACAAACCAGGACCTGCACGGCGACGGGCCGGCAGACATGATAATCATAATCCCGACGACGCAGAAGCTGAAGGCTCAGGCCAAAAGGCTGAAGGCACTGCACGAGCAGCAGGACGGCATGAGGGTGAGGATAGTGCCGGCAGACGAGATATTCAACGAGTTCTCGAGCGGCACGCCCGACGCCACGGCATACAAGCGCTATGCCAAGATGCTCTACGACCGTGCCGCCACGGACGCCGACGCGCCCAAGCACCTGCTCCTCCTCGGCGATGCGGCATGGGACAACCGCATGCTCAGCGCCGCATGGCGCAGCTACTCGCCCGACGATTTCCTGCTGAGCTTCCAGAGCCGCAACTCCGTCAGCAAGACGAGGAGCTACGTGGCAGACGACTTCTTCTGCCTGCTCGACGACGGTGAGGCGCTCTCCACCACGCCCGACAGCGAGAGCCTGACAAGCAACGGCTCGTTCAACACGCGCACGGACATTGCCGTGGGACGCATACCGGCACGCACGGCGGAAGAGGCCCGGATTGTGGTCGACAAGACGATAGACTACGCCAGCAACAGGTATGCCGGCGAATGGCAGAACACGGTGGTGTTCATGGGCGACGACGGAAACAACAACGAGCACATGGACGGCGCCAACCGCGCAGCGGCCATCACACAGAAGAACGCCCCGGGAACGGACGTCAAAAAGGTATTCTGGGACGCATACACGCGTGAATCGTCGGCCACGGGCAACCGCTTCCCCGATGTGGAGCGCATCGTGAAGCAGCACATGACGTCGGGCGCACTGCTGATGAACTACACGGGACACGGCGACCCGAGGACGATATCGCACGAGCAGGTGCTCAAACTGGACGACTTCCGCACCACGGCATCGAAGAACCTGCCGCTGTGGTACACCGCGGCGTGCGACATAGCGCCCTTCGACGGACAGGAGGAGAACATCGGCGAGACGGCGCTCTTCAACCGGAACGGCGGCGCGGTGGTGTTCATCGGCACAGCCCGCACTGTATACGCCGCGCCGAACATGAGCCTCAACAACGCCTTCGTCACCGAACTGTTCAGTCCGGGCCGCGAGATTACCGTGGGTGAGGCGCTGCGCCTTGCCAAGAACGACCTCGTCAGTCCGCAGACAGGGTCGCCCTACTCCTCCGACCTCAGCGAGAACAGGATGCAGTATGTGCTTCTCGGCGACCCGGCGCTGAAGCCGGCACGCCCCATGCTGACCGTGGCCATCGACGATATTAACGGCAGCAGCACAGCCGGCACCGACGCGATAACGCTCAAGGCGGGCGAGCCCGTCACTGTGAAGGGACATATCGAGAACGGCGGACAGGCCGCGACAGACTTCAACGGCACGGTGACGGCAAACGTGAAGGATGCCGAGGAGCAGATAGTGTGCAAGCTGGCGAACACCGACCCCAAGGACGGCTCAGACCGGGCGTATGTATACTACGACCGCAACGGTCAGATATACCGCGGCACGGACAGCGTGAGGAACGGGCAGTTCACCATCAGCTTCGTCGTGCCGAAAGACATCCGCTACAGCGACGGCAACTGCCTGATAACTGCATACGCCATCAACAACGGCAGGACGGCCACGGCAAACGGCTCCGACAGCAGCTTCCGCATCAACGGCTCGGCCGTGACGGGCACCGACTCCATCGGCCCGTCGGTATACTGCTACCTCAACTCGGCATCGTTCAGCAACGGCGGCGACGTCAACCCGACGCCCTATTTCGTTGCCGAGATATACGACGAGGGCGGCATCAACGCCTCCGGAAACGGCATCGGGCATGACCTCGAACTGATCATCGACGGCGACATGACGAAGACGTACATACTCAACGACAACTTCAGCTACGACTTCGGAAGCTACAAGAGCGGCTCCGTGGGCTACAGCATACCACGCCTCGAACCGGGCAGGCACAAGCTGCTGTTCCGCGCATGGGACGTGCAGAACAACTCGTCGGTGGCCGAGCTGACGTTCAACGTCGTGGACGGACTCGAGCCGGGCATCATCAGCGCGGGATGCACGCGTAACCCCGCGACCACGTCGACGGCCTTCCGCATCGTCCACGACCGCACGGGGTGCGACGTCGACGTGACCGTCGAGGTGTTCGACATGTCGGGACGCATGCTCTGGACACACTCGGAGAGCAGCCACGCGGCCGACGGCGTCACGGAGGTGGAATGGGACCTCACCACAAACAGCGGCGGACGCCTCGGCACCGGCGTATACCTCTACCGCGTGAACGTCAGCAGCGACGGCAGCTCGTATGCCTCACAGGCCAAGAAATTGATTGTCATAAGCAATAAATAAGGGGCCCGCAACGTTTTATAAGCATCCATTTAATATAAAATAAAGAATGAGAAAATACATCAGAATACTTATAGCCGCCGCTTTCGGGATGCTCTGCACGGACGCACAGGCACAGAACGAGAAGCTGAGGGAGTTCAACCCGGTTGACCATGCCGTCATCTCACAGACCATAGCGCCTGACGCAAGGGCGGCGGGCATGGGTGACGTGGGAGTGGCTACCGACCCGGATGTGAACTCACAATACTGGAATCCGGCCAAATATCCGTTCTGCATCAGCCGCGCCGGGGTGTCGCTGAACTACACTCCGTGGCTCCGTCAGCTCGTCAGCGACATCGACCTGGCCTACGTCTCGGGCTATTACCGCATCGGAGACTATAGCGCCGTGTCGGGCTCGATACGCTATTTCTCGCTCGGAGAGGTGTTCACAGACGTGGACCAGACTACCGGAGAGGGCGGAATGAGCGTCAAACCGTACGAGATGTCGATGGACGTGGCCTACTCGCTGATGCTCAGCGAGAAGTTCTCCATAGCCGCAGCCATACGCTGGATATACTCCGACCTGCGCTACGACTACTCCGAAGACTCTTCACCGGCTTCAGCCTTCGCCGCCGACCTGGCCATGTACTACAACAACTACATCAACATC
This sequence comes from uncultured bacterium, assembly GCA_905216025.1. Lineage (GTDB taxonomy): Bacteria > Bacteroidota > Bacteroidia > Bacteroidales > Bacteroidaceae > Prevotella. The sequence continues at coordinate 35,718 of CAJMSE010000014.1, read as the reverse complement.
GGCAGCCGCGAATGCCAGCTCGGACTGGGTATGAACATAAGCAACATAGGCAGCAAGATAACCTATTTCGGCGACGACCGCAGCCAGTTCATCCCCGCCAACATGCGCATCGGTGCGTCACTGATGGTTCCCATCGACGAGTACAACCGCTTCTCGATTGCCGCCGACGCCAACAAACTGCTCGTGCCGACGGTTCCCGTGCAGATGGAGGGCGAGAGTGCATCTGACTATCAGACGCGCGTGATAAGGGAATACAACGACGTCAGCTCCATCTCGGGTATCTTCAAGAGCTTCAGCGACGCCCCGGGCGGATTCAAGGAGGAGCTTGAGGAGATTCAGTGGAGCGTCGGAGCGGAATATGTCTACCACGACCAGTTCTCCATCCGCGCCGGATATCATCACGAGAGCGAGAGCAAGGGCAACCGCAAATACTTCACCGTGGGCGGCGGTTTCCGCATGAACGTGTTTTCACTCGATGTAGGCTACGTGATATCCACAGCACAGAGCAACCCGCTCGACCAGACGCTGCGCTTCTCGCTTGCCTTCGACATGGATGGAATAAAGGATCTTTTCAGACGTTAAAAGAACCGTTTTGAATAATGAACGCAAAGCCGGGGTTTGCGTTTAAACATATAAAAGACAGACAATGAACATAAGAGTAGGATTCGGATTTGACGTGCACAGGCTCGTGGAAGGCCGCGACCTGTGGATGGGAGGGATAAGGATAGACCACAGTCTCGGACTATTAGGACACAGCGACGCCGACGTGCTCATCCATGCGATATGCGACGCGCTCCTCGGAGCGGCCAACATGCGCGACATCGGCTACCACTTTCCCGACACGTCGGCAGACACCAAGGACATCGACAGCAAGATTCTGCTCCGCAAGACGGTGGAGCTGATAGCCACGAAGGGATATGCCGTGGGCAACATCGACGCCACCATCTGCGCCGAACGCCCTAAGATGAACCCGCACATACCGGCCATGCAGAAGTGTCTCGCCGGCGTGACAGGCACCGACGAAGACTGCATCTCCATCAAGGCGACCACCACCGAGCGCCTCGGATTCACCGGACGGGAGGAAGGGATAAGCGCCTACGCCACGGTATTGATAGTGAAGGGGTAGGCCGTAAGAGGGCGTCAGGAATCTTCCGGCATAGGAATGACGATGACAGAGTCGCTGCACCGTATTCCGTAAAACACATCACGCACCCTGCCCTGCATGGGAACAAGCACGCCTTTATCTACCAAATCCTTTATATCGCGTGCCGCCGTGTCTGATGAAACCTTTGCACGCTTCGCCCAATTCTTTGCTGTCAGCTTTCCGGGATATCCGTCAAGATAGATGTTCAACACCTCGCGCTGCCGCCCGGAAATATCCGTTCCGGCATTGGTCTGCCAGAAAAGGGCCTTATTCAGCACTTTCGAAAGTATCTCGTCAGACTGCTCCACGGAACGGACAAGACAGTCGAGATACCACAATATCCACTCAGTAATGTCACAACCGCCTTTCTGCGTCTTCTCCAGTATGTCGTAATATTGTTTCTTATCCTTGTTTATCTGATGGGAAATACTGAAGAAACGCATCTTCGACTGCTCCGCCTGAGAAAGCGCCATGTCTGCTATGGCACGCCCGATACGCCCGTTTCCATCGTCAAAAGGATGTATGCAGACAAACCACAGATGGGCTATTGCCGACTTCACATAGCCGCTATTGTCGGCAGAATTGAACCAACGGAGAAAGCTCCGCATCTCCTCTTCTATCCTTTCTGGAGCCGGCGCCACATAATGCACCCTCTCCCTACCGGACATTCCGGATATGATTTTCATCTCTCCGTTGCGATATCGGGCCACGTCTATCTTCGTCGTACCGCTCCATCCGGTGGGAAAGAGGCTGTTATGCCATCCCCACAACCTCTCATCTGTGAGCGGACTGTAGAAATTAAGCGTTGCGTCAAGGGCCATCTCCGCCACTCCGTCTATATAGCGTGACGACTCGGCGGGGTTTTGCAACTGTACTCCGAGCTTGCGGGCAACCGACGAACGCACCTGCCCGGTATTCAGTTCCACTCCCTCTATCTCCGAAGAGGCGATGATATCATGGGAAATCGACTCCACGACGGCAGCCATCTTGTCGCCGAAACCAATCATACTGAGGCGTCCCATCAGGTATCCCACAGCCCTGTTCACCTCGTTCTGCTTCCTGCCGACAAGCTCTTTGTCCCACGAGAAGAAAGGCCACTCTTTATGTTCATGTATATACATAGGGGTCACTATTTGCTGCAAATATACTATTTTGCGGTCAATAAACCGCATAATTTGCGGCTTATTATCCGCATCCGGCAATTATTTGGACTCTGTAGAAAATCAATGAGGATTGTTTTGATTGATAATATCATCACCTTTGTAGGGCCAGAGTCTTGTCTTTGGCCGCAGCCCGCAAGGGCTTTTGGATGGGAAAAGAATGTCTCTATACATAAAACATGAATATCAGATCTGCATGTGAATAAGCCCTTACGGGCTACGGACAAAGACAAGACTCTGTCCCTACAATTCAACTCGATCCCACGGATTTTCTACTGACACATTATTTGCATAGTTAGCGGCATCTATACAGGCAATATAACGCATCCATACAGGCAATAAAAACAATGCCGCCACTCATCGACGAGCGGCGGCATTGATGCTTTTTGTACAATATTTGTTTTCCTACCGGTCTCCGGCCACTGCCGTGTCTCTCACCGCCCGCAGGCGGAAATCGGACTGCAACCGATATTCAAATAACGTTCTTAGAAAGTTTAGGGAGCCTCACGGCTGCCTGTGTTATCCTTTAAAACTTTCTTATTACCAATAACTAAAAACCTAAAACTATAAATATTACTACTAACCTAAAACAATCTATTAACCTTTTGACAATGCAAAGATACTGCGAATATCAATGCGAGTCCATACATTTACCTGCCATTTTGAATAAAAATACAGTGTTCTTGACTTAAATCAACAACTGTTTGCGCACACAGCGCCATTTCTTACACTTTAAATGAAGAATGAAGAGTGAAGAATGAAGAATTTGCTACCGCGGTGAAGGGTGGTGGCACGGCGCAGCCCGATTCTTCATTCTTCACTCTTCATTCTTCATTTACATGCTTTCAATATTCAATCCGGTCGTCCTTGGCCGTCCACAGGCTGAAGGCGCGGGCGGCCTCGTCAGCCATCAGCACCTCCGAAGGCTTGCGGCGGCCGACCGGTGGCAGCGCCATCTCCGTATAGATGAAATCGTCGTCGAAACCGGCGCGGGCGGCATCGGTGCGGCTGTTGGCATAATATATCTTGTCGAGGTGAGCCCAGTAGATAGCCCCGAGGCACATAGGGCACGGCTCGCACGAGGTGAATATCTCACAGCCGCTGAGGTCGTGAGTCCCGAGACGGTGCGCGGCCATGCGTATGGCACTCACTTCGGCATGCGCCGTGGGGTCGTGCTCTATGGTGACGCTGTTAGACGCCTCGGCCACTATCTCGCCGTCGCGGGCTATCACGGCGCCGAACGGGCCTCCGCCGCGCCTCACGCTCTCCTCCGAAAGGGCTATCGCCCTGCTCATAAGTTCCCTCTTGTCCATATCTTCATAGTTTTGTATATGGCAAATATACGCATTTTTCCCGCTACAAGGCACATCACGGACCACCGTTTCAGCTTTCTTTCGTTTCTTTTAGGTAAGTAAACGCAAAGACGCGAAAGCGCAAAGCCTTTGCCATTCATTATTATTCATAATGCAGCAAAATGCTTTGCGCTTTCGCGTCTTTGCGTTTAAAGCGTGTTATTTCACCACTACCTTGCGTGTCTCGCCGTTGCTCAGCTTGACGATGTTGAGGCCCTTGACAGGTGCGTCCACGCGCACACCGTCGATGGTGTAGAACTCAACGGGCCTGTTCTCGGCCGACTTGACCGGCGTAGAGATGCCCGTGGTGGGATCATATTTCTTCAGCGCCTCGGCGTTCATCACCCAAAGGTTCTCGTTAGCGGCGTTCTCCTCCGTCAGCGTGCGGCCGATGAAGGCTACCACGCCCAGCTGATTCTTGTTCCATGAGCTGTTCAGCTTGACGCTGTAGCTGTTCTCATACTTGTTGCCAGTCATGTTGAGGGCATCTCCCACCGGAGCGGTGGCAACGGCACGGAGCACGTTGTTATGCACATACTTGCTCCTCCAGGTGCCGCCATCCAACTGACGCGAAACGAGGCTGTCTTCAGTGATGTACACCGTGAGTGCCACATCCTCGCCCATGACAGCCGCGAAGTCGGCCACGGTCTCTCCGGATACCTTGATATCCATCGTTCCGGCCGCCTCGTTATAGTCTGCTGTGAGGTCGATGGTTGCGAAAGTGGGATAGAACCTGTTGCCGAGGTCTATCATGTCGCTTATCAGATCGGCATACTGATTCATGTAGTCATCGTTGAATCCGATACTCATGGCCGTCTCTCCGTCGCCGAAGGGATACCTGTTGAACGCTGCCGAGGGGAATCCTGAAGTCATGTAGCTCATTATCTCACTACCGGCGGCGATGGTGTAGATGTCCGTTCCGCTCTGCATGTTACCGTGCAGGGAAACAAATGCGAGGTCGTCACGCTTCTTTCCGATCAAATTAAGGAACTTGCCGCCGCGCGGGCAGTAGGTGCAGTATGTCGATGTGAACTGCTCAATAAGCTGCTTCTGGTGCGGATAGCTCTCCGTATACACACCGAAGGGGTAGCTGCCGGACTGCAGCGCACCCATCGTCACGGCCTCGCCGGCCACCGTCTTCACATATACAGAGAATGTATGAATGCCGCTTGCAAGGTCCTTCACGGATACCTTACCCGTATAATCGACGGCCGTGGCAGAGAGTTCCTTTGTCGGAGCCTCAACGACAGCAACCTCAGTGCCGTCTATAGCCACGCCTAAAGTATAGTCGGAAAGGGGCTTTATGCCATCGTTCATATAGGTGAAGCCATACTCCATCTCCTCGCCGGCCTTGATATAGTCCATGCTATATATATCGCTCACCTGCAGGTCGTATGCCGGATACTCGTTCTCTACAACAGCCTGGATGCACAGGCCACCGCCGGCACCGTTCAGGTTATACCAGCCTGTGCCCGATCCGAGATTGCCATAGACAAGCGTTCCAATCTCCTTGCCCCTGAAAGAGAGGGGATACTGCCCGCTGACCTGCTTGTATTCGAAGCCCATCAGCACGGCATCGGCACCTGTGAAGTCGAGCGTGTAGGGTGTTTCGACGGTCACGGTGTTCCATCCGGCAACGCCGGCAGCCGTCACCGGGACCTCAAGCATGTCCACGATGTTCTTTCCCTTTATAGCCTTGATGAACACCTTGCTCACCGTTGCAGACCTTGTCAAACCGTAGCGCAAGCTGACGACCTTGCCGCCGTTGAACTTCGAGAATCCTGCCGAGTCTATCATAGATGCAATCGACAGGGTCTGATTCGTATTGAGACCGAGTCCCTCCTGAGCCGTAGCCACCTCGTCGCCGACATACGGGCCCATGATCTTCTGATTATCGGCCAGTGTAATCTTCGCCGGTACAGACATTTTCTTCTTTCCGGGCAGGGTCACAGCCGCGCCACTCTTCTGCATGATGCCCATGGGGGCCTTCTTTGCTACAAATCCGGACTTTGTCTGTGCTCCGGCCACACTCACTGACAGCGCGAAGGCTATCAAAGAAAGTAAAACTTTTCTCATTGTGTTGATTTAAATATTATATTGTATCCTTTATCTCACAATCTTCTTCACGGCAACGCGCTTGCCGTCCTTCACCGTCTCGCAGATATAGAGACCCTTGCCAAGCGACAGGAGAGCCGATGCGGGGCGGTTTGTCAGCACGGCCTTGCCGGCGAGGTTATAGACGTTGACAACGGCATCCTTGTCTGCTGTCAGGCCTGCAATGCCAGTCGGGTCTGAATATACAAGGTTCACCTTGATTTTCGGGCCGTTGGCCTTGAAGGCATATTTATAGTTGGGGAAAGTTCCTGTCTGTGTCATCACGCGCAGCTGGAGGGTCACCTCTGCCGTGCCGTACTTCCCCTCCTCGGGCAGCCACTCCGAGTTAAGAGGCTTCAAACCGTTTGCCGCAATAATGCCATTACCGGTAATGAAGTCTGCCGGGACCTCACTCACGCACTCATCCGGGAAGCACACCTGTATGTTTCCATTGGGCAGTTTCTCCGTCACTACATTCATCGAGATGTATGCCTCGGCATCCGTAGTATTCTTGACCTTGAGGTCCATCTTTGCCTCAAGAGCACCCGTCCACTGGTTTTTCTCAGCATTGAAAGTGCATGTGCTGCCGTCTGCAACGACGTTTCCATCCTTATCGACAAACTGGAAGGTGTTGTCCACCTGTGCGAAAGCGCCTGCCGTGCCCATAACCATGAGGGCAGACACCAATAAACTCTTTATTCTTTTCATATCTTAAACCTTTATTTTTTATACGTCAGACATTGTATGAAACTGTCACGCCTACTCTGCAGTGGGCGTCACCAGCGGCGCCTTTGCCACGTTCTGCACTCCGCCGTCGTTATATACGAAGGCCACGACCGACATGTTTGCGGCATTCCATGTCCCGTCGATGGGCGCCGTGCAGTTCACGGTCACGGTCTCGCCCTCGCCGAGCGTGATGTCCTCACCCCAGGTGCCGTTCACGGCTGCGCGCAGCACGTGGTTATGCACATATTCCGGGTTTACGCTGCCGTCGGGCTGGGCCTGCCATGCCACGATGCCGTCTTCCACAAGCCATATCTGCAGCTTGCCGCTGACGGCCTCAAGACCGAGCACATCCACGCTGACGGCGGCCGTGCCTGCGGCCGCGTCATAGTCGCTGCCGATATTGAATGATACCGTGGCCTTGCGGCTTATCGCGTTGCTGACAGCTCCCGCCCACTGCGCGTAAACGCTCGTGCCGCCGATGCGGTCTATACGGCCGGCCGGAAGGTTCGGTGAGCCTGCCGCGGTGTAATACTCATCGCCTACAGGCGACTTGAGCGGGGTATATGCCAGCCTGCCGCCATGTATGGCAACGGCAATCACATTGTCGGAATACTCTTCATGCAAAGCCTCCAATGCCTGCGCCGCGTTAGGACAGTTGGGGCAGTTCTGCCCCGTGAAATCCTCTATCAGCACGCACCGCTGCACGTCGGCCGGCTTCACGTAGATGAAGCGTTCGCCCTCGTCGACGTTGTCGCACGACGTCAGAACCGCAAGCGCTGCGGCCATGCTATATAATAATGTCTTTATCTTCATACTTCAGAAACAAACTGTCAGAAATTGTAGTTATACGAAATGGTTGCGCCACGGCTTGCCGGAATCCAGCGGCAGACGCCTCCGGAGCAGTTGAATCCGGAGCGGTTGCGCACATAACCCACCTGAAGGCGGTGCGCACCCTTGGTGTACGTGACATAGGCGTTATAGTAATGCAGGTCTGTCTCGCCCACGTTATACTCGTCCGACACGGTGAACATCCAGTTGGGAAGCACCGAAAGCTCGAGCAGCCCGAAGGCCCAGTCGCCCTGGTCCTCGCCCGTGGTGAGATACTGCGCCTCGCCGCGGAGCGTCAGCTTGTTGCTGAACCTGTACTTGCCCTCGGCCACGAAGATGTTGCTGTGCACCATTCCGCCGTGTCCTTCGATGGCCGTCTGGTTGTAATACTGGTTCATATACATGAGGTTGAGCTTGAAATCGCGGTTCACCTTCTTCTCCACCTGCACGTTGAGGTCCTGATAGTATTTGCTGTCGCCCCACTTCCAGAAGCGCGAGCTGTAGCCGTCGCTGCCCATCAGGTAGCCGTCGAGAAGTCTCGGCGACTGCTCTATGGAGTGCACGTGCGAGAAGTTGACCTTCACCTTCGTGCCGTATTTGCCTCCGAGGGCCGTGCCCTTCTTGAACGTATAGCCCAGCTCGGCCTGGTATGCCCACTCACCGTCCGGGTTCGTGGCGTATGGATAGTGCGCCGCGAGGGCGTATGTATGCTCCATGGTGAATGCCGGCAGGTGGTTGATGAACGACGAGTTCTCGGCGGCCGACGGCAGTGTGCGGCGGCTGCGGAACGACATGTTGTCGCTGCGCTTTGCCTGCAGGAGCAGGCTCATGCCGCGCTTGGAGTAGCTTGCCGAGAGCATCGTGACGTAACCCTTGCGGTATATGTAGTCGTTGTCTATCGAAGGGTCCTGGCTTTTGTGGGCATACTCGGCCAGAACGTTCCATCCGCCCTTCTGAAGGCGCAGGCGGAGGTCGTATGCGTTCACGTTAGTGGGGAAGTTGAGCTTGTGCGTGGCGTCCACCATGAGGTCCTCGCTGCTCTCGTGCTTGTTGACGAACGATGCGCCGAGGGTGAGGTACGTACCGCTCTGCTGCATGCGGCCGGACCACTGGTCGATGTTCAGCTCCACGTCGCCGCCCGTCACCCAAGAGTCGTTGTAGTCCCAGTAGCGGCGCTGCTTTCCCGTGAGCGCCTTCAGGGTGACGCCGCGCAGCGGCTTGTATACGATGCGTCCGCCCCGCAGCGAGTTGTCTATGCCGAGGCTCCGCTCCTCGTATGTGCGGAGGATGAATCCCGAGCCGAACTGCTCGTAGAAGTTTCCGAGCGTCAGCTCGGCGTTCTTCACCTTTCCCTTGATGTAGAAGTAAGGCACGCCCCATCCCTTGTAGTCGGGCTCGAAGCCCGGCAGCGGGTGCTCCAGATATTCGAGGCGTGCTCCCGCATCGACATACTTGCTCGTCAGGTTGAGCTCTGCAAACGTGTTCGTCAGCGCCCACTCGCTATATTTGTCGGTTCCTATCTTCTCGTCGTCCTGCGGTATGAGGATGTCGCTCTGTATGCTTCCGCTGAGCCTCAGTCCGCCGCCGGTCTCGTTTCCGGCCTGCGCCCAACCGGCTGCGGGCAGCAGTGCCACGCACGGAAGCAGCGCGAAATGTCTTATTTTCATTAAGATAAATGTCTGTTTGGGGTTATTTTACCAGTTCGCGGACTTTCTCTATCAGCTCGTTCTCCGCTCCCTCGGTGTATCCGTTGTGCTTGTAGACGATGTTTCCCTTTCCGTCCACTATGAGCACGTAGGGTATCATCTGTATGCCGAGCGCGCGCTTGAAGTCGCTGTTCGGGTCGAGCAGCACGTCATATTCCCATCCGTTGCCGTCGACGAGGGGCTTCACCTTGTTGATGTTCTGCGCCTGGTCGATGCTGACGGCGATGACCTTCACTCCGGTCTCTTCCTTCCAGTCGTCGTATACCTCGCTGATGGCTGTCAGCTCGCGGTTGCAGGGCTTGCACCATGTGGCGAAGAACGAGATTATGAACGGCTTTCCGCCGTTCGACAGGGTATCCGTGCGCACGGTCTTTCCCGTTATGTCCGTAAGCGTCACCGCCGGGAGCTGAGCCTTCACCATGCCTGCGAGGCAGAGGGACAGCGCCACGGCCAACAGTCTAAGTCTTGATTTTACCATAATATAATAATGTATGTATCTTATTAAATAATGTTATGACTGGCAAAATTAATCATTTTTTCCTACTGCGGCAAAGGAATCGGGTATTTTCGCACATTCCCTGCCATTATTTAACACGAAAAGTCAGCAAGTCACGGCTTTTTCGTTTAAAAACGAATAAATATCCGCCTTACGGCTTACAATATGTATGGGCGCAGCAGAAAATATCGCATCATCTTCATTTTTATTGCAAAAAATTTGGCAGTATGAAAAAAAAGGCCTACCTTTGCACCCGCAATCAAGAAATGACTGGTGCGTTAGTTCAGTTGGTTAGAATACATGCCTGTCACGCATGGGGTCACGGGTTCGAGTCCCGTACGCACCGCACGAAGTCAAAGAGAGGTCCTGAAGCATCTGCTTCAGGACCTCTTCGTTTTTCCAAGAGCACCTTCCTTGTCTGTTACCTGCCGCGCATAACGGTGTTACCTGCCACGCGTAACATCGTGATGCGCCACACGTAACACCGCGACACGCCACACGTAACACCGTTACGCGCGGCAGGTAACAGACAAAGGAGACGTACGGCCGGTTCCGGCAAGCGTCTCCGGGCCATGCCGCGGCTATCATGCAAAAAGCGTCCGGGCCAACAGACCCGGACGCTTTTCATATCCAATACTCCCGAACGGGCATCAGAAAGTATAGCCGATGCGGAAGAACACCTGTGAAGGCTTGCTGTCTCCGCCATCAAAAGTGTCGAGGAAGCCATACTCATAGCCTACCTTCAGAGAGATCTTGTTGTAGTATCCCTGAACGCCGGCCTGCCAACCGAAGTCAAAGCTCTTCTCGTTCTCAGCATCATCCTTTGACAACATGAAGCCAGCATAAGGACCGGTGAAGAGACCTACCTTGAAAGCATCCTCCTTTACAAAGTTCCAAGAGCCGTTAGCCTCAACCTGCAGATAACCGGGATCCCACTCCTTGGCTCCTTTGGTGATGTAACCGGCACCTGCCGTCCAGTTGAACTGGTCGTTGATGGCTGCCGTATAGTCGACACCGACGTTGAGAACCTTGAACTCCGACTTTGCACCGTCAGTGCTGAGGTTTGCAATACCTGCACCGTACCATACTCTGATACCTTCCTGTGCGTTTACGCCCAATGACATTACAGCCATCAGAGCAGCGACAAAAAACTTCTTCATAATCTTTTCCCTGTTTTTGTTTATAATAAAAGATGTTTCTCCCTGCAAAGATATGAATTATCTGAAAACAAATAAAACGTTTTGCGGAAAGTTTTATAAAAGTGCTGAAAATCATGTACATTAAGCCCCACGCCGTGGTCATTGTGCACTATCGCATCTGCCGGAGCATGCTGCGGCAACGGCTGTTCTTTTCTCCGGACGCCTCTCCCCCTATTCCGGCGAGGGCGGAAGAGACCGGCCGGAACCCTCTTTTTCCACTCTAAAATTCCTTTTTTCAAATATAATCAGTATCTTTGCGGAGATATAGCACGCACGGCCGGCATACGCCACGACCGCTGACGATGCGACTACGGACCTGAAAGAGACATATTTACAACGAATAACAACAAGAACATGAAAAGACTGCTACTATCCCTCGCCGCTGCCGCCACGCTGACGGCCGCCGCGCAGGACAACCTCAAATGGGCACTGACAGAGCCTAAGGGCGGAGAGACAGTGCTGATGGAGCGTGTCGGATTCCTGCTGGCATCTGACAACGACGACACGTTCTCCATCGTCTGCACCGACGGACACATCATCGGCGGAGCAAGTGAAGTTACATTCTCACAGGTAGACCCCACGGCGATAGACAGCCCTAAGGGCGGCGGAGAAGCCCCGGCGATAAACATCGCGGCGGGCAATGAGCTGCGCATCACGGGCTGCGCGGCCGGAACAGAGATAGCCGTCATCGACGGCAGCGGGCGCCGCGTGGCCGCAGGCAGGGCCGACGGAGCCACCACGGCAATAAGCATTGCCGCACTGCCGCAGGGTGTATACATCCTCAAGGCCGGAAAGACATCCGTAAAGTTCATGAAGAAATAAAAGTAAGGAGGATACAGGCATGAAGATAAAAGCATTGGCACTGGCCGCAACGATGGCCTTGTGCACGGCCGCACAGGCACAGTTCGTGGTCGAGAAGACCGACGGGACCACGTCGGCCGCCGACGGAAGCAACGACGTCACGTTCACCACCTTCGGCTCGGGCTCGTGGTATTTCGGCCACACGAACATCAACCGTATAAAGCGCATCACCGTGGCGCCGGCGGCAGAGCGCCTCGCGAAGTACACCGCGCCGGACTATACGGACTACTACCGGAACATATCCGGATGGAACGACAGGGCGAAATGGAACCTCGCCAACGTGCACGATCCGACGGTAATGCGGGCCGACGACGGATATTACTATATGTACACCACCGACGCGAGCTTCGGAAACGCGCACACCGGGCACGGACACTTCATGTGCCGGCGCTCGCGCAACCTCGTAGACTGGGAGTTCATGGGCACGACGATGCCCCGCCTGCCGGAGTGGGTGAAGCCCAAGCTCAACGAGATACGCAAGGCGATGGGACTGGGAGACAGTCCGGCCGACTTCAACGACGACACACAGTTCGGCTTCTGGGCTCCCTGCGTGCGCAAGGTGAGGAGCGGACTGTACCGCATGTACTACGCCATCACCTGCCCGGGAACAATCAACGGCGACGGCACATGGAGCGAAAGGGCCTTCATCGGACTGATGGAGACGGCCACGCCCGAGGATGCCGGCAGCTGGGAAGACCGCGGATACGTCATCACAAACGCATCCGACAGGCAGCTGAACTTCAACGTCAGGGCCGACAACTGGGCCAACTGCTACTTCAAGTGGAACGCCATCGACCCGTCGTACATCATCACCCCCGAGGGCGAGCACTGGCTGATATACGGCTCATGGCACTCGGGATTCGCCGCCGTGCAGCTCGACCCCGAGACGGGCAAGCCGCAGGCTGAGCTGGGCACCCCGTGGGGCGGCGACATCTCGGCATACGGCAAGCTCGTGGCCACGCGCCAGATGGGCAACCGCTGGCAGGCTTCCGAGGCTCCAGAGGTGGTATACCGCGACGGCTACTACTATCTGTTCATGGCCTACGACGAGCTGGCCGTGGCATACAACACGCGCGTGGTGCGCTCAAGAAACATAGGCGGACCGTATCTCGGCATGGACGGGAAGAACGTCACGGCGAGCGGCGGCGACGCATTCCCCATAGTGACGCATCCGTATAAGTTCTCCGAAGGCTACGGCTGGGTGGGCGTGAGCCACTGCGCAATATTCAGCGACGGACTGGGCAACTGGTTCTACTCGTCGCAGGGCCGCCTGCCGGCAAATGCCTACGGCGACGCTTACAGCAACGCCATCATGCAGGGACAGGTGCGCCGCGTGCTCTGGACGGCAGACGGGTGGCCCGTGGTGATGCCGGAGTGCTACGGAGCCGTGCCGCAGGCACCGATAACGGAGGCCGACATCACCGGCACATGGGAGAGCATCGTGCTCGAATATGCCTACCAGAAGCAGTGCACGGCGAAGGATATCAGGCTCACCGCCGCCCATAAGGTGGAGGGCGCTCCCTTCAACGGCATGACATGGAGCTTCGACGCGGCCACGAACACGCTGACGATAGGATCGCAGAAGCTGCTGCTCTGCCGCGAAGCCGACTGGGAGGCAAAGCCACGCAAAGCCACGATAGTATACGGCGGATATGCCTCAAACGGCAAGAAGACGTATTGGGGAAAGAGAGTCGGCGACTGACAGCGGAGCAGACGCAGGATATTCAACAGGGCAGGGATAAATAATAAGATTTTTCCCTGCTCCCAATATATCCGCTTTGGAGTTTATTTACTATCTTTGTCGAAAAAAGAAGAATTATGCATATAGTATCAGCAAAAGAGTTCAGGTCTAACCAAGGGAAATTCCTGAATGCAGCGAAGAACGGGCAACCGGTTCTCCTAACCTCACGATATGGCAACTTCAAGATTACTCACGTTACGGAAGAGGAATCAATGACGACCCGAATCTGCCGGGGATTGGAACAAGTCAAGATGATTGAAGAAGGTAAACTCCCACGTAAGACAATTCACGACTTCCTCAATGAACTTTGATATAATACCGACACCCTGTTTTGAGAGGGCTTTCAAGGCCCTGGCAAAAAGACACAGGTCCTTAAAGCAAGACTTATTGGAGTTCACCGACTCGTTACAGAAAAATCCGTTTCAAGGCGATGAACTCAGTCCGGGCATCCGCAAAATTCGAATGGCCATAAAATCAAAGGGACGCGGCAAATCGGGAGGAGCAAGGGTGATAACATATACCATCCTTGCAGAGGAGAATAGCGGCCGCGTCTATCTGATAGACATTTACGACAAAGCCGATTTCTCAACAGTAGATGTGGCCATAATACAATCCACTATCAAGAATCTGGATTTATAGAAAATACCACCAACACACTTTATCCTTAAAGAAAGCTACTCCACGAGCCGGGGCCAGCCGTCTTCCGTCCACACGATATCACGCTGCACAAGCACCGAGGCTCCGCCGTCGGCGATGCTGTAGCCGTGGCATACGAATACGTCGCGGCTGCCGAAACGGTATGCGGCGCTGTGGCCTGCAGCCTCGAAGAGCCGCTTGTCGCCCTCGAGAACCACGGTGCCGCCGCCGTCGCGCATGTCGCGGCCCTCGCGGTCGAGATACGGACCGGCCACGGTGCGGCTGCGTCCGACAGCCACCTTATACGTGCTCTCCATGCCACGGCAACAGTAGTCCCACGAGACGAAGAGATAGAAATATCCGCCGTGGCGGAAGATGAACGGCGCCTCAACGGGGTTTTCGCCCCCTCCCGCCCTGCGGCGGGCAATGGTACGGATGCTGTCGCGGCTGGCGATGTGCATCGTGGAGTCGAGCGGGGCAAGCTGTATGCCGTCCCAGAACGAGCCGAACGACAGCCACGGACGGCCGTCCTCGCCGATGACGAAGTTCGGATCGATGGCGTTCCAGTTGTCGCGGCCGCCACGCGAGCACACCAACGGTCCCTCATCCTTCCAGCGGGCCACGCCCCCGCCCCTGCCGCCGGGCAGCATGAGGCTGTCTGCAGAGGCCAGGCCGATGGCCGAAGTGTTCTTCCCGAAGGTGGAACAGCTGTAGGCCAGCCACCAGCGGCCGCCATGCCTGATGATGTCCGGCGCCCACACGTGGCCGCGGAAGCCGGGCACGGAGTCGCGCGTCCACTCCGGGATGCGGTCGAGCACCGGCGTGCGGCGCCATACCGTCCACGTCCGCATGTCGTCAGACGTGGATAACTGAAGGCCGTGCCCCGTGCTCATCATGTAATAACGGCCGTCCTGTAGCGCCACGACAGGGTCGTGCACCATCGGTTTGTCAGTCTGGAAGCTGTCCTGTGCCGAGGCCGTGAGGGCGGCAAGGGCAAATAGAAGTAATATTGTCTGTCTCATAAGCAAGTTCAATAATCTGTATATTTAAATTGAACGCAAAGGGCGCAAAGATGCAAAGGATATTTAAAGGTAAAGGGGTAAAGGGGTAAAAGGTAAAAACTCTGTGTCTCCGTATCTCTGTTTACTTAAAATATTCTTTGCGTCTTTGCGGCCTTTGCGTTTTAAATAACCGGCAATGAAGCAGCTTCAGTATAGCAGCACGAGGCCGGCGACGGCACTGCACGCTATCATCCGTATAGGATTTATCTTGAAATACATCGTGCCGACGAACGTGGCGGCGAAGAGTCCGACGCTGATGAAGAACTGCCACGGGTTTGCCGACGGCGTGGAGAAGTTGTCGGGAGTGACGAGCAGCAGCGTGGCGGCACCGAGAAGCCCCACCACCGCCGGCCTCAGACCGGCGAATACAGACTGCACGGCATGCGTCTTCATATACTTGATGAAGAGCCGGCTGATGAGTATCATCAGTATCAGCGAGGGCAGCACGAGGGCAAACGTGGCCGTGACGCTGCCGAGTATGGCCATGGTCTCGCCCATCCCGGCGTTGTGCACGGCGGTATAGCCGCAGTATGTGGCACTGTTTATGCCTATGGGGCCAGGCGTCATCTGACTGATGGCGACGATATCGGTAAACTCGCTTGTGGTCATCCAGTGCCAGTGGTGCACCACCTCGCTCTGTATCAGCGACAGCATGCCGTAGCCGCCGCCGAAGCCGAACAGGCCGATGAAAAAGAATGTGATGAAAAGCTGAACGAAAATCATGTGGTCTGATGTTGTTTACGGTTTGCCTGTCATCCGGCCGTAGAGCCATCCGCCCAGCCCGGCAATGATGATGATGAATATCGGGGACACGCCGAGCGCCCATATAGCCAGTGCTCCGGCCACGGGAATCCAGCAGTTTGACAGTCCGATGCGGGCGCTGCGCGCCATGTTGAACGTCGGGACGGCTATCAAGGCCACCACGGCAGGGCGTATGCCGCGGAAGATGGCGGCCACGTATGGATTTTCCTGGAACCGGCGGAAGAACATGGCGATGAGCAGGATGATGATGAACGACGGCAGGGCGGTGCCGAGCGCCGTGGTGACGGCACCGCGCGTCTTGCGCAGGCGGTAGCCCACGAAGGTGCTTACATTGATGGCAAACACGCCCGGACAGCTCTGCGCGATGGCTATCACGTCGAGCAGTTCCTCGCGGGTCATCCACTTATGGCGGTTGACGACTTCCTCCTCGATAAGCGGAATCATGGCGTAGCCGCCGCCGAGGGTGAACAGTCCTATTTTAAAAAAAGTCAGAAACATGGAGTATTACGAATTGGGTATTACGGATTGGCCGGCCTGCGGCCGGCCAATCCATAATTCAAAAGTTACCTTTTCTCAATCCATTTCCTTGCATTTACGAACGCCTCGATCCACGGTGTCACCTCGTCGGCACGGCGGTCGGCCGGATACCATGCGTTCTGCCACGGGAAGATGGCACGCTCGAGGTGGGGCATCATGGCCAGATGGCGGCCGTCGGCAGAGCAGATTCCGGCCACATCGTAGTCGCTGCCGTTGGGATTGCCGGGATAGCCGCTGTAGTTGTACTTGGCCACAACGCTGTACTTATCCTCCGGCTCGGACAGCGAGAACTTGCCTTCGCCGTGAGCCACCCAGATGCCGAGCTTGCTGCCGCTGAGCGAACCGAACATCACGCTGTCGTTCTGCGGTATGGCAAGGCTGACGAAGCAGCTCTCGAACTTGTGCGAGTTGTTGTGGAGCATGCGGGCGGTGCGGTTGTTTCCCGTCACGCCGCACTCTCCGGCGGCACCCACCAGACCGAGCTCAACCATCAGCTGGCAACCGTTGCAGATGCCGAGCGAGAGGGTATCCTCGCGTGCATAGAACTTGTCGAGGGCCTCCTTGGCCTTCGGGTTGAAGAGGAACGCTCCCGCCCAACCCTTTGCAGAGCCGAGCACGTCGCTGTTTGAGAATCCTCCGCAGAAGACAATCATGTTGATATCCTCAAGCGTCTCGCGGCCGCTGATGAGGTCGGTCATCATCACGTCCTTCACGTCGAAGCCTGCGAGATAGAGCGAATAGGCCATCTCACGCTCGCCGTTGGTTCCCTTCTCGCGGATGATGGCGGCCTTGACACCCGTGCGCGAACGGCGGTCGGCGTCGAGACCGTACTGCGCGAGCGTGCCGGTGAAGCCCGCAGAGAACTTCATCTCAAGCGGCTGGGCCTTGTAGTTGGCGTAGCGCTCGGCGGCGCAGCCGTTCATGCTCTGCTTGCGGTCGAGCAGATAAGACTTGCGGTACCATACGTCGCGGAGGGCATCGATATCGAAACGGTGCTCGAAATCGCCGAGCTTGACCGTCACGGCACGCTCCTCGGGAGCCGAATAGCCTATCTTTGCGTATGCGATGCCCTGCTCGTCCATGAACTTGGCGAACTTCTCCTTATTCTTGTCGGCAACCTCGATGACGACGCCGGGGTTCTCTGCGAAGAGCGTCTTGACGATGTCGCCGTCCTGGCAGAGACTGTGCAGGTTGATGTGCATGCCGCCGGTGGTGTTTGCGAAGCACATCTCGAGCAGCGTGGTGATGAGTCCGCCGGCACTGATGTCGTGTCCGGCCATGATCCATCCGTTGGCAATCATCTCCTGAACGGCCATGAAAGCGTCGCGGAAATACTCGGGATTCTTCACCGTAGGCACGTCGTCGCCCACCTTTCCGAGGCTCTGGGCAAAGGCGCTGCCGCCGAGCCGCTGCTCGTCAAACGAGAAGTCGATATGATAGAGCGATGCGTTCTTGTCGTTGACGAGCACGGGAGATACGACCTTACGCACGTCGCTGACCTCGCCGCCGGCACTGACGATGACCGTTCCGGGGGCGATGATCTTCTCGCCGTTGGGATACTGCTGTGTCATAGACAGCGAGTCCTTGCCCGTGGGCACGTTCACCTGGATGGCGCAGCAGAAATCCGACAGTGCCTTGACAGCACTGTAGAGGCGCGCATCCTCACCCTCCTGCGAGCGGCAGGGCCACATCCAGTTTGCCGAGAGGCTCAGGCTGTCCATTCCGTCGGCGAGCGGCGCCCACACGATATTGGTCAGTGCCTCGGCAACGGAGAGCACGCTGCCGGCCTCGGGCGATGCCAGTCCGGCCTGCGGAGCATGTCCGAGAGCGGTGGCGATACCCTTGCGGCCACGGTAGTCGAGAGCCACCACGCCGCAGTCGCTCAGCGGCAGCTGTATCTCGCCCTGGCACTGCTGGCGCGCTATCTTACCCGTCACCGAACGGTCGACCTTGTTTGTCAGCCAGTCCTTGCAGGCAACAGCCTCAAGCTGCAGCACACCGGCAAGATAGTTATCTAATGAAGAATGAAGAGTGATGAATGAAGAATCGGGCTGCGCCGTGGCGGTTGATGAAGAATCGCCGGTTGCTGCAGCAGCAGATTCTTCATTCTTCATTCTTCGTTCTTCATTAAAATATTCAACGTTCGCATAGTGGCGCTCGACGGTGGTGTCGCGCATGATGGTCTTCGGGGAATGGCCAAACATCTGGGCAACGTCGAGGTCGAAGGGCTTGACGCCGTCGCCCTGCACGAACGAGAAGTGGGCGTCGCCCGTAGTCTCGCCTACGACATACATCGGGGCACGCTCGCGCTCTGCAATCTTGCGCACCTGCTCGATGTGCTTCTCGTCAATGAGGAGCCCCATGCGCTCCTGACTCTCGTTGGCTATTATCTCCTTGGAGCTGAGCGTCTTGTCGCCGATAGGCAGTTTGGTCATGTCTATGCGTCCGCCGCACTCCTCGACAAGCTCGCTGAGGCAGTTGAGGTGTCCGGCAGAGCCGTGGTCGTGGATGCTGACGACGGGATTCACGTCGCCCTCGCAGAGGGCACGCACCAGGTTGTAGGCACGCTTCTGCATCTCGGGGTTGGCGCGCTGCACGGCGTTGAGCTCGATGCCGTTGCTGTAGCGGCCGGTATCGACAGACGATACGGAACCGCCGCCGAGACCGATGCGGTAGTTATCACCTCCGACGACAACGACCTTGTTGCCCGGCTGCGGCTCCTTCTTCAGGCAGTCGCGCTTCGTGCCGTAGCCGACACCGCCGGCAAGCATGATGACCTTGTCGTAAGCATACTTCTCTTCACCCTCCTGATGCTCGAAGGTGAGCACCGAACCGCAGATAAGCGGCTGTCCGAACTTGTTTCCGAAGTCGCTCGCGCCGTTCGACGCCTTGATGAGAATCTGCTCCGGAGTCTGGTAAAGCCAGGGACGCTCTTTCATTTGGAATGAAGAATGAAGAGTGAAGAATGAAGAATCGGGCTGCGCCGTGGCATTATCCTTCACCGCGGCAGCAGATTCTTCGTTCTTCATACTGCACTCTCCAATTGCTGAGGATTCTTCATTCTTCATTCTACATTCTTCATTAATCCTCGGGTATGCCGTCATATATACGGCTGTTCCGGCGATGGGCCATGAGCCCGTGCCGCCGCCCATACGGTCGCGGATTTCTCCGCCGGTACCCGTGGCAGCGCCATTGAAGGGCTCCACCGTGGTGGGGAAGTTGTGGGTCTCGGCCTTCAGTGAGATGACGCTCTCCACGTCCTTCACCGTGAAGTAGTCGCTCGTGGTCTGGTCGGCCGGTGCGAACTGCTCGACAACCGGGCCCTGGGCAAACGCCACATTATCCTTATAGGCCGACAATATCTTGTTCGGATTCTCCTGCGTCGTCTTCTTGATCATCGCGAAGAGGCTCGACTCCATCTCCTTGCCGTCGATGATGAACATGCCGCCGAAGATTTTATGACGGCAATGCTCCGAGTTTATCTGGGCGAAGCCGAATATCTCGGAGTCCGTGAGGGGGCGTCCGAGCTCTTTCTCAATCTTGTGCAGATACTCAATCTCTTCCTTCGACAGCGCGAGGCCCTCCTGCTCGTTATACTCTTCGAGGCTTGCGACATGCTTGATAGGCTCCGGCTCGTGGTTCACGGTGAAGACGGTCTGGTCGAGTCCGTCGTACATACGCTGGAGCATCGGGTCGTGTTCGGCATCCTTTGAAGCCACGGGGAAGAACTCCTCTATACGCAAAATGCCGCTGAGATTCATGTTCTGTGTAATCTCTACGGCATTCGTACTCCATGGAGTTATCATCTCGCGACGCGGACCGACGAAGAAACCCTCCATCGTCTCGCACTCAGCAAGCTCTGCATTGCCATACAGCCAGCAAAGCTCCTTGATCTCATCGCCACTCAACCGATGGTCCACCTCGGTTGCTATCACGCTTTTCTGCGGAGTCTTGAAAAAAAGAATCATTCCTTATTGATTTTTAATTAAATACGTATTCTGCCTGCAAAGGTACACCAAAATAAGGAGAGAGCAAAATATTAGGGGCGGTTTTATGAAAAGGGGAATCCCCTCAAGCCCCCCTGGAAGCCCCTCCTGACCTCCCCAAAGGGGAGGAATTGGGAAGAGGATTGTGGGAGAAATGGGAAAGATGGGAGGGCTGGGAGACTATGGGAGAGATGAAAACCTGGCAGAGGAAGCAGCCATGCGCCGTGCCGGCAGCGCCTGCCGGCGCTTTTGTCTCATTTTTCCCATAACCTCCCAGCCCTCCCATCTTTCCCATTTCTCCCATTATCTCCCATCTTTCACAACCTTTTTCCTCCCCTTGGGGAGGCTGGGAGGGGGCTTCTGGAGGACTCCCGGAGAGGCTTCTTTTCGGCTCTTCTCCTCCCCTTTGGGGAGGCCGGGAGGGGCTTTGAGGGGCTTCCGGAGGCCTCAGCGATGCTTCTTCAGCATCCTGTATCCCTTTATCAGGTCCACCCCGACCGTCAGCGACGAAGACTTATAGCTGTCGCCGGCCGTCGACTTGAACAGCGGGGTAAGCCCGACGCTCGCTCCAACGGTGAGCACCCCGAACTGGATATAGCCCTCGAAGTTGATGCCAAAGCGCTTCAGGCGCAGGCAGTCGGGAGCCGCGATGCTGCTATCGGTTGCCGGTGAGCCGGAAATCGTTGCCGGTGAGCCGGCCATGACAGCCTGAGCGGCGCCAGCGGCGGCACTGAAATTATACTTCGCGTTTGTGCGCGCCTCGAAAGAGAAGCCCAGTCCGCAACCGAAGAAGTCGTTGGGAGTCTGGATGCGGAAGGTCAGCGGCACGCGCAGCGCACCGTAATACATATTGTTCACCGTCGTAGCGGGATTGTCGATGCGCTCGACGGCACTGCCGTCCATGCGCAGCAGGCAGTCCTTGTCGAAGCTGACGCGTGAGTAGACGAGCTGCACGCCGGTGGCAACACCATACAGGCATCCGCTCCGCTTCAGCAGAAAGGCCCGGGCAAACGGGGTGACGCCCAGCTCGAACGTTCCCGTGCGGTGCGCCCACAGCTGATGGTTTGAGGATGTGGGGTCGGCAAAACCGTACCACACCGTGGGATAACCGGCATCGAAGGGTGTGGCGTCGGGCGCCTTCACATACTGCACCGGCTGGCCGACGAACGTCCGTTCCTCCTCGCGCCCGTCTATAAAGACGCTCTCGGCAGTCTTCGTCATATAGTAGTCGCGGCTGTCGAACACCTTGAAGTCGAGCTCGCCGCCACGCTCCCCTATCACTATCCTGTTGCCGCCATACGTCACGGTGGTGTCGGCGACGTTCTCCGCGCCTGCCGCCAACGGCATGATGCAGGCCGCAATCATCAATATCTTATTCTTCATCATCGTCTGCTGTCATTTGTTTTTCTTCCTCAGCATGCGGCAGAGGTTCTGTATGTTCACTCCCACGGTAAGGCTCTTGGTGTATGCCTTCACCCCGCCGGTAGTCTCGTAGAGGGGTGTCAGTCCGATGTGGCCGCCCAGACAGAGCGGTCCGTAGCAGATGTTCAACTCCATGTTGAGCCCGGCGCGCTTCAGTTTCAGGCCGTCGGGGACACCGGGCACGGCCTCATCCGTCTTCAGCCGGTAGGCGGCATTGGTGCGGGCCTCAACCGAGAAGCCCATCGACACGGCTCCGCGGTGGTGCGGGCCATAGATGCTGAGCAGCAGCGGCACCCTCAGCGTGCCGTAGCACATGCTGTGCCCCGTGGCCGAAGGTATGCCGAAGCAGTCTATCAGGCTGCCGGAGTTAAGCATTCCGAAGTCGCGCCGGAAACTGGTGCGGGTGAAAACGAGCTGCGCTCCGGTGACGAAGCCCACCGTGCGGGCCTTGTCGAGCGGCATGACAAAGGACACCGGCGTTATGCCGAGTTCGAAAGAGCCCGACTGTTTCGAACCCACGCCGCCGGCAGAGCGGCTGAACGCCTTGTCGTCGAGCATGCCCATGCCGGCCCATACGGTGGGGAGATGGGGCTCCATGCTCATGTCCTGCAACGTCTCTGCCTCGGCGAAGGGCGAACTCACGCACACGCGGCCTATGTCGTTACCTTCTATGAAGGTGCACTCCTTGACCTTCACGGTGTCTCTCTCGTAGACGGAAATGCGCGTCTCGCCGTCCGCCACGCCTATAATGACCTTGCTGCCGCCATACGTCACGGTGGTGTCGGCCTGCTCGACGGCAAGCGACGCCGAGGGCAGCGATGCCGCAGCAAGCAGCATCAGTAATCCTATCGTCTTCATATCTCTTCTGCACATATTATAATATAAGACCTATTCCGATACTCGTGGGATAGCATTTGGGCCCAGTATCGGTGTTGAGCAGCGGCGTGAGGGCCGAGCGCACATAGAGCACGACATCGCCGCAGCCGGCATGCGCCTCGAAGTTGCAGCCTAATGAGTTCATGCCGAGGTCGCTGGTGGGCGTGATTGTGCCGTCGCTGCCCTTATAGCGGGAGCGCTCGAAGCCGCGTATGTCGAGCGAGAGGCCCACTCCGGCAAAGACCGTGACCGACCCGAAGCGCTGCTGCCAGTCGAGGAATATGGGGATGCGGACATACTTATAGCTGATATAGCTCTTCTTCATGCCCTCGTCGTCGATACCGACGACCGCCACGCGGCTGCCGTCATTGACCATGGCATAGCCTTTCTCGAAGGCGTGATGCACGAAACCGGCCTGTACCGAGCCGCTGATGCCGAAGGTGTGGAGCGGGTTCAGCGGCAGCGCCGCATCGATGAAGGTCAGTCCCCAGTCGTACGACTTGGTGTCCTTGCTGTGCAGTCCGGAGGCTCCTCTGAACCCGAGAGCGCCGCCCGCAGGCACCGACACGCCGTAGTATACCGACGGCACGTGGCTGTGGAAGGTCTGCCGGCGCATTCCCCGGCGGTATATGAGGAAGGGTGAGGAGATGTTTATCTGCTCCACCTCCTGCCCGTCGCTGTATGTCAGCTCGCGCAACTTGCGCAGTTCATCACCCTGACCGTCGAACACTTCGACCGTGACGTGACCGCCGGACTCGCCGACGACCACCCTGCTGCCACTCTCCGTGACTACCGTGTCTGCCTTTTCCGCAGCCTGCGACGACGCTGTCAGCGTCATCAGTGCTGCCAATAGAATTGTTCTCATGATTATAATGGTTTTTGTTTTGTTGATGTTGGGGAACTCTCGGAGGACCCGGAGGGCTCCGAGGGCTATCTCACGAACGTGATGTCCATGATGTCGTCGGGCGAGAGGCGGCCCTCGATGTATATCACGGCGCCGCGGCGGCCGTCGGTATCGCTGAAGAGGACGTAGCGGTTGATGCCCTCTTTCTGCTGCGGCATCATGTAGTAGCCGCTCACTATCCGCCCGTTGTCCACTATCTCGCGTATCTTCTTCGCCCGGCGGCGGTCTTCGCGGAGGGCGGCCTTCACCTCACTGCCTATCCGCGTGTATACGATGCTCTTGTATTTCTTCAGCCGGTGCTGCTGTATCTTGATGTCGTGCAGCTCCACCAGAGTGCATCCGCGGGCGTGGCCGTAACGCTCGAATATCTTGTTTATGCCCAGATCGTCCTGCGCCAGGGCCCTCGTCGCGGGCAGCACTGCCGCCAGCAGCACCGCCAGCAGTATCCTTGCCATGTTGCTCTTCGTCATAATACTCAGGTTTTTATATCGTTTCACTGTCCTCATGCCTTTCTCTCTCCATGCTGTTCGTCACTCTCTCCTCATCATCTTCAGTGCCGCGAATGGGTCTTCGCCCGTGTCGGAGACTGCCAGCAGGGCCTGCTCGGCATGCTCCATGGCCAGCTCGCGGTCGGTATACACCGTGCCGTCGATGACGACATAGCCCTGCGGGGCCTCCTGCCGGTGCGTCACGAGGACGAGCGCCACCGCGGCCACGGCTGCCGCCGACACTGCCGCAGCCACCATCCGGCGCAGCACCGTGCGGCGCATCGGCACTATCCTGGCGGCAGGAGCGGTGATTTCTGCCGCCGGGGACCCGGTCTCTGCTGCCGGTGCGGATGTCGCGGTCTCCCCACGCTCAGCACTCACGAAGGCGAATATCGCCCGCAGGGGCTGCCACGCGGCCGGTATGTCGCCGCCCTGACGGGCAAACCAGTCTCTGAGCGCCTGCTCCTCGGCGGCCGTGGTGCTGCCGTCCATGTATCTGTCTATAAGTATTGAAATCTCTTCGTGCGTCATATTTCGTTTCCTCCTATACCTTATTATATATTATGTGAAGCCCCGGCGGCCTGTCCGCGCATCGCCGTGAGCCTGACAAACTCTTCCCTTATCCTGCGCCGGGCCCGCGAGAGACACTGCCTCAGGCTATCCGGCGAGCACCCCGTGATGCTTATTATC
This sequence comes from uncultured bacterium, assembly GCA_905216025.1. GTDB lineage: Bacteria > Bacteroidota > Bacteroidia > Bacteroidales > Bacteroidaceae > Prevotella. The sequence continues at coordinate 11,049 of CAJMSE010000014.1, read as the reverse complement.
TCGCTGCTCTCATAGCCTTCGATGTCCTTCATCCGGAATATCCGGGCCTGAAGGGGCGGCAGGCTGTCGACAATGGCCTGCAGCAGCTTCATCTCGTCGGCGTGCTCCACGGTGTTGTCGTCGGCCGGTTCCGCCGCGGCAACGCCCGTATGGCTGCGCTCCGTCTTGCGACGGCGCCACAGGTCGGTGGCCTTGTTGCGCAGTATGGCCATTGCCAGCGCCTCGGGATTGGCATGGCTGCCGAGCGAGTCGCGCATGCTCCATAGCTTGAGCATGACTTCCTGCACGAGGTCCTCGGCGCTGTCGTCGTCTCCGGCTAATGAGCGCGCCCGGGCGAGAAGTCTTCCGCGCATCGGCACGATACTGCTGTTGAATGTCTCTATGTTCATAAGCGTTTCTATAAGTAAAACGCACGAGTTGCCGTTTTGTGACACCGGGAACTGAAAAAAACGCATAAAAAAAGCGGATACTGCCGTCACCGGCCGTATCCGCAGAAACTAATTGTTATGGTGTTTATGTGTCAGTGACGGCCGTACTGGCCGCTGCCACATGGGGTTATTTGCTGATGAACTTCTTGCCGTTCTGTATCATGATGCCCTTGGCAGACTTGCCGACCTTCTGACCGTTGAGGTTGTAGATGGGAGCAGAAGCTCCGTTCTTGCCTATAGTATTCTTGACAGCATCGATAGCGGTAGCATCGGGGTTGCCCTGAACGATGAGCACGGCAACCTCAGACTGTATGCCACGGCCTTTGAGGTAAGCGAAGGTGTAGCGTCCGGGGGTGTTGCCGAGCGGTGAGGCGGTGAAAGACACACCGTAGGTGCCGTCGCCGTAAAGTCCGGGATTAACCACGGTAGACTCAACCCAGTCTGCATCCTCTGCGAAGTCGAAGTAATAGTATTCGTTTCCGTCCTCGTCAAACCAGTCCATACCTGTCTGAACGAACAGACCGGGGAGCTCCGTGCCGTCAATAGTACATGTCTGGCCATCTTCTGAGATGCGGATTACGTTGGCATTTTCAATTGTTGTGCCATTGGCCATCGACAAAACATCGCCTATGACAGTTGCATCCATCACTGCATCGAATGTTATGTTCATCGACAAGTCTGCATAACGGTGAGCATAAACCTCCTGCACATCAGGATAAGCGACTAAGAAAAGACCATCTGTCACATTGTCGGAATACTCCTCCAGCCTTTCATCGCCGAGGAAACCGATTGTCACACCCTCCTGATCAAGGCCGTCAATGTTGACTGTGAAAGCCCTGTCGATGACGAAAGGAACAATCTGCTCGTTTCCGAGTACGTCCTTCTCTTTCTTCGAGAACACAAGATTTCCGCTATAGGCAACACCTGTCTGCGAATACTGCACATTGTACGGACCTTCCAGTCCCAGGATGTCTGCTGCAGTGGCAGTCAGTACTGCCAGAGTATCCGATGTCTCTGTGTCTGTGATTGTCATTGTGACACTCTTGCCCTCAGCAATAGGCGTATCTGTAATACCATACATACGAAGGAACACATCCTCTACGTAAAGGGGAGACATAGGCTTCGGATAAGACTGCTCCGCACCGAAACAGATTCCTATTCCGAGACCATTTGCTGTCTGATCGAGCAATCCTGAACCGTAAAGGAAGCCCGTGCTGAGCGAGCCCCAGCCGTAACCGCCCTCGACATGGTCGTCCATAAAGCCCATAGGAGCTATTGAATCAGTCACTACCTGCGTGAAATAACGATCCGGATCTGTCATTCCTCTCGAGCCGTTCCAGAACTCATTTGTCGTCTTTCCTACGCAGAAAGAGTCTCTCTGGGCCGCATCCAGGACAGTGGGAGCAGGGAGATAATATCCGGGGTCAAGTGCAGAAGTGAAGCTACCGTCGGCATCCATTGCCTCCGTAACATCAGAGTATCTGCCGCTATACGGGTTGTTGAGATGCCAGATATTTGTAGTCGGGTTCTCAGACATGTTCTTGAAAGTAAACTCCATGAACGGCGAAACTACTATGCGGGTATTTCCATATCCACTGCCGCTCTTGTTCCAGTGTGTAAACATGGCTCCCTCGGGCACCTTATAGTAAAGTCCCGTAGCCTTAGACTTCATCACGCCATTGCGGGCAGCGCCCTTCTCCATTGTCGCAAGCTGCAAACGCGCTGCCGGAACCTTCTTAGAGGCCTTGACAAGAGCTTTGCTGTCAAGCTTGTCTGCCGCGAAAGCACCTGATGCCATCACTGCTGCTGCAAATAAAAGTAATGTTCTTTTCATAACCTGAATATTTGAAATGATTAATAATATGTTACCGTAATCCACTTATCCTCTGAGTCAGCGGATTTCAGTTTCACTCTCGTAAGGTCAAACTTAGAGTCGGCAGGCTCGCCAATAAACGTGCCGCTGAGCGCTTCGAGCATGTCTCCTACGCTCTCCACGGCATCGAGAACGGCCTGAGCATTGACGCTGCCAGTGACAACAGGCTCTCGATAGGCCAGCGTCACAGCGCCCTCCACCTCAGTGACATCGAACAGATAGGTCACCGTGACCTGCGGAGAGCCCTGCGGACGGTAGGAGATGGTGAACGCCATGGTGCTCTCGTCCTGACGGATAAGACGCATATTCTGTAACGTCAGCTTCAGGGAAGAGAAGCCGGAACGCATGTCGTTGCATATCTTAGCCATAGACTCCGACATCTCTGACGTTCGGTTCCACTGCCACTTGCTGTTGAAAAGGAACGTCGTGGCATCCGGCCCGGTTATCGTGGCAGCGGCGTTTCCCTCGGCGGTGAACACCTGCGACTCCTCATCATAGATGAACTCCTGTGCCTTCGAGCCGTCGGCGGCCGTCATCTCGTCGCGGAAGCGCAGGCGGTACGTGCCGTCATGCTTCGTTATCAGGAAGGGGCGGCGGCTCTCGTTGACGATGGCATCCGTGCCGAGCAGGTAGATGTTGGGCATCCCGGAGTTACCCTCGTCGATGCGGAAGGTCTCCCCGCCGAAGTTCAGCTGCGCATAGTTGGGAGCCGACGCGGGGAAGATGGTGTTGTGGAAAGCCTGTACATCGGCCATGTAGGTCTCGAAGTCGGTATCTTCCGGCAGGCGGATGATGCGGTCGTAGACGCCGCGTTTCTTTCCCTTGAGCATGCCTTCGGTGGCCTTGTCGCCGAGACTGAGCACGATGAACTCATAGTCTCCCTCGGCGCCGAGGCCCGTCTCGTCGTTGAGCGTGCCGGTGGTGAAACTGATGTCGGCCGGGTCTGAGAATGCGTGCAGGCACTCGTTGTATGTGTTGAACGTCAGCACAGGGCCGTTGTCGGCTATCATTTCCCATACCGATACGTCCTCCTTATATACATTACCGGTGAAGCTGTTGTTCATGGCGACCTTCACGGAGCGGTCTGCATTGAAGTCGAGCAGCATCAGATAGCCAAGTCCCTGCGGGGCTTCGTCGCCGTTGGTGGGATAGTATTCCATGGTCCACTTTCCGCCCATGTCGGCCAGGCGGCCGGTATATTCGGCCGTCGCCGCGGTGAGGCGCTCTGCCGCTGAGGAAGAGAATAGGTCTTCCTCCTCGCCGGCACAGCCGGTGAACGCCAGGGACACTCCGGCCAGCAGCGCCAATGACAGTATATTCTTCTTATTCATTTTCATTCAGAGTGTTTATCGTTATTTGTTCTGCAGTTCCTTGAATTTCTCTATCTCGCCGAGCAGCTGGTCGATGAGCACGGTGCCGTCGGCATTGCGGTAGGTCAGCTTGTTGATGTAGTTGCCAGACGCATCGCGCACGAAGTCGCCGTTCTCGTCGGTCACCCACTGGCGCTTCTGCACCTCAGCGCGCATCTTGTCGAGGTCGTAGCCGAAGTTTTCCTTCAGCCAGTCGCGCGTCATGCCGAGTTTCTGGAGAATCACCGCGCGGCCGTTCACGCCGTCATCGTCGGTGAACGTGGGCTTGCCCTCCTCGTTGAGCACGGCCGTATTGGTATCGTCGCGCACCACGCGCTTGCGCTGCACCTTGTAGGTCTCGGGCTGGCCGCCTGAGTATGAGCCCACCTTTATCATGTATCCGAGCGTGTCGCGGTCGGCACCGGCAGCCACGGCACGGTCGAAGTCGCCCACGTTGTAGTCCACTTCCTCCCAGTCGTATTCGGCGGCACCGAGCATGCGGTTCCACGTGTTGTCGTCCTTGACGATGTAGTTGGCTATTATTTCCACCCAGTCTTCACCTGCCTGCGACGAGCCGTAGGGCGTGATGAAGCCCTGTCCGAGGGCCACGGAGTCGGGAGTGTCCTGCCAGCTGGTGACGTTATAGCGTCCGTTGGAAATCAGGTCGAAGTCTGTGGGCCGGTTGACGTTCTGGTTCAGGATGTGGCTGAACTCGTGGTGCATGGTCTTGAAGAACATCTCGTTCATGTATTCAATATCCGAGGGCGAGAGGTTGTTGCCGTTGTAGAGGGTTATCTTCAGTCCGCCCTCGGCCGTTCCGAGCACCTCGGTACCCGACGAGGGGTTGTATGCCGGCGAACCTATCACGTGGATGATGCGCGGGCTGTACTTCTTGAGGAACTCCTCGCTGACCACTTCCTTGTATGCATCATACCAGAGATATTCGCAGAGCACGGCGAGTATGGTGCACTTGTCGTACGAGCAGGGCACGAGGTTATAGTCCATGTCCGAGCCCACGTCTTCCATGCGGTAGAGATACTTCATGTTGTAAGGCTCCTGGAAGTGCACCTTCACGAACGTGTCGAGGGGGAAGGTGTATGCCGTGCGGTCGAGCGGCTTGTCGACGGTGGAGAATATCGTGGCGTCGAAGTCGTCGTCGGAGCACGAGGCGAGGCTTCCGGAGAGCAGCACGGCAAAGAGTGCCGCCATCAGAATCTTTATATCGTGTTTCATTTTCTTCTTCCTTAAAGTGTTACTGTTGTTATTTCTTCAATGACGGGGTGCCCGTGTAGCGGCCCGTAGCCTTCGACTTGGCATTGTCTCCCTCGAGCGCGGGCTGACGTGACGACTCCATTCCGGCGGCGAGCACCTCCTGCGGCACCTCGATGGCGCGGCGCGGGTCGTTCCACCCGAGCGTCACCGTGGTCGAGCTCTCGGCGTTGCCGTAGGTGTGCGACCAGGGCATGGCCCAGCGCTTGAGGTCGAAGAAGCGGTGTCCGCTGTAGGCAACCTCATAGCGGCGCATGTCGTTGATGCAGTTCATATAGGGCAGCATCTCGTCCGTGACCACGAGTTCGGGGTCCATGTTCTGCATGAAGTCCCAGTCAGGAAGCACGTTGCTGTTCGTCGTCTGACGGTAGTAGCGCACTATCATATCATGCGTGAGCGGGGTGAGTGCGCCTCCTGATGTGTAGAAAGCCTTTTCCTTCTCCGAGAACGACTGGCGGCTCTCCTCGTAGGCGATGAGGTCTGCCTCGCACGAATCGAGGTTATTGCGTCCGAGCAGGTATGCCTCGGCACGCTCGAGGAGCAGCTCCGTGGCGGTGAACTCACGGCGGATGACGTGCGGATAGCCAATTCCGGCCACCTTATCCGAGTATTCGAAGCGCTCGGCGATGCGCGAGCTCGTGAAGCCGTGGTCTTGGTTTCCGTCCCAGAACGTGCCTCCGCCGACACCGGCGGCAGGCATCGTATACCAGCGCCAGTTGGGGCCGAGGTGCATGATGATGTCGCGGATGGCCGGACCGGCACAAGCATAGCGGTAGCCGATGGAGCGGCGCCACTGCACGGAGTTGGTGCTGATGAGCATAAGGTTGTTCGGCTCGTTCGGTCCCTGCCATATCTCGGCATAGTCTGTAGAGCGCGTGCAGTCGTCGAAGCCCGAATAGTCCATCAGCAGCGACGGCAGCACGGAGTAATCGGTGCCGAGCACGGCATTGGCATGCTCAATCACTTTGTCGTAGTTGCGCTTGTAGAGATAGAAGCGTGCGGCGAAGGCATGGGCGGCACTGACGTTGAAGTGCCACTTGGGCATCTGGTAGTTGATATTGCTGACGTACTTCAAGCCCTCCTCGAGGTCGGCCTCTATCTTGGCGTAGGTGTCGGCGACGGTGCTGCGGTTGTACTCTTTCACGAGGTCTACCTCAGGCTCTGTCACGTAGGGCACGCCCCTGTCAGCCCGGCTCGCCTCGTCCGACTTCCAAGCCTGGGAAAACACATTGACGAGGATGAAGTGGTGATAGGCGCGCGACAGCAGGGCCTCGGCGTATGCGGCAGAGAGGTTGGGCGACATGGTGCCGCCGCCAGCCTGCCTCATCCGCTCTATCACCTCGAGTGCATGGTTGGCCGTGGCGATGGCTCCGTAGCATCCCTCCCATATCATCGAGGGGGAGTCGGTGCTGGTGGACGACCTTACCGGCTCGAAGCGGAATGCCTCGTCGTCCTCGCGGCCATAGGCCGTGAGGTTATAGTATACCCTTATCTGGTCGCCGTTAGACTGCGTGGCATAGTAAGGCGACTGGATATCGATGACGTTGTCGCTCGACAACTCGCACAGCCAGCCGTAGTTTCCGTTGGAGTATGCCGTGGTAAGCAGCTTCACTACCTGGTCCTCGGTGGTAATCTCCACGCGCTCGTCGGGCAGCGTATCGAGGAAATCGTCGCACGAGGTGAGGGCGACGGCGGCAGCACAGCACAGCAATGCTTTATATCTATATGCTATATTCATTGTATTTATGTCTCTATTTGTTTACTTATTCCGTTTAGATACCCAGCCGCACGGTGAAGGTGAACTGCTTTGGCATAGGCGTTGCCACACCTCCGGAGTTGATGAACTCGGGGTCCTGGCCGTTCAGCTTGTCGTCGGCATAGATGAGCCAGAGGTTCGTGGCGTCGAGCTTGAGCGATGCATGGCTCAGGCCGAGCTTCGTGACGAAAGCCCGCGGCAGGTCGTACGACAGCGAGACGTCCTTCAGGCGGATGAAGCCGCCGTCGGCAACGCGCTCGGTAGAGTAGTTGTAGGCGTTGTAGGCATAGCTCAGCTGCGGGTCGTTGTTATACTGGCGGCGCGACGCTATGGTGGGCACGGTGGTGGTATTCTCGTCACCCGGCTTCACCCAGCGGTTCTTAAACTCCTTCGGCATGGCCGACATGTCCGAGTAGGCGGCGGCGAACACCGGGTCGAGGCGTATCTTATTGCCGAACGAGTAGGTTACAAACACGTTCAGACGCCAGTTCTTGTAGGTGAGGGTGTTGTTGAAACCGCCGGTGACGGTCGGCTCCGTCGGGCCCTCATACTTGAGGAAGTCGAGGTTCTCGTACTCCTGGAAGTTGATGTCCGTGGTGGTCACCTCGCCCTTCTCGTTGATGAACTGTGGCAGACCCTCGTCGTTAAGGCCTACGAACGGTATCGAGAACAGTGCCGAGACGGGGTATCCCTCGCGGAAGTGGGTCGAGCTGGTACCCGTGCAGAGGCTGATGGCGTTCGAGCGCGAGTCGAGTTCGGTGATGGTGTTCTTGGCGTAAGCGAAGGTCAGGTCGCTGTCCCACTTGAACTTGGGGCTGACGATGTTGTGCGTGCTCAGCGTGGCCTCCACACCGTGCGAGCGCATCGTGGCCACGTTTCCGAGCTTGCTGATGAAGCCGCCGGCACCCTGGGTCTGTATGTATCCGATGAGGTCGTAGTTCTGACGCCAGTATATATCGAAGTTCAGGTTGATGCGGTTGTTGAACAGTCCGGCATCAAGACCGAGGTTGAGCTCGTGCTTCTTCTCGTATGTCAGCTCGTTGTTGGCAATCATGTTGAGCACGAGACCCGTCTCTACCTGGTCTCCCTGCGGGCGCCAGATGTTCGAGGCGAGGTATATCGGCAGCGCGTTCGACACCGAAGAGGGGCCGCGGTCGGCCGTCAGCGAGTACGAAACGCGGAATGCAAGGTGCGAGAGGAGGTTGCGCGAGCGCTCCATCCAGTTCTTGAAGAAGCTCTCCTCGTGCACGTTCCATGCGCCGGAGACGTTCCATGTGGGCAGCCAGCGGGCACTGCGGCTCTTGCCGAGCTTGTTGGTGCCCTCGTAGCGCATGGTGAAGTTACCGGTATAGCGGCCCTTGTATGAGTAGCTGCCGCTGAAGAAGTAGGCCAGACTGCGCGTCCACGCCTCGGCGAACGACGACAGCACGGTGCCTTCCTCCTTGGCCTGCTTGAAGAAATCGGGCGTCATCGTCACAAGGCGGGCATTGTCGTAGTCCACGCCGTAGTCGGAATGGAATATCTGTTCCTTGTCTGTCTTGTTGACCTCCATACCCGCAAAGAGGTTCATGATGTGGGTGTCGTTCCACACCTTGTTATATTGTCCCGTGGCACGGAAGTCGAGCTGGTTCACGGTATAGTCGTTGCGCGTGTAGATACCGCCCGACGGCATCACCGAGACAGGCAGCGAGTTGGGCTTCGACGGGTCCTTGTAAAGGTAGGGGTTGCGGTCCTGTATGTTCGGGTTGCCCACTCCGGCGCGGTATGCCTCGGCCTGGTTGGATTTGTTCATGATGTAGTGTTCCTGCGACGAGCGCTGCACGCGGTATGCTCCCATGGCCTTGAACTCGAGGCCCTGAAGGGGTTTCCACGACACCTCGCCCTGGAACTTCATGTCCGTCACGTTGAGTTCGATGTAGTTGTTGTCCAGCTCGCTGAAGATGTTGAACGGCGCAAAGTTGCGCGTATACGTCTCGTTAGGGTCGAGCGTGCGCGACGTGTTCAGCGCGTAGCTGAACGGGTTGATGTCGAAGTCGCGGTTCACGGCACCCGAAACGACGTCCACGCTCTGGTTGAGCGTGCCCGGAGCGTTCTGGTTACGGTAGGAGCCGTTGGTGAGAAGGCTTACCGACAGCTTCTTCGACAGGTTGAACGTGGCGTTCATGTTGGCCGTGTAGCGCTCCACGCTGCTCTGCTTCGTCCATCCCGGGTCGTTCATCATAGACACCGACGCGTAGAGGTTGGCCTTTTCTGAACCGGTGGAGATGCTGGCAGAGTGCTGCTGCACGATGTTGTTGTTGAAGAGCAGGTCGAACCAGTCGGTGTTGCGGAACTCTGCCTGCTGCAGGTATCCGTTCATGGCGGCCTCCGTATAGGGCAGGCCGAACTCGCCCTTCGTCTCGTCGTACTTGGCGATGAGGTTGTACATCTTGCCATAGAGGCCTGACGTAGAGCCGTTGGCGAGCTGGGAGAACTCGAGCCATCCCTTCTTCTCCATCTCCTGATAAATGCCCATCTGCTCCTGCGAGTTGCTTATATCATAGTTCCTGTAGTTAGGCTTGAGGCGGTATGTGAACTCGCCCGTGTAGTTGACGGTGCTGCGGCCTGCCTTTCCGCGCTTCGTCGTGATGACGACAACGCCGGCCATCGCGCGCGCACCATATATAGATGTGGCCGAGCCGTCCTTGAGCACCTGGAAGCTCTCGATGTCGTCGGCGCTCAGTCCTGATATCGCGTTTGAAATCAGCGTCACGGCGTCGCCCGACGAGAGGTCGTCCGAGCTGACGTCGACGGCATCTTCCTGAATGACTCCGTCGATGACCCAGAGGGGCTTCGACGAGCCGTAGATAGACGTGGCACCGCGCACGCGGATTTTCGGAGCCGTACCGAACGTTCCGCTGACGTTCTGCACCGACACGCCCGAGACGCGCCCTTCGAGTGCACGACTCACGTCGGCCACACCGTCGAGCTTCGTCTTGTCGGCCTCAATCTTTGCCGTCGCTCCGGTAAATAATCTCTTGTCCAATTTCTGCATGCCCGTCACGACCACTCCGTCGAGCTGCGTCGCGTTGGCGGTCAGCGTTACCCTGAGCCCGTTGCGGGCCTTAACTTCCCTGCTGTCATAGCCGATGTAGCTTATCACCAGGGTCTTGTTCGCTGTCGTGCTGACGGAGAACTTACCGTCAACATCCGTAACGGTACCCGTCTTGCTGCCCTTGATCATCACGGACGCGCCAATCACTGGCTCGCCGTGCTCGTCAACGACAGTACCGCTGATGCGGCTGCCCTGACCGAACGCCGGGGCCGACAGCAGCAGGATGCAGACGAATGCCGTCAAGAATTTCTTTATAAGCATTTCTTTTGTCTTTAATTTAAATATTTAATAATATTTTTCGTTACAACTTGCAAAGTTAAGGATAATTTTCTTTTTGCACAACTTTGCCAATCAAAAAAAGCCTTTTCGGCTCATTATTTTAACACAAATAGCAATTTTCTATATTACATAATGCAACTAAATAACTATTTCGGGCTAAAAAATATCATTCTGTAAGAAACGCAATACTTATATAATATGTATAAATTTGCAGTTTTCGGCGTATATTTTGCATACCTATACATGTAAAATGAATGCCGGATGATGGGGCGGATAGCGGGTTTCGGGCTGCTGTAATGACGGGGAATATGGCATCATGGCTTCGCGCGCGTATATATAATAAGGTGTATCGGATTTCGGAATAGACGGGAAGGTGATTCTGCCGGCACGGTGCGGGAGAGCGTTGTCCGGCATGAAATGGTGCATCCGGATATGTCATGGAGAAATGCCGCCGGTGTTACGAGGCGCGCGTAAGAGTGTTACGTGCCACGCGTAACGATGTGACGCGCCACACGTAACAGTGTGACGAACGGCACGTAACATCGTTACGGGGCGGTGGTAACAAATAAGAGAAGAGCCTGCGGGGAAACGGCGGGGTGTTGAGCCCAGCCCGGAACCAGCGGGAGGGGCGGAGGAAAAGGATGGGAGGAGATGGGAATACAGGGAAAACTGGGAGCGATTGGGAAACTGGGAAGCAGCGGAGGAGAAAGCGCCGTCCACGCAATTGAATGTGCGCGTTAGCGCAATCGGATGTGACGGTCCACGCGGTTGAATGTGCCGGTTCACGCGGTAGGGCCAGAGCCTTGTCTTTGGCCGTAGCCCGTGAGGGCTTTTGGCAAAACCGTGGTGGCATCGTTCAATGCAAATCCACGAGGGAGGCATGGGATGTCCGGATGGCGGATGTTCGTGTCAAAAGCCCTTGCGGGCTGCGGCCAAAGACGAGGCTCTGGCCCTACTTTAACTTTGCGTCGGTAAAAAAGAACTAATAAAAATCTTTTGAA
>CAJMSE010000013.1 GCA_905216025.1 uncultured bacterium | reverse complement strand
AGGGCTTTGTTTTGTGTTTTACAGCAGGTTATGACATGGTATAAAAAGAGGGGGCATCAGTATTTTGATACACCCTCTTGGTATCTCGTTAACTGTCCGTGAGTCCTATTCGAACACCTCTTCTATCTCATTACCCTCTTCTTCCTCCATTCCATCGCCGATGAATGATGAGCAAGGATTGTATCCTTCGGGCAGGTCGAACACAGATTGGTCACTGTATTCCAGCCTTGTATCGGCCATAACATACTTCATGTAGTTGGCGAATACCGGAAGAGCCATTGTCGCACCCTGCCCCATCTGCATTGAATCGAAGTGTATGTCGCGGTCATCGCCACCTACCCAGACTCCGCTCACAAGCGTCGGGGTGAATCCGACGAACCACGCATCGCTGTTATTATTTGTAGTTCCGGTCTTTCCTCCGATTTCTCCCTTCAGGTTATACTTATAGCGCAAGCGTCCGGCCGTACCGCCGTCTACAACACCTTTAAGCATGTATATCATCATCTGGGCACTCTGTGCACTTATCACCTCGTTCATACGGGGCTGGAACGTGGCTATGACATTGCCGTTATTGTCTTCTATCTTAGTGACGAAAAGCGGCTCGCTGCGTATTCCGTTATTCACGAAAGCCGTGTATGCACTGACCATCTCTGCAACGGATATGTCGCACGGACCGAGACACAGCGACATCGACGGGTGTATGTCAGGGTTCTTTATGCCGTACTCATGGAGCAGAGTGACAAACGCCTGCGGATTGAGCTTGCTCATAAGATATGCCGAAATCCAGTTGTTCGACTGGGCAAGTCCCCACTTCAGGGTTACCATCTGCCCGTAACGGCTGTGTCCTGAGTTGCGCGGGGTCCACGGCCGTCCTGCCACAATGTATGTCTGCTGCACGTTAGGGGCAAGGTCGCACGGGGTCATTCCGTTCTCCATGGCAAGAGAATATAGGAACGGCTTAATCGTTGAGCCCACCTGCCGGCGGCCGTCAGTACACATGTCATAATTGAAATGTATGAAGTCGAGCCCCCCGACATAAGCCTTCACCGCACCGCTCTGCGGACTCATGCTGATGAATCCGCAGCGCAGGAACGACTTGTAGTACCTTATTGAGTCGAGCGGAGTCATCGTCGTATCCACTTCGCCATGGTAAGTGAATATCGGCATCTTGGCCGGAGTGCGGAAAGCTCTCATTATCTCCTCTTCCGTTGCTCCCCTTTCCTTCATCTCCCGGTAGCGCTCGCTCTGCCTTACCGACCGCATCAGTATGCCCTTGACCTGTGCCTTGCTGAGCTTTCCTGAGAACGGGGCATTGGGATTACCCCGGTTTTCCCTGTTAAATGCAGGCTGGAGAAACTTCACCACATGGTCTCGCGTGGCCTTCTCCGCATACTCCTGCATGCGCGAATCGATGGTCGTATAAACCTTAAGGCCATCCGAATACACGTTATACGGCTCTCCGTTGCTCTTCAGGTTCTTGTTGCACCAGCCGTACAGAGGGTCGTTCTCCCAGTTTATCGAATCCTGATAGAACTTTATCTGGTTCCATGCCGTGTAGTTGCTGCGCTCCGGTTTCTTCGCCATCATGTACCGGCGCAGGAAGTCGCGGAAGTAAGCGGCAATTCCATCCTTATGATCGGCCACGTGGAAGTTCAGCTTCAGCGGCTCCGCCGAATACTTGTCACACTCTGCCTGCGTGATGTATCCTGCCTTTTCCATCTGCATCAGCACCACATTGCGCCTGTCGCGGCAACGCTCCGGGTTGCGCACGGGGTTGAAATAAGAGGGGTTCTTGCAAAGGCCGACAAGCATGGCAGACTCCGGCACGGTGAGGTCCTTGGGTTCCTTGCCGAAATAAGTGTTGGCCGCGGTCTTTATTCCGACAGCGTTGTGCAGGAAGTCGAAGTAGTTGAGATAGAGCGCTATTATCTCGTCTTTGGTGTAGTTGCGCTCGAGCTGCACAGCTATGACCCACTCGATAGGCTTCTGCATGAGGCGCTCCGTCACATTATGGGCCTTGACCGAATAAAGCTGCTTCGCCAGCTGCTGGGTTATAGTGGAGCCGCCGCCGGCACTCACCTGCCCCATTATCCCTCGTTTGACCACTGCACGGGCCAAGGCATAGAAGTCGATGCCCGAATGCTCGTAGAACCTCACGTCCTCCGTGGCAATGAGGGCGTTCACGAGCGAAGGCGGCAGCTGCGAATAGTCGATGCAGATGCGGTTCTCCTTATTATAGTTCCATGTGCCCATTATTTTCCCGTCGGCAGAATAGACCTGAGTGGCGAACCTGTTGATAGGGTTCTGCAGGTCTTCAATCGGAGGCATATAGCCTATCCATCCCTTGGATATGGCCCAGAAAGCAGATGCCGCAGCAATGACGGCAAGCACCATTATTGTCCATAGAAACCGAACAAAAAATTTCCTCATATCTAATCTGTGAATTAGCGATAATCCTGTTGTACCAAATGCAAAAATACTTATTTTCGTTTGCATACGAAAGAATTAAGTCGATTTTCTGCCACTTAAGCATCAATAAATCGGAAATAATATGTAACTTAGCGCTCGAAAAAACAAAACAAATAACAGAACGGATGGAAAAGCATAACTTTGTTACGATTGCGGACATCACCAAGGAGAAGATTCTCTACATGCTGGAAATGGCTCGTGAGTTCGAGCTGAATCCGAACAGGGAGATACTCAAGGGTAAGGTTGTCGCCACACTTTTTTTTGAACCCTCGACCCGGACGCGCCTCAGTTTTGAGACCGCCGCTAACCGGTTGGGCGCCCGTGTCATCGGCTTTACTGACCCGAAGGTCACAAGCAGCACCAAGGGCGAGACGCTGAAAGATACCATACTGATGGTTGCTAACTACGCCGACGTCATCGTCATGCGCCATTACATAGAGGGTGCGGCACAGTATGCAAGCGAGGTTTCCCCCGTTCCGATTGTCAATGCGGGCGACGGAGCGCACCAGCACCCGTCGCAGTGCATGCTCGACCTATACTCGATATACAAGACTCAGGGCACTCTTGAGAACCTGAACATATATCTTGTGGGCGACCTTAAATACGGACGCACCGTCCATTCACTGATAATGGCCATGCGCCACTTCAACCCCACATTCCATTTCGTGGCTCCGAAAGAGCTCGCCATGCCGGCCGAGTATAAGATATACTGCAAGGAACACGGCATAAAATATCAGGAACACACGTCTTTCAACGAGAAGGTGATAGCCGATGCAGACATATTATATATGACGCGAGTGCAAAAAGAGCGCTTCTCCGACCTCATGGAATACGAGCGGGTGAAGAACATCTACATCCTCAGAAACGACATGCTGGCCACAGCCAAGCCCAACATGAAGATTCTCCATCCGCTGCCGCGCGTGAACGAGATTGCCTACGATGTGGACGAGAACCCGCACGCATACTACATACAGCAGGCCGGCAACGGACTCTTTGCCCGTGAAGCCATATTCTGCGACGTGCTCGGAATATCTTTAGACGAAGTAAGGAACGACAAAACTATAATCGGATGACTATGAACAAGAATGAAATGCTGGTCGCTGCCATAAAGAACGGGACAGTGATAGACCATATACCGACAGAAAAGACATATCAGGTTGTCAGCCTTCTCGGCCTTGAAAGGCTCTCGACGCCCGTCACGATAGGATACAACTACCGGTCGAAGAAACTCACACGGAAGGGTATAATAAAGGCTGAGGACAAGTTCTTCACCGACGAGGAGATATCGCGTCTCTCGGTCGTAGCGCCTAACATAGTGCTCAACATCATACGCGACTACGAGGTGGTGGAGAAGAAGACCGTGACAACGCCCAACGTGCTGAAGGGCATCGTGAAGTGCAACAACCCGAAGTGCATCACCAACAACGAGCCCATGGCCACCATATTCCACGTGACGGACAAGGAGAACGGCATACTGAGATGCCACTACTGCGAGAAGGAACAGTGCATAGACAGCGTTGAATTGGTGTAAAATAGCACCGTTCTATTGCACGGTTAGGAAATATTAAGTAATTTTGCAGACGTAAAACGAGAAGAGTTATTCATCACATAATAAAACATTTGTAACAATGAAAAGAGATCAAGAGGTCTTTGACCTTATCGAGAAAGAGCACCAGCGCCAGCTTAAAGGCATGGAACTTATCGCTTCTGAGAATTTTGTCAGTGACCAGGTAATGGAAGCAATGGGCTCATACCTGACCAACAAGTACGCCGAAGGATACCCAGGCAAGCGCTACTATGGCGGTTGCGAGGTGGTAGACCAGGTTGAGCAGCTGGCCATCGATAGGGTTAAGGAACTCTTCGGTGCAGAGTATGCCAACGTACAGCCCCACTCCGGAGCACAGGCCAACGCAGCCGTGCTGCTCGCAGTGCTCAACCCGGGCGACACGTTCCTCGGCCTGAACCTTGCCCACGGCGGTCACCTCTCTCACGGTTCGGCTGTCAATACATCGGGCATTCTCTACAAGGCCGTAGGCTACGACCTCGACAAGGAGACCGGACGCGTTGACTACGACCAGATGGAGGCCCTGGCACTGGAGCACAAGCCGAAGCTGATCATTGGCGGAGGCTCTGCATACAGCCGCGAATGGGACTACAAGCGCATGCGCGAGATTGCCGACAAGGTGGGCGCACTGCTGATGATAGACATGGCACACCCCGCCGGACTCATCGCCGCCGGACTGCTCGACAACCCTGTGAAGTATGCCCACATCGTCACTTCGACGACCCACAAGACGCTGCGCGGCCCGCGCGGAGGCATCATCCTCATGGGTAAGGACTTTGAAAACCCGTGGGGACTCAAGACTCCGAAGGGCGTTGTGAAGATGATGAGCCAACTGCTGAACTCCGCCGTATTCCCCGGACAGCAGGGCGGACCGCTCGAACACGTCATCGCAGCCAAGGCCGTAGCCTTCGGCGAGGCTCTGCAGCCCGAGTTCAAGGCATGGGCCGAGCAGGTGCAGAAAAACGCCAAGGTGCTCGCCGACGAACTCATCAAGCGCGGCTTCACCATAGTCAGCGGCGGCACGGACAACCACTCGATGCTCGTAGACCTCCGCTCTAAATATCCCGAACTGACGGGAAAGGTGGCCGAGAACGCCCTCGTGGCAGCTGACATCACCGTGAACAAGAACATGGTGCCGTTCGACAGCCGCAGCGCATTCCAGACGAGCGGTATCCGCCTCGGCACTCCGGCCATCACCACGAGAGGTGCCAAGGAAGACCTCATGGTGCTGATTGCCGCACTTATCGAGGAGGTGCTCAACGACCCGGAGAACGAGGAAGTTATTGCAAAAGTGCGCGCCAAGGTCAACGAGACGATGAAGAACTATCCGCTGTTCGCCTATTAAAAGACGGATACGGAACACAGAGATACAGATCAAGCGGTGGCAGGATGTTTGTCCTGTCACCGCTTGTTTTTTACCACGATGCCGGCTGACGCCAGGAGCGTCACGTCCGGCACTCAAAGATTTTATTCCCAGGCTCTCAAAAACTCTTTTGCCAGCTGTCAAAAACACTTTTGACAGCTCTCACAAACGTGTTTGGAAGCGGGCACGACACCATGACGGGCAACCCGATGCACCGTCAAACGCACTCCGTTACACCGTCAAAACGCCTCCGTCACACCATCACGGCATACCCGCTGTCCAAGAGCGGGCCGCCCTACCCTGCCGGCAACATGCCGGCGACACCGTCACCACGGCATACAAAATGCGCAGGAATGCAAAAGAAGTATGCCTTTATTGGCCGAAAAAGAAATAAAACTCGTATCTTTGCAACACGAAAAGGAATAGATAACTAATTGAAACAACCAAGGATATGAAGAAAAAATTAGAGAAAGTGCTCGTGCTTGGTTCCGGTGCGCTGAAGATCGGACAGGCCGGCGAGTTTGACTACTCCGGTTCACAGGCATTGAAAGCCTTGCGTGAGGAGGGTATCTCATCTGTCTTAGTAAACCCGAACATCGCTACGATACAGACGTCGGAGGGCATTGCCGACAGGGTTTACTTCCAGCCCGTGACCCCGCATTTCGTCACTGAAATCATCAAGAAGGAGCGTCCCGACGGCATACTGCTCGCATTCGGCGGACAGACGGCCCTGAACTGCGGCACCGAACTCTACCGCAACGGCGTGCTGAAAGAGTATGGCGTGAGCGTGCTCGGCACGTCGGTAGAAGCCATCATGTACACCGAAGACCGCGACCTGTTCGTCAAGAAGCTCGATGAGATAGAGCTGAAGACACCCGTCAGCGAAGCCGTCGAGAACATGGACGATGCCCTCGCCGCAGCCCGCAGGATAGGATATCCGGTGATGATACGCTCTGCCTATGCACTCGGAGGCCTTGGCTCCGGAATATGCAAGGACGAAGAGGTGTTCACCGAACTGGCCGGAAGCGCCTTCACCTTTGCCCCGCAGGTGCTCGTCGAGGAGTCGCTGAAGGGATGGAAGGAAATCGAATTCGAGGTGATACGCGACGCAAACGACCACTGTTTCACGGTGGCTTCGATGGAAAACTTCGACCCGCTCGGCATACACACCGGCGAGTCTATCGTCGTTGCGCCCACCTGTTCGCTAAGGGAGGAGCAGGTCAAGATGCTTCAGGACATCTCGATAAAGTGTGTGCGCCACCTCGGCATCGTCGGAGAGTGCAACATCCAGTTTGCCTTCAACGCCGAGACGAACGACTACCGCATCATCGAGGTGAACGCCCGCCTGAGCCGCTCGTCGGCACTGGCATCAAAAGCCACGGGCTATCCGCTGGCCTTCGTCGCCGCAAAGATTGCCCTGGGATACACCCTCGACCAGATTGGAGAGATGGGCACGCCCAACTCGGCATACGTGGCACCGCAGCTCGACTACATGATATGCAAGATTCCGCGCTGGGACCTCACAAAGTTTGCCGGCGTGAGCCGCCTCATAGGTTCGTCGATGAAGTCGGTCGGCGAGATAATGTCTATCGGACGGTCGTTTGAGGAGATGATTCAGAAAGGTCTCCGGATGATCGGTCAGGGCATGCACGGCTTCGTAGGCAACGACCACACACGCTTCGACAACCTCGACGAGGAGCTGTCGAACCCGACAGACCTGCGTATCTTCGCCATAGCACAGGCTCTCGAAGAGGGCTACACCATAGAGCGCATAGAGGAACTGACAAAGATTGACGTGTGGTTCCTCGAGCGGTTGAAGCATATTGTCGACTTGAAGCATAAGCTGCAGGAATACAACTCGTTGGAAGAGTTGCCCGATGCATTGCTTAAGGAGGTGAAGATTGCCGGATTCTCCGACTTCCAGATAGCACGCTTCGTGCTCAAACCGCAGAGCGGCAACATGGAGAAGGAGAACCTCGAAGTGCGCCGCCACCGCAAGCAGAGGGGCATACTGCCGGCTGTGAAGCGCATCAACACCGTTGCCAGCGAGCACCCCGAACTGACAAACTATCTCTACATGACATACGCCGTTGAGGGACACGACATCGACTACTACAAGAACGAGAAGTCTGTGGTTGTGCTCGGCTCGGGCGCCTACCGCATAGGCTCGTCCGTCGAGTTCGACTGGTGCTCGGTGAACGCCATCGACACGGCCCGCAAACTCGGCTACAAATCAATCATGATAAACTATAACCCGGAGACGGTGTCGACCGATTACGACATGTGCGACAGGCTCTACTTCGACGAGCTGTCGCTCGAGCGCGTGCTCGACGTCATCGACCTCGAAGAGCCGAGAGGCGTCATCGTCAGCGTGGGAGGCCAGATACCGAACAACCTCGCCATGAAGCTGCACCGCCGCGGAGTGCCCGTGCTCGGTACGTCGCCTATAAACATCGACCGCGCGGAAAACCGAGACAAGTTCTCGGCCATGCTCGACAAGCTCGGAATAGACCAGCCGGCATGGCGCGCGCTGACCTCGTTCGACGACATCAAGGAGTTTGTAGACAAGGTAGGCTTCCCCGTGCTGGTGCGTCCGTCATACGTTCTCTCAGGCGCAGCCATGAACGTGTGCTACAATACGGAAGAGCTTGAGCGCTTCCTGCAGATGGCCACGGAGGTGAGCAAGGAGTATCCGGTTGTCGTGTCGCAGTTCATGCAGGACACGAAGGAGATAGAGTTCGATGCCGTTGCCGACAAGGGCCAGATTGTGGAGTATGCCATATCTGAGCATGTAGAGTATGCCGGCGTGCACTCGGGCGATGCCACGATGGTGTTCCCCGCACAGAACATCTACTTCTCGACCATACGTCAGATCAAGAAGACCGCCCGCAAGATTGCCGAGGAGCTGAACATCAGCGGTCCGTTCAACATCCAGTTCCTTGCAAAGAACCGCGAGATAAAGGTCATCGAGTGCAACCTGCGCGCCTCACGCTCGTTCCCCTTCGTCAGCAAGATACTCAAGCGCAACTTCATCGAGACGGCCACGAAGATCATGCTCGATGCCCCGTACACGAAGCCGGACAGCAGCGAGTTCGACATCGACCGCATCGGTGTCAAGGCTTCGCAGTTCTCCTTCGCCCGCCTGCAGAACGCAGACCCGGTGCTCGGCGTGGACATGTCGTCAACCGGAGAGGTGGGCTGCCTCGGCGACGACATGAACGAGGCACTGCTCAACGCCCTCATCGCCACGGGATACCGCATCCCGGAGAAGCGCATCCTCATGTCTTCAGGCGGTGCCAAGGGCAAGGTGGCACTGCTCGAACCGGCAAGACAGCTAGAGAAGAAGGGCTACGAGATATATGCAACAGCCGGCACGGCGAAGTTCCTCAACGAGAACGACGTGCACGCGATAACCGTTGGATGGCCGGACGAGAACACGGACAACAACGTCATGGACATGATTGCCGACCATCAGTTCGACCTCATCGTCAACGTTCCCAAGAACCAGACCAAGCGCGAGCTGACCAACGGCTACCGCATACGCCGCGGAGCCATCGACCACAACATCCCGCTGATGACCAACGTAAGGCTGGCCAAGGCTTTCATCGAGGCTTTCTGCGCCCTGAAGCAGGAAGACATAAAGATAAAGAGCTGGCAGGAATATAACGCATAAGCATCCGGACGGCAAGATGCAAGGGGCACGTTTCCTGGCAGCAGGAAGCTGCCCCTTTATTCTTACTGTCTCATAGCGGCGTCATGGCCGGCAGGCGGATGTATATACGGAATAAAACAAGAGATATATGGACAGGGAAAGGCTGATAGGCAGGCTGTCGTGCAGCGAGGTGAAGGCCATCGCCGCCGGCATGCACGGCAACGGAGAAGATATAGACGGGCTCTTCAGGTTGATGCAGGATGCAGACAGCCGCGCGGCATACAACGCGGCATGGATCATGACGCACCTGCAGAAAGAGGATAAGGAGATGTTCCTGCCGCGGTACAGGGATGCGCTTACCGACCTTGCCGTCCGGGAGATGAAGATACGCCGCGGACTCGTCCTGTCGCTTCTCCTGGACATTCCGGAACCGGAAGAGCCGCGCACGGACCTGATAGTGTTCTGCATGGACCACATCGCAGACGGAAGCGAGCACGACAGCAGCCGCTCACTGATGATAAAGCTGGCTTTCAAGCTGTGCCGTCCCTACCCCGAGCTGCTCCACGGACTGCGTCAGATACTGGAGTTGCTTCCTCCCGGCCTCCCGCCAAGCATAGCCAATGCACGCGGCAAGGCGCTGCACGGCATGGCACGGATATAAAAAAGCAAGGCCGGCAACCGGATATGATATCCCGGTTGCCGGCCTTTCGCTTGCTTGCGGTCAGCGTTTTTACTTGTTGTCGGTCTTTGCCGGCTTGTATCTCTTGTTGAGTCCGTTGATTACATCGGCAGTGATGTCGAGCTTCTTGTCGGCAAAAAGGATGTTGTCGCCAGCCTTTGAGAGAATCAGGTCGTACTTCTTCGTCTTGTTATAGTCGCGCAGGAAGTTCTGCAGTGAGTCGCGCAGGGCAGCGTTGTACTTGGCTGTCTCGGCGTCAAGCTCAGAGCCGAGGCGGTTCTGCAGTTCCTGCAGGTCTTCCTGCTGGCGCTGGAGCGCAGCCTGAACACTCGCGGCCTGCTCGCGGCTTGTGAAGCCGTTGCTGTTCAGCTTCTGCTGGAAGTTGGCCGCTGCGGCCTGCAACTTCTGTCCCTTCTGGTTGAGAGTGTTGCGCGCGTTGTTGCTCTTCTTCTGCAGAATAGCCGTGAAATCCTTGCAATATTTATACTGCGACATCAGTGAGTCGACTTCCACGTAGGCAATCTTCATATCTCCTGTGGAGGTTGCGGATGCCTTGGCGGGCTGCTCGTCCATTTTCGGTGCCGAGTTGTTGCATGCCGTCGACATCAGAGTGGCAACGGTAGCGATGGACAATGTACGAAAGATACTTGTTTTCTTCATTACTTTATTTGTTTTAATCGTTTTCCTTATATCTCCTGATTGATGACTTGGCACGGGCTTCGCGGTCCTGGTCAATCACACAATGGATTTTTTTCTTTCTCAGTCCGGGATTATCGTGAACATGCTGCGAGGCAAATTCACCGTCCTTAAAGAAAAATAACTTCACGCATAAAAAAGCTATTGATATAGCAATAATTAACGCGCTCAATACTAATATCTCAATCATAATCCGTAACTTTGCGCTTACAAAGGTAATGTAAATTACCCAA
The DNA here is from genome assembly GCA_905216025.1 of uncultured bacterium. Classification (GTDB taxonomy): domain Bacteria; phylum Bacteroidota; class Bacteroidia; order Bacteroidales; family Bacteroidaceae; genus Prevotella. The sequence continues at coordinate 87,030 of CAJMSE010000013.1, read as the reverse complement.
TTAATAACAAAAACAATAAAAAAAAGCGCTAATAATGAATAAAAGTGACTTAAAGCCGAGCGGCGTTTTCGAGCAATTCGCCAGGATAAACGAGATTCCGCGCCCATCGAAGCGTGAGGAACGCATGATTGAATATCTCAAAAACTGGGGCGAAAACCACGGTCTCGAGACGAAAGTGGACAAGACGGGGAACGTGCTGATAAGGAAACCGGCCACCCCGGGATATGAAGACAGGAAGACCGTAATACTCCAGAGCCACATGGACATGGTGTGCGACAAGCTCGTAGACGTGGAGTTTGATTTCGACAAGGATGCCATCAAGACGCATATCGAAGGTGAATGGCTAACAGCCGAAGGCACGACGCTCGGAGCCGACGACGGCATCGGCGTTGCCATCGAACTGGCCGTATTAGAGGCCGACGACATCAAGCATGGTCCGATCGAATGCGTCTTCACACGTGATGAGGAGACACAGCTCACCGGAGCCAGCGGAATGGAGGCCGGATTCATGAACGGTGACATGCTGATAAACCTCGACAGCGAGGATGAAGGACAGTTCTTCGTGTCATGCGCAGGCGGCAAGACCACTACCGCAAGGTTTGACTTCACAAGGGAGGATGCTCCGGAAGGCTATTTCTTCATGCAGGGAACGGTGAAGGGACTGGTCGGCGGGCACTCCGGCGACGACATAGACAAGAAGCGGGCCAACGCTATCAAGATTCTCGCACGCTTCCTGTACAAGGAGGCTTGCAAGTTCGATGTCCGTCTGGCACAGTTCAATTCGGGCAAGATGCACAATGCGATACCGCGCGACGGCAAGTTCGTCATTGCCGTGCCGGACGCCGCAAAGGAGCAGGTGCGCATCGACTGGAACATCTTTACCGGCGAGGTGGAAGACGAATTCCACGTATCCGACACCGAAATGGTGTTCAGGATGGAGAGCGCGGATAAGGAGCAGGTTGTCCCGAAGAGCGTATCGGAGAACTTCATACGTGCCCTTCAGGCTGTGGACAACGGCGTGTTCGCCATGTGCCAGGACGAAGCCCTCGCCTACATGGTCGAGACTTCAAGCAACATCGCAAGCATAGTGACAGGTGAAAGCAGCATAACAGCTGTAGCGTCGCAGCGCAGCAACGTGATGAGCAACCTCGACAACCAGTGCAACACGGTCAAGGCGGTATTCGAACTGGCCGGAGCGAGCGTGGTGCAGAACGACGGTTACCCGGCTTGGAAGATGAATCCGGACAGCATGCTGACTAAGATTGTGGTCGAAACATACAAGAAACTGTTTGGCAACGAACCGATAGTGAAAGGCATACATGCTGGACTGGAGTGCGGTTTGTTCTCTGAGAGATACCCCAATCTCGACATGGTATCGTTCGGACCGACGCTCAGATATGTGCACACGCCGGAGGAAAGGCTGCATATACCGTCCGTACAGAAGGTCTGGGACCACCTCATGGAAATTCTGAAAAACATCCCGGCCAAGCAATGAGACACATTATTATATATATAATGTCTGCCTTTATGCTGCTGTCCGTTGCGTCATGCGGGCAGCAGCATAAAGCTGAATCAACCGTAAAGGACTTCATGGCCGACAATATGGCCGGCGACGGGAAACCCACGGGCATGGAGTTCAGCAGGCTTGACTCGACGAAATACATCACAGACTCACTCATACAGAAGATGCACAGGGACGCGGAGCTTTCCGGAAGATACAAGAGCGGCATCAGATATGCCTCCGGCAAAGGCCTGAAGAAGCTGATGATATCACGCGTTGAATATATGCTGGGCAAGGAAAAGCATTCCGATACCTACTATCTGGATGAAGAACTGACGCATGTTGTCTCTGTCAAAGCCAACTGAGAACGATTCAACCAGTAGGGAAAGTGAGGGAAACCGCGCTTTTCCCGAAAAAAAACGGCAAAACATTTGCAGGGATGAAATAAATTCCCTACCTTTGCATCGCATTTGAGAGCAAGTGCAACGGTAACGCAAGAACACCGGGAAGGAAGTTTGGGTGAGTGGCTGAAACCAGCAGTTTGCTAAACTGCCGTACGAGTTTATCGTACCGGGGGTTCGAATCCCCCAGCTTCCGCAGGAGGCCGTTATCAAACAAGATACAATGGTGGATTCATCTAATGGTTAGGATACAAGATTCTCAATCTTGGCATAGGGGTTCGATTCCCCTATCCACTACAAAGGCAAAAGAGTTTCAGAGTTGTTCTGAGACTCTTTTTTCGCATATATGAACATTAACGGATTGGAGATTCATGGATATTAATAAGGATATATTCAACAGGACTACGGCACTCTTCGGAGAGCAGGCAATGGAATTTCTGTATGGCAGCCGCGTGGCTGTATTCGGCGTCGGAGGCGTCGGCGGGTATGCCACGGAGGTCTTGGCACGCAGCGGTATCGGACAGATAGATATCTTCGACAGCGATAAAGTGAGCGTGACGAACATCAACAGACAGCTCTATGCCCTGACAAGCACCGTCGGACGGTATAAGGTTGACGTGGCGAAGGAACGCATCCTGGATATTAATCCTAGATGCATAGTGCATGAACACAAGATTTTCTACCTGCCGGAGAATGCTGACAGCATACCTCTTGAAGGTTATGACTACGTCGTAGACTGCATCGATACTGTGGTCGCAAAGGTCGAACTGATATCGCGTTGCCACCGCATGGGTATCCCGATAATCAGCAGTATGGGAGCTGCGAACAAGTTGGATTCTACGGCTTTCAAGGTGGCAGATATCAGTGAGACGAAGATGGACCCGCTTGCAAAGGTGATAAGAAAGCGCCTGCGCAAGTTAAACATAGACCATCTGAAGGTTGTATACAGCGAGGAAGCACCGCTAAAGCCAATCGAAGACATCCTCACGGAGCGCATTCCGGCCAGCAACGCCTTCGTACCTGCCGCTGCCGGACTGATAATCGGAGGCGAAGTGGTAAAGGATATAATAAAGAAAGGCAACGGATAGCTTATCCGTTGCCTTTCTTTATTATATCAGTGAGCCTGCATTACTGGAGATTCAGAGACTTCTTTATCGCGGCAATCTTTTCCTCTGCCTTCTGACTGCACCTGTCATAGCAGCCAGAGCACTTCATCGTGTGGTCCTTAACCTCAACATAGAACTTTATCTTGGGTTCCGTTCCGGAAGGACGCACGCTTATCTTCGTCTCGTCTTCGCAGAACCACTGGAGAACATTGCTCGTCGTAGGCATGTCCAGTTTGGTCTTCGTGCCATCGGCTGAGGTCTGCTCCAACGTCTGATAGTCCTTGTAAAGGACAACCGGGCTGCCGCCGATTTCCTTCGGAGGATTGTTCCTGAAGTCGGTCATCATCTGCTTAATCTCGTCTGCCCCACTCTTTCCGGGCTTGACAACATTGATTGTAAACTCCTTCGAGAAGCCGTACTCAATGTATATTTCCATTAGGATGTCATACAGAGTCTTACCTTGATCCTTTGCATAAGCGCATATCTCGGCAAGCAGCGAGCAAGCGGAAACAGCGTCCTTATCACGTACAAAGTCCTGAGCGAGGAATCCGTAGCTCTCCTCGCCGCCTCCGATATACTGCTGTTTGCCTTCGGAGAGAGCGATTTCGCGTGCTATCCACTTGAAACCGGTATAGCAGTCACGCATCTCGATATGCTGCTTCTCGGCTATCTTGCGTATAACCTCAGTGGTAACGATTGTCTTGACGATGAAATCGCCTTCCTTCATCTTACCTGTTGCCTTGCGGTTGGTGATGATGTAATAAAGGAACAGGAGGCAAGTCTGGTTTCCGTTAATGAGTATCCACTCGCCCTTGTCGTTCTTGCAAGCCATTCCCACGCGGTCTGCATCCGGGTCGCTGGCCATCACGATGTCCGCATCCATGGCCTTGGCGTCACGCAATGCCAATGTCAGGGCCTCGCCGTTCTCCGGGTTCGGAGACACTACTGTCGGGAAATCGCCGCTCTTCACCATCTGCTCCTCAACGCAATGAACGTTCTCGAACCCCCAAAACTTCAGTGAGCGGGGAATCATCGTCATACCGGTGCCATGCAACGGAGTGTAGACAATCTTGAGATCCTTCTGCCGGCTGATAACCGCCGGGTCAATGCAGATTTCCTTTATCCTCTCAAGATATACCTTGTCGATATCCTCACCGATAATCTGAATGAGGCCTTTGTTGCCTTCAAACTTAACGTCGTCCACCTTAACCTTGTTCACTTCATCGATGATTCCGGTGTCGTGAGGTGCCAATACCTGTGCGCCGTCTTCCCAATAAGCCTTATATCCGTTGTACTCGCGCGGGTTGTGGCTTGCCGTCACATTCACACCAGCCTGACATTTGAGATATCTTATTGCGAAAGAGCACTCCGGTGTGGGGCGCATGTCATCGAAAAGATATGCCTTTATGCCGTTGGCGGAGAATATATTGGCCACTGTCTCGGCGAAGAGACGGCTGTTGTTACGGCAGTCATGGCACACAACGACAGATATCTCGTCGCGGTCTGCAAAGTTCTTCTTAAGATAATTGGCAAATCCCTGTGTAGCCATTCCCACGGTATAGATGTTCATGCGGTTGCTTCCTGCCCCCATAATACCGCGCAGTCCGCCCGTTCCGAATTCCAGATCCTTGTAGAAACACTCTATAAGGTCTGTCTTGTCCTCGCTTTCCAGCATTCCACGGACAGCAGCCTGAGTTGCTTCATCAAATGCAGGAGAGAGCCATTGCTGTGCCTTTTCAACACATTGCTCAATAAGTTGTGTGTTATTTTCCATAATTTTGTAAGTTAATAATCAATGTTTTATCTTCACAAAGATAATGAATTATATCCATATAGATATGATTACAAACGCTTATTTTAAGTTTTTTAGGATTTTATCCATTTCCTCAAACTGTTTGCCGAGGTTCAGGTTGAAGTATATCCGGTAAAGCGCCTGCGCCCATTTGCCTTTTTCTTCCGGTGCGCGCTTGCGGTAATCTTCGAGATATCCCTGCGCTTTCTTGTACAGCGACCTTGCCGTTGCCTTGTTTTTCTTTGCCTTATGCACCTTCTCGAGTTCCAGGGCCTTGTTGAGATACGATATTCCGGCGTTGTAGTACGGTTCCGCTATTGTGTCGCAGACGTGTATCAGCGAGTCGCTGAACACGATGCAGTCGTCATACCTCCCCATGTTCAGCAGCGTGTTAGACTTCGCAAGCAGGAAAAGCGCGTTGCGCCCGTCCGATTCGAGAGCCCTGTCCGACACAGCCAATGCACTGTCCAGCCGGCCGGCCTGAGTGTAATGGTCGGTCAGCCGCGGAAAGAAATACGGATATTCCGGATACTTTTCAAACCCCGCATGCAGCGTTTTGATATAATCTGTCGTGTCGTTCAGCTGCTTATATGCCTCGGCAATGTATCTCAGCACAAACTTCTGCTTTCTGCCGTCGTGCCTCACCATGTCCGAATAGGCAAGCGTCTTGCCGGCATCGGACATCTTATATCCGCAGTATGTCGCCCAATATGCCGCCTCGGGCATGCGTCCGTCCTTGGCCATATAGTCGTAACCGGAGAATATCGGCTGTTCCTTGCAGTCGATATAGGTAGAGAAAAAGGAATAGGCCTTGGCGTAGTCATGCTTCCGCATGTGGAACGTTCCACCATAATATATATTAGGACGCAGTGCATCCAGTACCGCCGAGTGCTGCCGTCTGTACACCATGTTTATCCTGCCCTTCCTGTCCGGTGCTGCATCTACAGAATCGAGAGCTTCTAAAACACTGAATATCCGCTTGGTAAGGTCAAAGAATGCCACCGTATCATATTTCTGTTTGAGATACAGTTTCTCGTTCCCCTGCTCATATTGCTTGCGCAGTGCGTCGTATAAGAGCAGGTAAATCTTCGGATTCTGCCTGTTGGCCGAATCCTTAGCAAGAAGTTCTCTGAGCATCTTCTCCGCCTTATCAAGTTCCTTGCCGCTCTTAATATAAGACCGTGCTTGAGACATCTCTTTCCGTTGAGCTCTCAAGCACGGTGTTATCGATAGTAAGAGAAGCGTTATCAATATAAGCTTCTTCATTTAAGGGATATGTCTTTTATTTGTTGTTCAGCAGTGCCTCCATTTCGTCAGACTTGGCCTTGTCGCCCAGTGAGTAGTAAATCTGATAGAGCGGGTAAGCCCAGTTGACCTTCTCGCGTGTCGGGTCGAGCTCACGCGCCTTCTCCATGTAAGTCTTTGCCTGACCGAGAACTTCCTTCACCTTGTTGGCATTGGCTACGGTGAGTCCTCCGGTCTTCTTGTCGGCAAGCTGGTCCTTCAGCTCGATGGCCTTAGAGTTGAGACATACACCGATGTTGAACACTACCTGAACGAACGACGGGTCAATCTCCTCGGCCTTCTTATACGACTCTACGGCAGCATCCCACTTCTGTGAGTTCATCTCAGACTCGCCCTTCAGCGCCCATACCATCTTGTTCTGCGGGTTAGCAGCAATCTCCTCGTTAACCCAGTTGTTGAGCGCATCCTTGTCGCCGGACTTCATGTAGTAGTCCATGAGCAGGTTGAAGTACTTGTCTTCGTTGGGGTTCTGCTTGTGCAGGTCCTTCAGCGTGTTGGCGTAAGCCACGGAATCTTCCTTCGTCTTTGCTCCGTCCTTCTGTGCGAAGAGGATTATCTCGTTTGCATCGGCTGTCCTTGCAGGGTCCTCTCCTGCAATCTTGGCATATCTCGTAGCATTGGCGTAGTCCTTGTTCTGGTACGCAAGAAGTCCTGCGAAGTATGCTATCTGCGAGCGGTAGTCGTCCTTGGAGAGGTCAAGACCAGTGAACATAGGGCTTGCCGTGCAGTCGATATAGAGTCCCCATGCCTTCTGTGCGTCCACGGGATTGTTCTTTGTGTGGGCATACTGTCCTGCGGGGATAAGGCTGAGGCGTCCGAAGTTGTACCTGTCCTGGTTTGCCTTGCGGAAGCGTATCTTTATCTTACCCTTCTCATTGGGCTGGCAGTCAAACTCGTCGCACTTCATTGCGGCCTCGATAGCCTTCACGAGACTTGAGTACATCAGTGCCGAGTCGGCGTTCTGACCCTCTTTCTTCAGCTTGAACTCCTCGGCCTGCTGGCTCTGCTTGGTGAAAATCTGATAGTGGATGTTGTTCAGTGTGTTCCATGCTGCAGCCTTATCAGTGGTCTGTTCCGATGTCAGAGCAGGTGTGATAACCTTAACAGCTTCCTCTAATTCTCCCTTGTCACAGAGTTTCTGCGCTTGTTTTACCAGGTCGTCCTGGGCGAAAGCAGTGGTAGCAAAAGCTGTCATTACTGCCATCATCATCATTTTTTTCATTGTCGTATAGTTTTAATTAATAGTTAAACAGTCTGTCCGTCGCCGCCGAAGTCAACCACAGGAGCTTCTCCGTCGCCATTCTCAGATATGTTATCGCGATTCATGTCAGCATCACTCACCGGCATGCCGCCCTCGGGAGCGTCCCCGGCAGTTTCCAGCACGTCCTCATCCTCATCGCTCGCGCTCATCACCTTGCATACGCTTGCAATGGTGTCGTTCTTCTTCGTGAGGTTGATGAGCCTTACACCCTGCGTTGCCCGGCCCATGACGCGCACGTCGGCAACCTTCAGGCGTATCAGTATGCCGCTCTTGTTAATGATCATCAGGTCGTTTTCGTCAGTCACAATCTTTATTGCCACCAGTCTTCCCGTCTTGTCGGTGATGCTCAGTGTCTTCACGCCCTTGGCACCACGCGCTGTCTTGCGGTAGTCTTCGATGTCGCTGCGCTTTCCGTATCCGTTCTCGCTGACCACCATGATGGTTTCCGTCTGCGGATCGTTCACGCACACCATGCCCACCACTTCGTCGTCGCCGCCGTCGAGACGCATGCCGCGCACGCCGGTCGACACACGGCCCATGACGCGCACTTCCTGCTCATTGAACCTGATGGCACGTCCGTTGCGGTTGGCAATTATCAGTTCGTTGTTTCCGTTTGTAAGCCTTACGCCCACCACCTGATCGCCCTCCGTGATGTTGATGGCTATCACACCGTTTGCACGCGGTCGGCTGTATGCCTCGAGACAGGTCTTCTTTATCAGTCCGTTCTTCGTGGCAAACACCACATAGTGGCTTCTGAGGAACTCCTCGTCGTCAAACTTCTTGATGCGGAGCACTGCGTTGATGGCGTCGTCCGGCTCGATGTTGAGCAGGTTCTGTATGGCGCGTCCCTTCGCATTCTTCGCCCCTTCGGGAATCTCGTAGCACTTCAGCCAGTAACAGCGACCCTTCTGCGTGAAGAAGAGGAGCGTGTTGTGCATCGTCGCCGGATATATATATTCGGTGAAATCCTGGTCTCGCGTGTGTGCGCCCTTGCTTCCGACGCCTCCGCGGCTCTGCTCCTTGAACTCCGTGAGAGCAGTTCTCTTGATATAGCCGAGGTGGCTGATGGTTATCACCACAGGGTCGTCCGGATAGAAATCCTCGGCATTGAACTCCTCGCTGGAGTATTTTATCTCCGTGCGGCGCTCATCGCCATACTTCTCCTTAACCTCCTGCAGTTCATCCTTCATCACCTGCTTGCATATCTCCGGGTTGGCCAGAATCTCCTGCAAGTGTGCAATCAGTTTCTCCAGTTCCTCGTATTCCTGGTGCAGCTGGTCCATCCTGAGACCTGTCAGCTGGCTGAGCCTCATGTCGACGATAGCCTTTGCCTGCACGTCGTCGAAGTCAAAGCGCTTTTTGAGGTTCTCCACGGCATCCTGGGGAGTCTTCGAACCTCTTATGATATGCACCACCTCGTCGATGTTGTCGCAAGCCACGATGAGTGCCTCGAGGATGTGGGCACGGTCCTGTGCCTTCTTCAGTTCAAACTTGGTGCGGCGTATCGTGACGTCGTGACGGTGCTCTACGAAGTGCTGCACGCAATCCTTGAGCGAGAGCAGCCGCGGGCGTCCCTTCACGAGGGCTATGCAATTCACTGAGAACGAGCTCTGTAAAGCCGTCATCTTGAACAGCTTGTTCAGCACTACATTGGCGTTGGCCTCGCGCTTTACGTCGACGACGATGCGCATTCCCTGGCGTCCCGACTCGTCGTTCACGTAGCTGATGCCCTCCACTTTCTTCTCGTTGGCGAGGTCGGCGATATACTTCACGAGGTCGGCCTTGTTCACTCCGTAGGGTATCTCCGTCACTACAATCTTGTCGTGCGTGTCTCCGCTCTCTATCTCGGCCTTGGCCCTCATCACGATGCGGCCGCGCCCTGTCTCGTAGGCATCCTTCACTCCCTGTATGCCGTATATGTAGGCACCGGTCGGGAAGTCGGGGGCCTTGATATATTCCATGAGTCCCTCCGTGTCTATATCGGGGTTGTCGATGTATGCACAGCATCCGTCGATGACCTCGGCGAGGTTGTGCGTCGGGATGTTCGTCGCCATACCCACGGCAATACCGTTTCCTCCGTTCACGAGCAGGTTGGGTATCTTCGTCGGCATGACCGTCGGTTCGAGCAGCGAATCGTCGAAGTTGGTGGTCATGTCGACCGTCTCCTTCTCGAGGTCGTCCATTATGTGCTCACCCATCTTCGACAGACGGCACTCCGTGTAACGCATGGCAGCAGCCGAGTCGCCGTCGACCGAACCGAAGTTACCCTGCCCGTCGACCAGCGTATAGCGCATGTTCCACTCCTGAGCCATCCTCACGAGCGCTCCGTATACCGAGCTGTCTCCGTGCGGGTGGTACTTACCGAGCACCTCGCCGACAACGCGGGCACACTTCTTGTACGGGCTGTCGCTGGTGTTTCCGATGCCCTTCATACCGTACAGGATACGGCGGTGAACCGGTTTGAAACCATCGCGCACGTCAGGAAGGGCACGGGCCACAATCACCGACATCGAGTAGTCGATATATGAGGACTTCATCTCTTCCTCAATGTTAATCTTGATAATTCTGTCTTGATCTAATGTCTGATCCATTCGATTATTGTTGTTTACTGTTTCTTCACTTCTTCCCGGCAACTCACGCGCCGGCACGTCAAAATGCCGTTTAAGCCACTTTCCGGCCTTTCTAAGGCGTTCCGAGCCTTTTTCAAGCCTTCAAAATTACTACTTTTTTTTCATCCGGCGAAACATTTAAATATATTTTAATGCTTTATTTCCGCCCGGCGGCATGCCTGTGTGCAAGCGGCCGGGCCGTCATGGCCGACCGCAGTGTTTACGATGGCTCTCAAAAACGTTTGGCTCAGCTCTCAAAAACACTTTTGATAGCTGGCACAAACGCATTTGGAAGCAACCGCAATACATCGGCGGGCCATCCGATGCACCATCACGGGCAACCCGTTACACCGTCAAAACGGCTCCGCCGCACCGTCAGGAGCTGCCCATGGCATCGGTTCCGGTTTAATATATGTCAAAGCTGCAATATCCGTTGGTGTGCGAATACACTTTGGCATGCCTTTTGCTTGTGTCAGACTGATAGCTTACATATATATAAAACAAGAGGAGATACGACATAATGACCAGTCAATTTTCACCTAAGGTTTCAGAGATACTGGCCTACAGCAGGGAGGAGGCGGCACGCCTTGCAAGCCTGTCAGTCGGGCCGGAGCACTTGCTCCTCGGCTTGTTGAGGATAAAGAACAATGCTGTCAATGACGTTTTCAGCAGATTAGACATAAACATAGCATCCGTAAGAAGCGCACTCGAGAACCGCGTGCGCGAAGACGAGATTGGCCGTCCTGTGACGACCTCGGAGCTTGTGCTCAACGAGAAGGCAAGCAACATACTGAAGCTGGCCGTGCTCGAGGCGAGGATACAGCACACCAAGAGGGTCGACGAGCAGCACCTGTTACTCGCGATACTTCACGACAGCGCCAATAACGGTGCGAAAGAGATACTTGAAATGAACGACATGAACTACGAAGACGTGCTCACGCTGCTGCGGCAGGGCGAGCGGCCGAAAGACGGCATCGGACTGCCCGACGAGGAAGAGGACGACGACGGTCTTCAGGACGCACGCGGACCGCAGGACGGCCGCACAAAGGACGTGAAGACTGCGCAGGCGCAGAAGACCGCCGGAAAGACGCCATTCCTCGACAAGTTCGGCATAGACATGACGCTGGCGGCAGCCGAAGGCAAGCTCGACCCGGTGGTGGGCCGCGAGAAGGAGATTCTCAGGGTGGTCGAGATTCTGTGCCGCCGGAAGAAGAACAACCCTATACTGATAGGCGAGCCGGGAGTCGGGAAGAGCGCAATCGTCGAGGGCCTGGCCCAGATGATAGCCTCGCGCCACACTTCACCTATCTTATATAATAAGAGAGTGGTGAGCCTCGACATGGCCGGCATCGTGGCCGGAACGAAATACAGGGGGCAGTTTGAAGAGCGCATACGTGCCCTCGTGAAGGAGATAGAGCAGAATCCGGACATCATCATATTCATCGACGAGATTCACACACTCGTCGGAGCCGGCTCGGCACCCGGCAGCATGGATGCCGCCAACATGCTGAAACCGGCGCTGGCGCGCGGTGCAATACAGTGTGTCGGAGCCACCACGCTCGACGAATACCGCAATAGCATCGAGAAAGACGGTGCTCTTGAGCGCCGCTTCCAGAAGGTGATTGTCGAACCGACGACAAGCGAGGAGACCCTCGCGATACTCCATAACATAAAAGAACGCTACGAACACCACCACCATGTGGAGTACACCGACGAGGCACTGGCCGCATGCGTAAGGCTGACAGGGCGCTACCTCACCGACAGGCAGTTTCCCGACAAGGCCATCGACGCGCTGGACGAGGTGGGCTCGAAGGTTCATCTCAGCTCGGCCGTAATCCCGCCGGAAATCACCGAGAAGGAGAAGGAGATAAGCTACATAAAGGAGAAGAAGCAGGCGGCCGTGAGAAACCAGAACTTCGAGCTGGCCGCAGGCTACCGCGACAGGCAGACCGAGCTTGAAGCCGAGCTGAAAGATCTTAACGAGAGATGGGCCGCGGGCGAAAGCGGAAGCAGGCAGACCGTCACCGAAGACAACGTGGCAGACGTGGTTTCGATGATGACGGGCGTGCCCGTGCAGCGCATGGCCGAGGCCGAGGGGATACGCCTCCGCGGCATGGCCGCCGAGCTGAAGAAGAACGTCGTTGCACAGGATGCGGCCATCGACAAGATGGTGAAGGCCATACAGCGCAACCGCGTAGGCCTGAAAGACCCGAACCACCCCATCGGCACGTTCATGTTCCTCGGTCCCACGGGCGTGGGCAAGACCTATCTCGCAAAGAAGCTGGCCGAGTTCATGTTCGGTTCGGCAGACAACCTGATACGCATCGACATGAGCGAGTATACCGAGAGCTTCAACGTTTCGCGCCTGATAGGTGCCCCTCCCGGATACGTGGGATATGAAGAGGGCGGCCAGCTGACCGAGAGGGTGAGGCGCCACCCCTACTCCATCATCCTGCTCGACGAGATAGAGAAGGCTCACGGCAACGTCTACAACCTGCTGCTGCAGGTGCTCGACGAGGGACGGCTCACCGACGGCAACGGCCGCGCGGTGGATTTCCGCAACACCGTGATAATAATGACGAGCAATGCGGGCACCAAGCGGCTCAAGGACTTCTCGCGCGGAGTGGGATTCAATGCTTCCGATGCAGGCCTGGCACTCAACGACAAGGATAAGGAATATGCCCGCAGCATCATCCAGAAGGCACTGAACCACCAGTTCGCCCCCGAGTTTCTGAACCGTCTCGACGAGATAATAACCTTCGACCAGCTTGGTCTCGACGCCATAAAGAACATCGTCGACATAGAGCTGAAGGGGCTGTTAGGCAGAATCAGCCAGCTCGGATACACTCTCAGCCTTGACGACAAGGCCAAGGAGTTCATCGCAACCAAGGGCTACGACATACAGTTCGGAGCCCGTCCGCTGAAACGCGCCATACAGAACTATCTCGAAGACGAACTCGGGGAAATGATTGTGAACGGCAACCTCAGCGCCGGCACCTCAATCACGGTGAGCAAGAGAGAGGGCGAGGAGCGGCTGCACTTCGACATAGCATAAACCGGCAGGCCGGGCACTGTCTTCCGGCCGCACGCACCATAGAAAGACAGGGGCATACCCTTGCAAGCAGCCGGCGTGATGAACTGACAATCATACAGCCTCATCACGCCGGCTGCTTGCAAGGGTATGCCCCACATTATTTATATATAGGCATTACCTGCGGCCAACCGTGTCTTTATTGTACTATAATACTTAAAATCGTACGGATTTACCATTGCAATAAAGCCGTTTATCCGTAAATTTGCAGGAAGATAACTAAAAACAAACTCAACAATACCAATAAGATGAACAGAAACCTATCCGTGAGACTCCACGCTGCGCTTGCCATGGTGTCGTGCGCGTGTGCCGTGCCTGCAGCAGCAGATAATGTGGAATGGTATGACGGCCGCACGGCCGTGACCTATAATGTGCAGAAGAGAGTCGACCCCGTGGTGACAACTGCCCTCGACATGTTCGGCAGCGATATGCAGGCCGTGACGGGAAAGCGCGCCAAGGCGGCTGCGGCCGACCGGGCCGCCGTACGCATCGTCGAGGCCGACCGGGCATCGGGCACGGTGCTCAGACAACTGAAGAAACAGGGCGTGCCGGTAGACAGTCTCATGACGCTGACCGACGGTTTCCACATCTCAGTCATCGGCGGGCAGATTACCGTGGTGGGCTCCAACGGCCGCGGCACGGCCTACGGCATGCTGGAACTGTCGCGCATGGCGGGCGTGTCGCCGTGGATATGGTGGGGCGACGTGGTGCCCGAACGCCGCGACAGGCTCACAATAGACGACGGTTTCCGCACTACACAGGGTGCGTCGGTGGAGTATCGCGGCATATTCATCAACGACGAGGACTGGTCGCTGCGCCCGTGGAGCTACGGCACGTACGAGCCGGGCGGCTTCGGACAGATAGGACCGCGCACATATAAGAAGGTGTTTCAGCTGCTGCTCCGCCTGCGAGCCAACGCCATCTGGCCGGGAATGCACACCGGCACAAAAGCCTTCTTCCGCACGGAAGGCGCAAAGGCCATGGCCGACAGCTGCGGCATTGCCATAGGCACGTCGCACTGCGAGCCGCTGCTGCGCAACAACGTGGATGAGTGGGACGTGAAAGAGCGCGGCGCTTACAACTACATGACAAACCGCAAGGCGGTGCACGACTACTGGATAGAGCGCCTTAAGGAGGTGAAGGGCTCTGCCGGAGGCAATATGTTCACCATCGGAATGCGCGGCATACACGACGGTTCGATGGAGGGCGTGAAGACGATGGACGAGAAGCTCCAGGCCCTGCAGCAGGTTATCGACGACCAGCAGGAACTGCTACGCAAGTATATAGGCGCTCCCGAGAAGCAGACACAGGTGTTCGTGCCTTATAAGGAGGTGCTGCAGATCTATGAGCGCGGCCTGCGAGTGCCCGACTACGTCACGCTGATGTGGTGCGACGACAACTACGGATACATGACACGCCTGTCTGATGCCGCCGAACAGCGGCGCAGCGGAGGCGGAGGAATATACTATCACCTGAGCTACTGGGGCCGGCCGCACGACTATCTGTGGCTTACGACGACCCAGCCGGGACTGATATACAACGAGATGCGCGAGGCTTACGACCACAATGTGCGCAAAGTCTGGATTGTAAACGTGCACGACCCCAAGGTTGCGGGCTACGACATGGAGCTCTTCCTCGACATGGCGTGGAACATCGACTGCGTCTCGCCGTCGACGATAGCTGCCCACTACCGCGCATGGCTCTGCCGCCAGTTCGGCAGCGAAGCCGGCGAACGCCTTTTCCCGGCCATGCACGAGTTTTACCGCCTTTGCGGCGAGCGCCGTCCGGAGTTCATGGGGTGGAGCCAGACGGAGCTTGACAAGAAGACATACGCCCGAGGGCTGAGTCCCGTCGTCAATACGGAGTTCAGCACGACGGCATTCGGCGGTGAGCTCGACCGCTACTTAGAGCGCTATGCCGACGTGGCACGCACCGTCCGCGAAGCCGAGGCGCTCGTACGTCCGGAACTCCGCGACGCCTACTTCGCCGCCATAGAATACCCCGTTCTGGCTGCCGACGCCCACGCCCGTAAGATGCTGGAGTCGCAGCGCGCCCGCCAGTATGCCACCGGCAGCACGCAGAAAGACATGTTCGCCTCAAACGCAGCGCTATATACGGCCGTGGCACGCAGCCAAAGCGCCTATCAGGAGATACGCAAACTGACGGAATACTACAACGAGACGATGGCCGGAGGCAAGTGGCGGCGCTCCATGAACATGCGGCCGCGCGACTTGCCGGTATATGCCGCGCCGTCTCTGCCCACTCTGCTCAGCGACAAGGAGATCACGGAGTGGCTCGGAAAGGACACAAAGAACAATCAGCGCCACGACATCGACACCGAGGGCACTATAGCACGCAATGCCTGCGACTACACAAAGGCCTCGGCCGGAGCACGCACCGTGCAGATGCTCGGTCACAGCATGAATGCCGTGGCCATGCCCAAGGACGGCACGCTGACATACGAGTTCACGGCCGAGCGTGAGGGAAAGGCTGTGCTCCGCACCGCCATGATACCCACACAGCCCAACGACGACGGCGACCTGCGCTATAGCGTGAGCATCGACGGCGGCGAGCCCAAGGTGTACACGCTGAAGGAGAAGTTCCGCTCGGATGGCTGGAAGCAGAACGTGCTCCGCGGTCAGGCTGTGCGCGAACAGCCCGTTAACCTGGCCAAGGGACGCCATACGCTCACGATAAAGGCGCTCGACAGCCACATCATAGCCGACCAGTGGATGATTGACTACAAGCCCCAACGCAAGCATTACCTCTTTCCCGTAAAATAAAACCACAACAGACAAGAATCATGAGAACCATCATCATATCGCTATTGCTTTCTGCACTGTGCCGGCTTACGCTGCCGGCACAGACAGCGACAGAGCGCATATACCTCTCCGGCACGGATGCCGGACACACCGAGCAGTGGAGCTTCCGCTGCTCAGCCGGAATGAACAGCGGGCGCTGGCGCAAGATTGCCGTGCCGTCATGCTGGGAGCAGCAGGGCTTCGGCGAGTACACTTACGGCCGATACTACAAGAAACCCGGCGGACGGGTGAGCACCGAGACGGGCCACTACCGCCAAACGTTCCGCGTGCCGGCATCGTGGCTGGGCCGCAAGGTGGAGATTGTGTTCGAAGGAGTGATGACCGATGCCGCCGTGACCGTCAACGGACAGACCGCCGGCCCTGAGCATCAGGGCGGATTCACAGCCTTCAGCTACGACATAAGCCGCCTGCTGCACTACGGCAAGGCGAACACGCTGGAGGTTAAGGTGGACAAGCAGTCAAAGGACAAGTCGGTAAATGCCGCCGAGCGCCGCGCCGACTGGTGGCTCTTCGGCGGAATATACCGCCCCGTATACCTGCGGGCACTCCCCGCCGCGTACATAGCGCATGCCGCCATCGACGCCAGGGCCGACGGAACGCTGCGCATCGCGCTCACCACCGAAGGGACAGGCCACGGCGG
This sequence comes from uncultured bacterium, assembly GCA_905216025.1. Classification (GTDB taxonomy): domain Bacteria; phylum Bacteroidota; class Bacteroidia; order Bacteroidales; family Bacteroidaceae; genus Prevotella. The sequence continues at coordinate 70,502 of CAJMSE010000013.1, read as the reverse complement.
CTACAGCGTTCAGGCTGCTATCGACGACCGGCCGGCGCAGACTTTGATGCTTGAGGAGTCATCTGACGGCCATGACAGCTATAATGGCGACAATATCCATAATAGCAACCATAGCCCCCAGACCCTCACGACCCAATGGCCGGGAGTATCGACCTGGGACCCCGAGCACCCGCGGCTCCACACCCTCACCCTGCGCCTGATTGCCCCGGACGGTACCGTCTGTCATGAGACGACACAGCGCGTGGGATTCCGCACCATCGAGTTCCGCCGCCGGGACGGCTTCTATCTCAACGGCACCAAACTGACAATAAAGGGCGTGAACCGCCACTGCTTCTATCCTGAGACCGGCCGCGCCACCTCGCGCAGCCTCGACATAGAGGACGTCAAGCTGGTCAAGGCGATGAACGCGAACGCCATACGATCGCACTATCCGCCCGATGCCCACCTGCTCGATATCTGCGACTCGCTCGGCGTGCTCTATCTCAACGAGCTCCCGGGATGGCAGAACCACTACTCCACGCCCATAGGAAGCCGCATCGTGCGCGAGATGGTGATGCACGACGCCAACCATCCGTGCATCTTCGCATGGGCAAACGGCAACGAGGGAGGCTTCAACACAGCCCTCGACACGCTCTTCGCACGCTACGACCTTCAGCACCGGCATGTCATTCACCCGTGGGCGCTCTTCGACGGAGTGGATGCACACCACTATCCGGCCTATCAGACCGGAGTGGCGCGTCTGGCCAACGGCAACGAGGTGTTCATGCCAACGGAGTTCCTGCACAGCCAGTATGACAAAGGAGCCGGCACGTCGCTCGATGAATATTGGGCAAACTGGAGCCGTAACCCGCTTTTTGCCGGCGGCTTCATCTGGGCACTGATAGATGAGGGAGTGGCGCGCACAGACCGTGGCGGCCGCATCGACACCGACGGCACAAACGCGCCTGACGGCATCGTCGGACCGCACCGCGAACGCGAAGCGAGCTGGTACACCGTACGCGACGTATGGTCGCCGATACAGATAGCCCCGTTGAGAATAACTCCGTCGTTCGACGGTACGTTCAAAGTGACCAACGGCTTCCTTTTCAGCCGCCTCGGCGAGTGCCGGATGACGTATGAGGTGGTGCGACTGCACTCTCCGCTCACATCCGCGGCCGTCCGGTCAAAGAATGGCAGCGTGCTCTCTCATGGCACGGTGGCACTGCCCGACATCGCTCCCGGCGAGACGGGCACTGCCCGCATGGCCCTCCCCGAGAATTTCGCAGCAGGCGACCTGCTGCGCCTGACAGCATACACAACCGGCGGCGACACCATCAACACATGGAGCTACACCATGCGGTATGCTGATGAATATTGGGTAAGAGAGCGTTATGGGAAAGCTGCCAATGGCGGATTGGACGGAAATAAGCTCTCATCCAAAGCTCCCGTAATTCCCATGAATCTCCAATCTTTCATTCCTCCCATCTCTCCCACCTCCCCCATATCCTCCGACACCCTCTTCCTCGAGGCCGCAGGAGTGCGCGCCGGATTCAGCCACGAGAGCGGAATGCTCACCGTCGTCAGTGTCGACGGCAAGGCTGTGCCCTTCGGCGGCGGCCCTCTGCCAGTGGGAATGAAGATGCGCCTGCTCGGAATCAGCCGGCGCACGGAAGGTAACGACGCACTGCTGGTGATGAAATATGCCGGTGCGGTAGATTCGATAGTATGGCGCATGACGCCCGACGGCATGCTCGGCATGGATGCCGTACTGCTCAACAGCCGTGACGGAAAGCGCTTCGGCGAAGCATTCTTCGACACCGACGTGCGCAATTTCGGCTTCAGCTTCTCGTATCCGGAAAGCCAGTGCACTGGCATGCGCTGGATGGGACGTGGCCCTTACCGTGTATGGCGTAACCGGCAACGCGGTCAGAACATAGGCATCTGGCAGAAAGACTACAACAACACCATAACCGGACAGCCCGAATCAGGCCGTCTCATATATCCCGAATTCAAGGGATACCATGCCAACCTCTATTGGGCACAGATACAGTCGGCCACTGCCCCGTTCACCGTCTACAGCGAGACGGACGGCCTTTACTTCCGCGTGTTCACACCGGAAGAGCCCACCGACAGTGAGGGCAAGAGGGTTCATACCATGCAGCAGTTCCCTGCGGGCGACCTGTCGTTCCTGTTCGATATCCCTGGCATGCGCTCATACAAGCCTATTGAGCAGCTCGGCCCGCAGGCCCAGCCCAGCCATATCCGCATAAACAAGGGCGATGAGGGACTGCGGATGAAGCTGTGGTTCGACTTCAAGAAACCCATGCCGGCACCGGTATTCATCACCGCAGGACAGTCGAACACCGACGGGCGGGTATATGCCGACGAGATGCCGGACTATCTGCGTGCCGGATACCGCCATCTGCACTATGCAGACGTCACAAACAAGCGCAACGGGAAGTTCGACGACCGCTCGTTCGAGAAGAACCGGGGCCGCTGGTCGTACTGCGACGTGGTCAATAAGCTGCTGGATAACAGCCAGTCAACGGATGTCTATTCAATTAAAGCCTCCATAGGAGGCACATCAATAGACACCATAGCCGGCGGTCCGAAACGTCCCTCATGGTATGCCGGAAAGAAATGGCTGGCCGCAAACAATGCCTACAGCGGCAACGTTGCAACTGGACGCTCACTCACAAAGGCGCTGACAGAAGGCTTCGCCCTCTGCGTGGATAGCACACTGAGCCGTCTGGAGCATGGATACGACGTGAAAGCCATCATGTGGCATCAGGGCGAGAGCGACCGCAGCAAGGCAGACAGCTACTACACGAACTTCAAGACGATGATATGCCATCTGCGCGAGGCCATCAGCAAGAAGACCGGACGCAAGGAATATCTCACCCTGCCGTTTATCTTCGGCACCGTGCCGCATGCCAGCCGACAGTACAGTGCAGGCGTGGAAGCGGCCCAGCGGCGCGTGGCGGCCGAACTTCCGAACGTCTACATCATCGACCTAAGCAAGGCGCAGCTCGGCAAGGACAACCTCCACTTTGCCGGCGACTGGACCGAACGCATCGGCCGGATGATGTACAACGTGCTTGTGCGCATCGGAGCCGTACGCGGAAATGAGGTTGACACAGGAGAATGACGATAATATGAAAGGCAGCGCATTTATCTTTTTCAGGTAAATGCGCTGCCCTATTATAGGACGCCATATACCCGAATGTATGGCATAAACCGATAAGTTTCTTCTTCAGGCTATCCGTTATTTGTTTTTTTTGCTTAATTTTGTGGATTGAAAACCTAATAACATAAAGATAGCATCATGATAAGAAGAGTGTTCATAATACTGTTGATTGCATCAACGGGATTCATCAGACCGTCCGAAACGAAAGCACAGCAACTGCAAGCCGCATTATCGCACTACTCAATGGACAACGGCCTCGTAAGCAATAACGCATCGGACATAAAGCAAGATGACTACGGATATATATGGATTGCAACGTGGAACGGCCTTTCGCGGTTCGACGGCATCAACTTCTACAACTATGAAACAGGTTACGGAAGCAACGTTCCACTGCTGCACAACCGCATCATCGACTTGGCTATAGACCTGTCTCAAAACATATGGATGAGGATGTACGACGGCAGGATATTCGTATTGAACCGCAGCACGGACAGGATTGAGAATCCTTTACAGCACATAACAGGCTATCAGAGTTTCAAGACATCATCGCCGATAAAGGTCACCAGCAACGGAGATGTACTCGCAATAATAGATGAAGTAGGAATATACAAGATGCGGTTGACGCCTGACGGTGTCAAGACAGACTTGATTATGACCGGTAAACTGAAGGTAAGTTCCATTGTTGAGGGATATAAGGGAGACCTTTGGGTTGGCACTGACGACGGAATACATCGGGTAAACATAAACGACGAGACTATAGAAAGAAACGGAGTATTCACCGGTGAAGGCATAAACTGCATGTATTCAAACGGCTATAACATCTATGCCGGAACGAAATCGGGTAAGATAATCTCCTTCGCCTACGGCCAGGAACCGAATATTATAACGGAGATTGGTGAAGGAGTATCATCTATTTTCGTTGACAGCCATAATATAATATGGTTCACCGGAGACCTTCAGGGAATATCACGGCTTATCATGAAGACCGGCGACATTAAGGACTTCACACAGTCTGTGATGGTCCCGGAGTTCGATGTACATGGCGCAAAGGTCTCGGAAGTGAACGGAACGGTGTGGATGACGATGAATCACGGAGGTTTCGGATATTACAACAGGGAGGCAGACGAGGTCGAATACTTCCATAACGCCCCGACAAACTCATGGAACCTGTCAAATACCGTGTCGTGTTTCCTTGTCCTCCCGGAAGGCGTCGTGTGGGAGTCTACGGTGCGCAGAGGATTGGAAAAGCTGGAGATTGTCAAGAAAACAATCGGCCGTACACAGCTCTTCGCCAATTCTGAGGCAACAAGCGAGAACGACATAAGGGCGCTATTCTATGACAATCAGAGGAAAACCTTGCTCGTAGGAAACAAGAACAGCAGCCTTTTCTTCATGCGCTCTGGACAGGAACCGACCGTAATAACAAGTGACGGAAACGGTAACATGCTGGGCAGGATATACGGAATAACCAAGGGCCGCAACGGCGAATACTGGATATGCTCAAAGGGTACGGGCATCATAAGGATGGAACCGAAAGGTAACGGCTTTTCCTACACATTCTTCAAGCACGACCCCAAGAACCCGATGAGCATCAGTTCAAACAACGCTTACTGCTCCGTGGAAGACAAGAACGGCAATATCTGGGTAGCAACGTATGGCGGCGGTGTCAACATACTGACCAAAAACAAGAATGGCAGCTATGTATTTCTGAACAGCAAGAATGCAATACACAACTATCCGTACAATGATTACCATAAAGTACGCACGCTCGCAGCAGACAAGGACGGCAATATATGGGTCGGAAGCACGGACGGCCTGCTCATAATGTCGTACGAAAACAACCGTATCAGGATACAGAAGGTGACCGAAACGGCCGAGAGAGAGCACAATCTGATGAGTAACGACATAGTCAGCTTGGCCTGCGACAAGAGCGGTTCGATGTGGATCGGCACTAACGGAGGCGGCCTGAGCCATACCATAGGCAAGGATGACAAGGGCAACTGGATATTCGAGACATTCAACAGCAAGGACGGTCTGCCCTCCGACGAGATTAAAAGCATGACATTCGACGAACGCGGCAATGTCTGGTTCGCTACCGACCACATCCTGTGCTCCTTCGATATACACAAAAAGATATTCAGCACATTCTCCTCTTTGGATGGTGTAGACGGTACAATCTGTTCCGAAGGAGCCGCCATCTGCATGCCGAACGGCAACATCCTGTTTGGCACCTTGAACGGTTATTACACCATAGACAGAAAGAAACTGACAACTTCCACCGGTTCAATGCTGAAGCTGAAGATAACCGATTTCTATCTCAATGACGAATTGATGTCGCCGAGATTGAACGACAGATTCACGTATTATGTGCCTGATTCGAAGTCCGTCACCTTGCCTGGACATAACAACGTCATATCATTCAGGTTCACATCACTCAACTACCAGCTCCAGCACCGTGTCCATTACCAATATAAGCTCGAGGGATATGACAGCGATTGGATCAATGCGGACAACTCAAGGACTGTCAGCTACTCGGGATTGCCGTCCGGAACGTACCGTTTCTGCGTGAAAGCCTTTCTGCTCGAGTCGCCGGATAAGTTCGACCTGCGCACTATAGAAGTTGTCGTTCCCCCGTATTTCCTGCTTTCTTCCGGTGCGATATGGATATATCTGATTGTCATTGCCTTGGGAATACTCGCATTTATATACATGAGACAAAGGCACATGGCAAGACTTTCCCGAAACAAAGGAACTGTGTCAGGACAGCAGGAAGAACCGTCTGAAAAGGCAAAGGAGAGCGACGGACAAAGCATGGAGGAAATAACTGACGACTACGAGATAATTGATAACGATGCAGACAAAGAACAATAAAAAAGCGTTAAACAGTTTGCAGTATTGAAATATATCAGTAACTTTGCAGTGAAATAAAGGAACAGGTCGTATCGGTTAGATTGGGATACTCATCAATTAAACTGAAAACAGAGACACATCTCCTGTCGATGGCGGGCCACAACTTGCAGATTAACGTCTGAAGTAAATGGATTACAAAGGCAACGGGATATCTCAAATCTTATTTTATAGGAGTTTTCATCACATCACCGATACGACTTTTTAATATTCTTACACCATAACAATAAATCAACAGACAACCATGTTTTCAGGAATCATCGAAGAATTTGCCATCGTCACCTCGGTAAAGAAAGACAGAGAGAACGTTGACTTATCCCTTAAATGCACGTTCACGGATGAGTTGAAGATAGATCAGAGCATCGCACATAACGGTGTATGCCTCACCGTCGTCGACATAAAAGACGGCATATACACCGTAACGGCAATGAAAGAGACATTGGAACGGAGCAATCTAGGCCAGCTGAAGGCTGGCGACAAGGTCAATGTGGAGCGCTCAATGATGATGAACGGACGCCTTGACGGCCACATAGTGCAAGGTCATGTCGACGAGACAGCAGTATGCACTGCCGTCGAAGATGCCCACGGCAGCAAGTACTTCACATTTGAATATAAGGAAAACAGGGAGATGGCACGCGCCGGATACTTCACGGTAGAGAAGGGAAGCGTCACAGTAAACGGCGTTTCACTGACGGTGTGCAACTCGACGGCCAATTCTTTCCGGGTCGCAATAATCCCATACACACTCGAACACACAAACTTCTGCGACATTACGGTCGGTACAAAAGTAAATATCGAGTTTGATATAATAGGTAAATACATCGCGCGGATGCAGCAGTTATAGACAAAATGCAAACAAATATTAAAAGCATCGGACCTAATCGGATGGTCCGGTGCTTTTATTCTATTAAATATCCACATATATATATAATGTTTGGCACACGTTCCTTTAATTCCTACTTTTGCATCAATCAAGAACAATAATAAGGTAACGATTATGCAAATGAACAGAGTTTTAGTTTTCATGGCAACATTGTCATTGTCCGTTGCATCCGTAAATGCCGAGCCACAGCACAAGTGGACGCTGCGGGAATGTATCGATTATGCCTTGGCAAACAACATAACATTGAAGAAAGCGGAACTGACAAGACGTTCAAAGGCTGAGGACACGAAGCAGTCGAAAGCCGCACTGTTGCCCTCACTGAATGCCCAGACAAACCAAAGCGTAGGTCACAGACCATGGAACGACATCGGAGTGAGCACAGTAACAAACGGTACGGTGGCCTCAAGTGTGAAGAAATCGTACTATAACGGTAGCTACGGAGTAAGCGCAAGCTGGACCGTATGGGACGGAAATGCAAACCGCAATGCCGTCAAGCAAAGCAAGATAGCAGAGCAACAGGCTGAACTGACAGAGGCTGAGACGTCAAACAGCATACAGGAAGAGATAGCAAAGCTATATGTCCAGATACTATATCTAAAGGAAGCAATCACCATAACGAAACAAAACTACGAGACAAGCCTCAAGAACGAGGAACGCGGCAGAGAACTGGTGGAAATCGGAAAGATGTCAAAGGCCGGCCTTGCACAGCTTACCGCACAGGCTGCCGCCGACAAATACTCCGTGGTTGAGGCCGAAAGCAATCTCGCAAGCTACACCACACAGCTGATGCAGGTGCTGGAACTGACAGAAGAAAACAACTTCGACATAGACTTCGCAGCAGCCGACGACGGGCTGGCACTGGCCGATATACCCGATTTACAGTCGGTTTACGAAACGGCATTGACCAGCAGACCGGAAATAAAAAACAGCATATTGGCAATAGAGGGGAGCAATACGAGCCTCGCAATAGCCAAAGCCGGCAAACTTCCGACTCTGAGTCTGAGCGGCGGAGTGGCAACCAGCACGACCTCCATGAATTCGAGAAGCTGGGGAACACAGCTTAAAACGAACTTCGATGCATCCGTGGGAGCAACCATAAGCATACCCATTGCAGACAACCGAAAGACCAAAACGGCAGTAAACAAGGCCAAACTACAGCAGGAAGAGTACAAGCTCGAACTGCAGGAGAAGAAGAAGCATATATATAACACCGTCGATACGTACTGGCTCGATGCGACGACGAACCAGGCAAAGTTCAAGGCCGCGCAGGCCAGCGTCGAGAGCGAACAGACCGGATACGACCTTCTCAGCGAGCAGTTCCGCCTCGGAATGAAGAACATCGTGGAGCTTATGACGGGAAAGAGCAACCTGATGACCGCACAGCAGAACAAGCTGCAGAGCAAATACACAACGATATTAAATATCCAGCTGCTGAGATTCTACAAGGGAGAGACATTGAATATATAACCAATAAAACAAACGGTATGATAAAGATAAATAATAAAGTATGGATAGGAGCCGGCTTGCTGATTGCCGCTTCAGCTGCAATATTCTTCCTGTCGGGCAACGACGAGGACAAGACGATATCCATCGAGACGGACAGCGCGAAGAAAACAAACATCCAGAATAGCATAACGGCAACCGGAACCATCGAGCCGGTGACGTCCGTAACCGTCGGAACACAGGTATCCGGAATCGTGAGCAAGCTGTATGTAGACTACAACAGCGTGGTCAAGAAGGGACAGATAATAGCCGAACTGGACAAGACCAACCTTATCAGTGAGCTGAATACGGCAAAGGCCAACCTTGCAAGCGCCCAAAGCACGCTGAACTACGAGCAATCGAACTTCAACAGATATAAGGTTCTTTACAGCAAGGGGCTCGTCAGTGCGGAAGACTACGAGAATGCCCTGCTGAGCTACCAAAAGGCCAGAGAGGCCGTCGCGACCTCGAAGGAGACAGTCAACAAGGCGCAGACAAACCTCGGATATGCAACCATCACATCACCGATAGACGGCATCGTGCTGTCCAAATCGGTTGAGGAGGGACAGACCGTAGCTGCAAGTTTCAGCACGCCGGAGCTCTTCACCATAGCCAAAGACCTCACAGACATGCGCGTGATAGCCGATGTCGACGAGGCTGACATAGGTGAAGTAAAGGAAGGCAGCCGGGTGACGTTCACCGTCGATGCCTATCCCGACGATACATTCGAGGGTAAGGTCACGCAGGTGAGGCAGGAAGCGACCACCACTAACAACGTCGTCACATACGAAGTGGTAATCAGTGCGCCGAACGCCGACCTCAAACTGAAGCCCGGACTGACGGCCAACATCACCATATATACAATGGAAAAGCGCGGCATACTATGCGTTCCGAGCAAGGCCCTGCGGTTCTCTCCCACCCCGGAAATGGCCAAGGGATACAAAATAACGGATAGCAAGGGGAAGAACAAGGTGTGGACCGTCAGCGGCAAGACACTCAAGGCCCATGACGTGCATATCGGAATATCCGACGGAACCAACACCGAGGTTCTTTCCGGAGTAGCGGCAGGCACCGTGGTGGTGACAGGAATAGAAGAAGTGGCCAGGGAAATGCCGGAAGACAACGGAGAGGAACGCTCTCCATTCGCACCGGGACCGCCACAGAAAAACAAAAAGAAATGATGAGACATGAGTATAAACAAAGATAAAACAGTAATCGAGCTCCAGGACGTGAAGCGCCGGTTCACCGTCGGCGACGAGGTTGTCTATGCCCTGCGCGGTGTCTCGTTCAAGATACACGAGGGTGAGTTCGTCACCATCATGGGCAAGTCTGGCTCAGGAAAGTCCACCCTACTCAACCAGCTGGGATGCCTTGACACCCCTTCAAGCGGCGAGTATATCCTCGACGGGGTATCGGTCAGGACTATGTCGCGCTCCCAACGGGCAATATTGAGAAACCGCAAGATAGGTTTCATCTTCCAGAACTACAACCTTCTGGCTAAGACGACAAGCGTGGAGAACGTGGAACTGCCGCTGATGTATAACGGAGCGGTAAGTGCGGCCGAGCGGAAACGCAGGGCAATAGAAGCCCTTGAGGCTGTTGGACTCGGCAACCGGCTCTACCACAGGTCAAACCAGATGTCCGGCGGACAGATGCAGCGCGTGGCCATAGCCCGGGCGCTCGTGAACAATCCGGCCGTCATACTGGCCGACGAAGCAACCGGTAATCTCGACACGCGCACCTCGTTCGAGATTCTCGTGCTGTTCCAGAAACTGCACGCCGAGGGCCGCACAATCATATTCGTCACCCACAACCCGGACATTGCAAACTATTCCAGCAGGAACATAACGCTGCGCGACGGCCGCGTCATCAGCGACGAGCATAACAGCAACATAATGTCGGCTGCAGAAGCGCTTGCCGCATTACCAATAACCCCAGACGAGTAGAAAGATATGAACTATACCAATCTATTTAAAATCGCAGTCAGGGCCATCGCCGCCAACAAGACCCGCTCCTTCCTCACGGCTCTCGGAATCATCATCGGCATAGCCTCCGTGATAACGATGCTTGCCGTCGGACAGGGCACGAAGCAGAGCATACAGTCCAACATTGCGGAGATGGGCTCGAACATGATCATGATACACCCCGGAGCCGACCGCCGCGGTGGCGTCAGACAGGACGCATCGTCGATGGAAACACTCAAGATGGCCGACTACGAGGCCATCAAAGACGGATGCCACTACATAAAGGCTATAAGCCCGGTGGTAAACAGCAGCGGCCAGTTCATTTACGGCAATGAGAACACGCCCTCCACAATATACGGCGTCAACCAGGATTATCTTGAGATACGGCAACTCAATGTCGCTGACGGCGAGATGTTCACAGACAGCGATATCAGGTCGGGCGCCAAGGTGTGCATCCTCGGACAGACCGTCGTAGACAATCTCTTCCAGGACGGGAGCGACCCAGTGGGAAAGGTTGTGAGGTTCAACTCCATCCCATTCCGCGTGATAGGAGTACTCAAGAAGAAGGGCTACAACTCCATGGGAATGGATCAGGACGACCTTGTACTTGCCCCATACACATCCGTGATGAAGCGAATACTGGCGCAGACATATCTCAACGGCATACAATGCTCTGCCGTCACGGAGGGCATGACCGAGCAGGCAACCGATGAAATCACAGCCATACTGAGACATAACCATAAGCTGAAGGATGCCACAGACAGCAGTGAGGCAGATGAAGACGACTTCAGCATACGCTCGCAGGAGGAACTTGCCTCGATGATGAACTCCACGACGAGCATGCTCACCATCCTGCTGGGCTGCGTGGCGGGAATCTCTCTCATCGTCGGCGGCATCGGGATAATGAACATCATGTACGTCAGCGTGACGGAACGCACCCGTGAGATAGGACTGCGCATGAGCGTAGGAGCACGCGGCGCCGACATTCTCAACCAGTTTCTGATAGAGGCCGTGCTGCTCAGCGTCACGGGAGGAGTCATCGGCGTCGTCCTCGGCATCAGCTCATCATACGCCATAAAGATGTTCGCCCACTGGCCGATAGCCATCCAGCCGTGGACAATAGTCATGAGTTTTGCTGTCTGCACGTTCACGGGGATATTCTTCGGATGGTACCCGGCAAAGAAGGCAGCCACCCTCGACCCCATCGAAGCATTGAGATATGAATAGTATTAAAACGCCAATCACACTATGAATGCAAGAAAACCGGCATACATAATCCACGCAGCGGTATGGGTTGGAATATTCATATCGCCGCTGATGTTCATGAACAGCGGCAACGGCATGAGCCTGCGGCAGTTTGCCGCGATAAGCGTAGCCCCGCTGGCACAGTTTGTCCTGTTCTACCTGAACTATCTCTGGCTCACTCCCCGCTTTCTCTTTGGTGGAGAAAAGAAGCTCTACTGGCTGGTCAACGTGCTGACAATAATCGTCATAGGCATCGGAGTGCATCTCTGGATGGAATACAACAGACCTATATTCAGTCATCACAATGCACGGCAGCCACATGAACAACTCGTCTTTCACTTCATGATAATAAGAAACTGCTTCAACCTTGCCATTGCCGCTGCCATTGCCACAGGCATACATCTGGCAATGAGATGGCAGGCGGCAGAGACCGCACGGCGCGAGGCTGAGGCAGCACGGACCGCAGCCGAACTGAAGAACCTGAGGTCGCAGATAAACCCCCACTTCCTGCTCAATACGCTCAACAACATCTACGCCCTCACGGCCATTGACACACAGCGCGCCCAACAGACCATCATGGAACTGAGCAAGCTGCTGCGCCATGTGCTCTACGACAACCAGCAGCCTTACGTCAACCTGGCCAAAGAGACCGAGTTTCTCGTCAGTTACATAGACCTGATGAAGATACGGCTCTCCAATGAGGTCGACATAAGGACGGACATAAGGATTCCAGAACCGTGCAATATACACATTGCACCGCTCATTTTCATATCTCTCGTAGAAAATGCGTTCAAGCACGGCGTCAGCGCAACGGGCCGCAGCTTCATCCATATAAGGCTCGAAGCCGACGAAAACCGCATCACGTGCTCAATCGAGAACAGCAACCACCCCAAGAATTCCGACGACAACAGCGGCCACGGGATAGGACTCAAGCAGGTAAGAGCACGCCTGGAACTTCTCTATCCCGGATGTTATGAATGGACAACGGGCACTGACAAGGACAATACGATATACAAATCAACTATAAACATATATGACACTAAACTGCATTGTGATAGATGACGAGCCGCTGGCAGCCGAACTTATCGCCGGATATGCCCGCAAAACGCCGTTTCTCAGGCTCACCGGAGTGTACCACAGCGCCATCAGTGCAATGAAGGACATAAGGGAGACGCCTGCCGACCTCATATTCCTCGACATACAGATGCCTGAACTCAGCGGGACGGAATTCGCCAAGATACTGCCAAAGGAGACCAAGGTGATATTCACCACGGCATTCAGCCAGTATGCCATAGAGGGCTATAAGGTGAATGCCATCGACTATCTGCTAAAGCCGTTCAGCTACGGAGAGTTCCTCGCCGCAGCAAACAAGGCGCTCGACTGGTTCACGGCGACACGCAGGCCGGAGGCCGACGGCAACGGAAGATTCCTGATGATAAAGAGCGACTACAAACTGCTGAGAATATCGTTCGACGACATTCTCTACATCGAGGGGCAGAAAGACTATGTCAGGATATACCTTGCCGATGGCGGGAAGATAATGTCTCTCCTGAACATGAGAAACCTCGAAGACCGCATGCCCCACCCGGAGTTCATGCGCACGCACCGTTCATACATCGTGCACATGAGCCGGATAAGCGCCATCGACCGCAACCGCATCGTCTTTGGGAGTACGTTCCTGCCGATATCAGAAAGCTACAAGGATGCCGTGCAGGAATATCTCGACCGCCACACGCTAATATAGCAGTTCGCGGGGCTCGGATATGAACACCGTGCCTCCATGCTCCACGAGAAACTCCCGGCCGCGGAACCCCCACAGCACGCTGATGCACGGGAGACCGCTGTTGCGTGCTGTCGCTATGTCGACGTCGCTGTCGCCTATATATACGGTGCCCTCACGGCCGGTGCCGAGCCGGTTCATCGCCTCTATCACGGTGTCGGGCCACGGCTTGCGCCGTATGCCCTCGCGCTCGCCGATTGCCACGGTGATGTAGTCGCCGAAGAAATGGCGGCACAGCTCTTCGGTTGCGGTGCAGAACTTGTTGCTGACCACAGCCATCTTCCTTCCCCGTACCTTCAGCTCCGCAAGCATGTCCATGATTCCGGGGTATGGCTTTGTATTGTCGAGCGAATGCTCAAGGTAGTATTCGCGGAACGTGCGGTAAACCTCTTCAAAAGCCGGGTTTGCCTCTCCGCCGGGCACGGCACGCTCAATCAACTTCTTAACGCCGTTGCCGACGAATCCCCGCACGGCCTCTTCCGTATGCACGGGCATGCCGTGGGTGCGCAGGGCATGGTTCGTTGCCCCGGCAAGGTCGGTCAGTGTGTTGAGCAACGTCCCGTCAAGGTCGAATATGTATGTAGCGTACTCTTTCATCTTTTGCTTCTCTTTATCATTGTCTTCACTTTCTGGTTGAACCTGTCTGCCTTCAGCAGGTCTTCTATCGTCAGGTGCATCCTGTATTTCCAGCGGTTATGTATGTCGCTCGGAACGTTTATGCGCTCGCTCCGTATGTCGTCGGAGCGCAGTTCGGCATCCATCGCAAGCCAGTCTTGCAGAGACAGCAGGCACATCATCGACGGGCAATACAGATGACGCGCGATGATTTCCTCGGCCAGATGTGCCGGCAGATGCTCCGGTGCGCGTCCTTCTTTCTGCATCATCGTGGTGTAATAGAGCTGTGCCCGCTCAGGCGACTCCTCCCACCAAAGCCGCAGCGGCGGCATGTCGTGGGTGGAGAACGTTGCCACGCTCCTGTATGGATTGGCGTCGAGATGGGCAAAGTCGTAACCGCTCTTCTTCGGCATCGTCTGTATTTCCAAAGTCTGTATACGCATGCTGTCAAGCACCGGCTCAACGCAGTCGGGGAGCATGCCGAGATCTTCGGCGCAGGCCAGCATCCGGGTTCCGTGCAGCACCATGGGCAGACGCCTCATGGCTTCGGCTCCCCAGAAGCTGTTGTGGCGGTGATAGAAATAGTTGTTGTATATCTTCATGTAGGCTTCCCTATCCTCTACCGACAGCGCATCGAACACAGGTTCCTTGTATACGTTTATGCGCGGATGGTACATGCCGGGCTGCCGCGGGTCTTCAAGGAACAGGACGTTGCTCAGCAGGCGGTATAAGCCGTCGCGAATCCAAATGCTGCTCTCGTCGCGCTTGCCCTCAAAGAAGGCCTGCACCTTGCGCTGCGTGTCGAAACCGGCCTTCATCCGGTACATTCCATACTCTCCACGGTCGAGAAAATGCTCCTTGACGTAGGCCGAGTGCATGCCGAACAAGCGGCTGATAACATTGTCATTTATAAACGGATACGTGTAAAGTTCCTTGTGAAACTTGAGCCCTGACAGTTCTATCTCGGCCACCGTGAGCGGCAGCGACGGATAGAAGTGGCCGAGCAGACCGTGCACGGCGTGCCCCGGTATTTCCCAGATGCGGAAGAATCCCAGCACGTGGTCTATCCTGAATGCATCGAAATACTGCTCCATATGCATGAAGCGGCTCCGCCACCAGCTGCACCCGTCGGCCGTCATGGCG
Organism: uncultured bacterium; assembly: GCA_905216025.1. Taxonomy (GTDB): domain Bacteria; phylum Bacteroidota; class Bacteroidia; order Bacteroidales; family Bacteroidaceae; genus Prevotella. The sequence goes on along the minus strand of CAJMSE010000013.1, from coordinate 55,317 downwards.
TCCCAGTTGTATGTCGGGAAGCCCCAGTTCTGCCCGTTCTGCGAGAAGTAATCAGGCGGAGCGCCCGTCTGTGAGTCGAGGTTGAAATATCCGGGCTGCATCCATGCCTCCACACTGTCGCGGCATACGCATATCGGGATGTCCCCCTTCAGTACCACGCCGTTGCGGCGGGCATAGTCGCTCGCCTCCTTAAGCTGCACATGAAGGATATACTGCACATAATATATATAATGTATCTCATCGCTGTGAGCGTTGCAGTAACCGCGTATCTTCACGCTGTCGTACGTGGCGTAGTCTCCCCATTCACTGAAGCGAGCCGTATGGAACGTATCGCGCAACGAACAGAATGCCGCGTAAGGCATGAGCCAGAATTCGTTGCGGCTGACGAACTCACGGTAGCTCATGGTCTTCTGCACGGCCTCGCCATGTTCCGACCAGAGCATCCGCGTGTATGCTGTCTTTACCCGGTCCACAGCCTCGTAGTCGCTGCTGGCCGGCGCGTTCAGTTCCTGACGCTGCCTGTTGCAGGCGGTGGTCCGGCCGGAACTTTCCAACAGTCCGGCCGCCTCAAGGTCAATATAGTGCGGATGCAGGGCGTATACCGAGATGGCGTTATACGGATAGGAGTCGTCCCACCCCTGCCCTTTCGTCGTGTCGTTCACCGGCAGAGTCTGTATGACTTTCATTCCCGTGGCCACGGCCCAGTCTACAGCCCGTTTCAGGTCGCCGAAGTCGCCCACGCCGAAAGAGTGACTGCTGCGCAGCGAGAAGACGGGAACCACGAATCCTGCCGCCCTCCATATCTCTTCCCTCATCCGGAGCATGCCGCCGTCAAGCACGAGCACCTGGCCATCGGGCATGCCACTCACGCCGACCTTCCTGTTTTCACCTTCCTCCCATGCCTGAAGGTTGCCCGTCTGCTCATTTACGGCCACATATTTATATTCTATCGGGAACGACACGCCCACCACATTGACAGAAAGCATCCATGTCTTCATTCCGGCATACTGCATCTTGAGATACCTCGACTCGTTCCATCCACCCATTGCCGGATGGCTGCCGCAGAGCGCAAGCACCAGCCCTGGCCTGAGCTGAGGGGCCGCAACGCGGAATACAATGGTGCGCCTGTACATCGGAAGAGGGAGCGGATGCACCTCTTCGTTACGATGTCCATAATTTGTTGTGACGCAAGCGTTTGTGAATAAATGATGCTGTAAAGGTATATCACGCCACTCGTCGGGTATCACGTAGTTTCTCGTCGGGTCGAAAGGCAATAAGCGCGGAACAAAATCCCATTCGCGGCGCAGCACCTTGCCGTTGCCGTCCTTTACCTGATAGCAATATCTGAACGCTGCCAGAGGGTGGTGCCTCGACTCTATCGCCACGGTCTCCAGCGTCCACAGCTGTCCGTCTTCCGTATTCATCGGCAGATCATGACTCTTCCGTGTGCCGTCCCTGCTGATATATTCGATGGCCACATGCACGTTCTCGCCCCATGCAGTCCTGTATATGATGCTGAATCTTAACTTCATTTTCCTGTTTGTTTACCGTTAACCGGTCATGGTCTCACTTATGCAAAGGTAGTAAAAAATAAACGAAAACATTTCTCCGTTACTGGAAAATGGTGTACCTTTGCGCTGTTTTTTAATCGAGATGAAATGAAATTTATAAAATCAAAGATCTATCTTTATACTGCGGGTGGCTGCTTGCTGCTTATCATCGGACTTATATGTTATTTCCTGCTGTCGTCATTTTCCTCGTCTGCCGGGGTTGAGTATGTATATATCGACGCCGATGACGACCTCGACTCCGTGTGTGCTAAGCTCAGGCCGACGGCATCGTCGGCATCCATCGCCGGATTCAAGACGCTGGCAAGGCACAGCGGCTATCAAGATGCCGTGCGCTCAGGACGCTATGAGATAAATCCGGACGAGAGCATCTTCACGGTGTTCAGAAATCTGAAAAGCGGACGGCAGACACCGGTGAGCCTGACCATACCTGAGGTGCGGACCGTGGACAGGCTGGCCGGGGCACTTGCAAGAAAACTGATGCTCGACAGCACGGCCATTGCCGGGGCACTGAAAGACCAGACCGTATGCAACAGCCTGGGTTACGACACGGCCACGATAGTATCGATGTTTATCCCGAACACATACGACATATACTGGAATGTGAGCATAGACAGGTTTTTGAAACGCATGAAAAAGGAGCACGACGCTTTCTGGAACGGGGAGCGCACTGCTAAGGCAAAGGCCATAGGCATGACTCCCGTAGAGGTGGCGACGCTGGCGAGCATAGTGGATGAAGAGACGGCAAACAACGGAGAGAAACCCATGGTGGCGGGAATGTACTGCAACCGCCTGAAGACGGGCATGCCGCTGCAGGCCGACCCGACGATAAAGTTCGCATGGCAGGACTTCGGACTGAGGCGCATCTACAACAAACTGCTGCACATAGACAGCCCGTACAACACATACAAGAACACCGGACTGCCTCCCGGTCCCATCAAGGTGGCATCTATTGCAGGCATCGACGCCGTGCTGAACCGCACCGAACACGACTACCTATACATGTGCGCAAAGGAGGATTTCTCGGGTACGCACAACTTCGCCGTGACCTATCAGGAACACCTGCGCAACGCGGCAAGATACACGAAGGCACTGAACGAGCGGGGAATAAAATAAACCTATAGGATAAACGGCATACCGTCATGACCATGACGCCGGCCGGGTGATATAAAATAAAATGCCTCCCGCTTCACAGTGAGAGGCATTTTCCTCAATAGGTATTAGCCCTTTTAAGGTAAAAAGATTGTATTCAGGATAACAGCAGCAAAGTTAAATGTTTTTTCACATATCTGCAAATTAATTTATATGTTTAAAAACATATTTTCAGAAAAAACGGATAAAAAAGCGATAATAAAGGGGAAAAAAGCCATTTTCTTCATGCTTTATTGCCCGAAGCAATATAGATATTGGGCAGTTTAGACTCTCCCGGCAGGCGAAAGCCTCAAAATTATGTAACCCATGGCGGCGGATTGTAAATCTGCCGAGGCTGCATTGATGATGCAATGAGGCTTCTATGAGTTACGCAGAGGAATCCATGAATTGCAATAAGGTACTCGTGATGATGCAATAAGCAGTTTTTGATGGTGTAATAAGCAGCTTTTGACGGTGCATCGGAGTGCCCGCCGATGTATTGTGCGTGCTTTCAAATGAGTTTGTGCTTAGCTATCAAAAGTGTTTTTGACAGCTAAGCCAAACGTCTTTGAGAGCTATCAAAAAAGGCGTTGCATACGTTTTATTAATAATATCATCAGCTTTGTAGGGCCTGAGTCTTGTCTTTGGCCGCAGCCCGCAAGGGCTTTCGGATGGGAAAAGAATATCGTTGACTATAAAAACATGACTATCAAGCTGCACGTGAACAAGCCCTCGCGGGCTGAGGACAAAGACAAGGCCCTATACCTACACCTAAATCCGGTCTCCACGGATTTTCTACGGATCCGGAAGTGGCAGTCGGAAACACCTCAACAGGTAAAAAGAAAAATTGCATCAAACAGCCGGTTAAAGCGTTTAATGCAATCTGAGCGGAAAGTGAGGGATTCAAACCCCCGATACCCGCAATGGGTATACCGGATTTCGAGTCCAGCGCATTCGGTCACTCTGCCAACTTTCCTTTTTCCGATGCAAAGGTAATACTTATTTTGTTAACGGCAAAATTATTCAAAGGATAATTTATCTAACTTTGCGCGTAAAGCCCCGGCTTCCGACTTCCGGATGCGCATTTTTATCTCACAGGTATTGTCGTACGTCTGCGAGACTATACGCGGAGCCATCTCTTTTATCACCCTCATCACACTGTTCATCATCACATACGGGAAACCGAAGGTTATTTCCTCCTCCGACTGGCGGGTCTCAATCTCCGAGTTCTCTATGGCAGCCGCAGCCGCAGCACGGTATGCCGTTATCAGTCCGCCGGTTCCGAGGTTGATGCCTCCGTAGTATCTCACTACGACAATGAGGATATCGGTAAGCTCATTGCTGTTTATCTGTCCGAGAATGGGCTTTCCGGCAGTGCTGCCCGGCTCTCCGTCGTCGTTCGCGCGGAACGTATCGCGGTCCGGACCGAGCACGTAGGCATAACACACATGGCGGGCATCGTAGTATTTCTTGCGGTATCCGGCCAGCAGGTCCTTTATCTCGTCGAGCGACTCGACATGATGAGAAAAGGCAAGGAACTTACTCCGCTTCTCGGTGTAATATCCCTCGCCTTTTGTATTTGAAATGGTTTTATATTCGTCTGTCATTCAATCTGTGTGAAAACTGATTGCTTAATGCTGTCTGTAGACTATGACAATTTATGGATGATAAGGCCCGAACGCAGTTTAGGCTCAAACCATGTAGCCTTAGGAGGCATTATCTTGCCGCTGTCGGCAATGTCCATTATCTGCTGCATGGATACCGGATAGAGAGCCAGAGCCATGCGCATCTCTCCGCTGTCGACGCGGCGCTTCAGTTCTCCGAGTCCGCGCAGGCCACCGACAAAGTCGATGCGCTTGTCGCTTCTCAGGTCCTTGATGCCGAGAATATCGTCGAGTATCAGACGGCTCGAAATGTCAACGTCGAGCACTCCGATGGGGTCGCTCTCATCGTAAGTGCCGGTCTTTGCCGTGAGGCAGTACCAATGGCCGTCGAGATAGAGCGAGAACTCATGCAGGCGGGCTGGCTTGTAGATGTCCGTACCCTTGTCTTCCACGGTAAAGTTCTTTTCAAGCGCAGCAAAAAGCTGTGCCGGCTCAAGTCCGTTCAGGTCCTTGACGACGCGGTTGTAGTCGAGGATGGTGAGCTGAGAGGCCTGGAAGCATACGGCCATAAAGTAGTTGTACTCCTCATTTCCGGTATGATTAGGGTTCTGCTTTGCCTTCTCAGCACCGACAAGGGCAGCCGCGGCAGAGCGGTGATGGCCGTCGGCGATGTACAGGCTCGGCATCTTGGCAAACTCATCCGTAACCGTCTTGATATCGCCCGCATCCGATATGACCCAGAACTGATGGCGGAAACCGTCTATCGGAGCGATGAAATCATACTCCGGCTGAGTGGCGGCATAGCGCATTATGAGCGTGTCCAGCACTTCATTGTCGGGATATGCGAAGAATACGGGCTCTATATTGGCGTCGTTTACGCGCACGTGCTTCATGCGGTCCTCTTCCTTATCGCGGCGCGTGAGCTCGTGCTTCTTTATCACGCCCGTCATATAGTCGTCTACATAGGCACCCACAACAAGACCGTACTGGGTCTTGCCGTTCATTGTCTGGGCATAGATGTAATACTGCTCGTCAGTGTCCTGCACCAGCCAGCCTTTCTCCTGGAACTTCTTGAAGTTGGCAGCGGCCTGCCCATAGACCTTCGGATCATACTCGCTGGTTTCTGGCGAGAAGTCTATCTCCGGCTTTATGATATGATAAAGGCTCATCTCATTGTCACCGGCCTCTTCCCTTGCCTCCTCTGAGTTAAGCACGTCGTAGGGACGCGACTCCACTCTCTCGACAAACTCCTTGGGAGGACGCACTCCCTTGAATGGTTTTACTACAGCCATGGCATTATCTGTTTACCTGGAATTTCGTGTCTCCGGTTGCGAAGAAAGCGTTTATCTGCTTTGCTGCAGCTATTCCGGCGTTAGTGTTTGCCTCTGCGGTCTGGGCTCCCATCTTCTTGGGAGTGGAGAAATAACGGCCTTCGAACTTTGCAAACTCGGCATCCGCATCGGGCTTGATGTCGCTGATGTACTTAATGTCGTCACGCTCTGCCATGAGCTTCAGCAGGCCGGCCTCATCGATAATCTCCTTACGGGCAGTGTTTACAAGGATAGCGCCCTTCTTCATCTGACCTACCACATCGTAATTGATGCTTCCCTTGGTCTCGGGAGTGGCTGGGATGTGGAGAGAGACGATGTCGCACTGCTTGAAAAGCTCGTCTGCATTAGCCACGGCCGTCACGCCGGCGCTCTCTATCGCCTCCTTGGTGCAGAATGCGTCATAGGCATATACGTCCATGCCGAAGCCAGCGGCGATGCGCGCAACGTTGCGTCCTACATTTCCGAAGGCAAGTATTCCGAGCTTCTTTCCCTTCAACTCGGTGCCTGCCTTGCCGTTGTAGAAGTTACGTACGGCAAATACCAGCATGCCGAAAACAAGCTCGGCCACGGCATTGGCATTCTGTCCGGGGGTGTTCTCTACAACGACACCCTTCTGCTTGGCATACTCGGTGTCGATAGAATCGTAACCCGCACCGGCTCTTACGACTATCTTCAGTTCGCTTGCAGCATCCAGAATGTCTGCCGTTATCTTGTCTGAACGCACGATAACGGCATTTGCATCCTTTATCGCATCGGTCAGCTGAGACTTCTCTGTGTACTTCTCAAGCAAGACAAGCTCATGTCCTGCCGACTCAATCTCTGCTTTGATACCGTTCACTGCGGCTGCGGCAAACGGCTTCTCGGTGGCAACTAATACTTTCATAAATAGTCTGATGTTAGATTGTTATTAATGAAATGGATTAATTTGAAACAAAAAAGCCTGAGCAGAAGGATTCCACTCAGGCTATTATGTCTTTGATTTTAGTTTTGAGCCTCAAACTCCTTCATGCACTGAACGAGCGCATTGACGCCCTCTATGGTCTGCGCATTGTAGCAGCTTGCACGGAAACCGCCCACGCTGCGGTGGCCCTTGATGCCGACCATGCCCTTGGATGTGGCATACTCGAAGAACGGCTTTTCAAGCTCAGCATACTCATCATTCATCACAAAGCATATGTTCATCACCGAACGATCCTCTTCCTTGACAGTACCGCGGAACAGTTTATTGCGGTCTATCTCACCGTACAGGATTTCAGCACGCTGCTGAGCCAGCTTATCCATGGCCTCAACGCCACCATTTCCCTTTATCCAGCGCAGGGTCTCAAGAGCCGAATATATAGGAACGACAGGAGGAGTATTAAACATCGAGCCTTTCTCTACATGCGTCTGATAGTTCAGCATGGTAGGAATCTGACGCGGAGCCTTGCCCAGTTTGTCGTTCTTCAAGATAATAAGAGTGACGCCTGCCATTGCAAGGTTCTTCTGAGCACCGGCATAGATGCAGTCGTATTTGCGCACATCAACCGGGCGGCTGAAGATATCCGATGACATATCGGCAATCATAGGTACGTTAACGTCAAGCTCCTTGCGGATCTCCGTACCGTAGATAGTATTGTTTGTCGTGATATGCAGATAGTCGACGTCTGCGGGGCATGTCCAGTCCTTGGGGATGAACGTATAGTTTGCGTCAGCAGAAGAAGCTACTTCCACAACCTCACCAAAGAGTTTGGCTTCCTTCATAGCCTTCTTAGCCCATGTACCTGTATTCAGATAGGCAGCCTTCTTGATAAGGAAGTTATACGGAATCATGCAAAATTCAAGAGAGGCACCGCCACCCAGGAATATTACAGAATAGCCTTCCGGTATCTGCAGCAGTTCTTTTATAAGTGCTTCGGCCTCATCTAAAACGGGCTGGAAGTCCTTGGCACGGTGGCTTATCTCCATAAGAGAGAGTCCGGAACCATTGAAGTCTAAACACTGCTTTGCGGTATTCTCAATCACTTCGCGGGGGAGCATCGAGGGACCAGCATTAAAGTTGTACTTCTTCATTTGATTATTAAATTAGATATTATTAATGAGAGTCTTTTATTCGTAATCTGTCTGCGAAGTTATACTATTTATTCCATCTGACAAAATATTTTTAGCAAAAATGCAACGGGCAACCGCTTTTTGGTGTCTATTTGATAATTTCCACCACGGTTTTTACTCCTTTTATCTTTTCTCCGCACACTTGACTGAGCAATTGGTTTATCCTTGTGCGCTGAACGGCAACGTATGTATATCTATCCTCCACATCGATACGTCCTATTTCGGAAGCTTTCAGTCCGCCTTTCTTGCACAGGAAGCCTACGATATCGCCCTTACTGATCTTGTCTTTCTTACCCTTACCTATATATAATGTGTTCATCTGCGGAACGGGCAGTTCTCCGTCGCCGTCTGGTATACAGTAGGATTCGCACGGCGACTCTATGAATTCAGGGCAAGATTCATCCGGTCCCAATATGAAGAACACGTTTCCTCCGGCCTTCCAACGGGCAGTGCGGCCGGTACGGTGTATGTATTCCTCCTTAGTATAAGGCAACTGATAATGTATTATATTGCTTACATTGTCGACATCAATTCCCCGTGATGCCAAATCCGTTGCAACAAGGACATTTGCCGAACCGTTGCTGAACTTGTAAAGAGAATATTCGCGCAGCTTCTGGTCAAGTCCGCCATGCAGCTGACAGGCCACAAAACCGCGGCTTGCGAGATATCCATAGACGCGCTCGACACTCTCACGGTGGTTCAGGAATACGATGGAGCTGCCCTCTCCCAGCGCTCTCAGCAACCTGTCCAGCGTCTCGAGCTTGTCCTTCGACGCACTCTTCACCGTATAGGAGCTTACCCGCTCTGATATATTATTGATGCTGTCGATGTAGCTCCGCTTCACCATGCCGCCGACACGGACAAACTCCGGTATCTGCTCCATGTCCGTTGCAGAGAGCAGGAACCTGCGCCTCACTCCGGGCAGACTCTTCACCAGACGCGCCATCTCCTGATGGAATCCCATCTCGAGGCATTTGTCAAACTCGTCAATGACGATATACCGTATTCCGTAGGGAGATATATTGCCCTTATCTATATGATCGTTGAGCCGTCCGGGGGTGCCGAATATGATATGCGGGCGCACCTTTTTCAAAGTCCTGTGCTCGTCCATGGCCGGCCTTCCGCCGTAGCAGCTTGCCGAACGGAGCGCCGTTCCCATGCTTTTCAGCACTCCGTCAGACTGTAGCGCCAGCTCGCGGCCCGGCACTATGACCAGCGCCTGCACCTCATCGGCATCCGGATTCAGAATTCCGGCCAGTCCCAGCATATACGCGAGCGTCTTGCCGGTGCCTGTCGGGGACAGTATGACAAGGTCGCCGTCAGTATTCATGATACTGCTGTACGACTCCTGCTGCATCTGATTAAGCTCCGTTATCTTCAACTTTGCAAGTATATTGTCTATCATTGATTTCACTTTGTTGATTCATTTACAAACCGTGCTACTCCAACACGTAAATTCCGGACGGCGTCTTACGCTTCAATATGTCAAGCTCGAACTCCTCGCCGACAACGATTCCATACGTCCCGAGGATATTCTCTATCGTCTTGCGTGCCAGTTCCGGATGGTTGTTCTCCTCACTCAGATGGCAAAGCCACACCCTCTTCAACGCTTCCGTCGCATTCTCGGCCAACGCCTTGGCACACGCCGAATTGCTCAGATGTCCCTTACTGCTGAGTATGCGTGTTTTCAGATATGCCGGATAAGGCCCTTTCTCCACCATCTCTTCGTCGTGGTTAGCCTCTATCACCAGATAGTTTGCCTGCCCGATACGTCCTGCCATCTCGTCCGTGATGCTTCCGGCATCCGTTATCAGACAGAAGTTCACGCCGCAGCACTCGATAAAATAGCCAACATTGTCAGAGCTGTCATGAGGCACTCCGAATGATGTAACCTTGAATTCACCCACTTCGAAGGTCTCTCCCTTTACTATGTTGCAGGCATATTCCTGAGCAATCTTATGGTGCACACAATAGTTGTGCCTTATGCCGGCATGCACCTCCCTTGTCGTATACACCGGAGCGCCGAGGTCCTTGCTCAGACATCCGACAGACTTGACATGGTCGGCATGATCATGTGTGACAATGATATTATGCACCGAATCCATGCTCAGCCCATAATCTTTGAAGTGTTTTTTAAGCGTCCGCACCCCGACACCGGCATCAATCAGCAGTCCGTCAGTATCCGTGAAAAGATAATAGCAGTTTCCGCTACTACCGCTGCCAAAGGATATAAAATTCAGCATTTTATCTTTGTTTTGTGCAAAAGTAACAAAAAACTGAATGATAACCAAATGATTTTGGTATCTTTGCGAAGTTTTATCAGTGTAACGGCAGGAATATTATGGATTATAGATTACCGATACTGGCTGCATGCACGCTTTGCCTGTCTTGCAGCGGCAACCCCGACGAGGAGCAAGTAAAAGACTATGTCGCGTCGTTCAGCGAGGCATATTTCAATTACGACCTTAAGAAAGCGCTGGAATACAGTACTCCGGAAAGCAGGAAATGGATTTCATACACAGCCTCCATCATCACCGACAGCGACATATCACTGCTCAGAAGCATGGACATGGCCTCCGTGACTGTCGGAGACATAAAGCTCGGAGCAGGAGATACGACAGCCACTGCCACTGTGACGGTATGCAACTGGCTGCGGCCGGACTCCGTAGAGACTCACGGTTCAATAACCGGAGAAGAGGTCTTTGAACTGCGTGCGGTGTCGAGGAACAAAGTATGGAAGGTCGATTTCAGAACGGAAGACCTACTGCGAAGTGGAAGGTGAGGTCGCGGCTGAGCCTCGGATGCATTATCGGATAGTGCTCCTTATTTGTATTGTACACAGGGTTAACGGCCTTCATACCAAAATCGAAGCGCAGTATAAAATAGTCGAAATTAAACCTTAAGCCCATTCCGTAACCTACAGCCATTTCCTTCAAGAATCCGTTTAAGCGGAACTGGCCGCCTTGCTGCTCGGGATAATCGCGCAGAGTCCATATATTTCCGGCATCGATGAACAGCGCGCCGTTGAACTTCCAGAACAGATGCGCCCTGTATTCAACGTTCAGGTCAATCTTCATGTCACCCGTTTGGTTTATGAAATTGATGTTGCCGTCCTTCTCTACATAACGCCCCGGACCGAGCCCGCGCACGTTCCATCCCCTCACACTGTTGGCGCCGCCAGAGAAGTAGCGCTTCTCAAAGGGCAGTATGGTGCTGTTGCCGTACGGATAGGCAATCCCGAGACCGAAGTGGAACACCAGAGTGTTGTTGTAATCGATGTTCCAGTTGGCAGTATACTCAAGGTCGCACTTCACGTATTGGGCGAAAGCGATGTTGAACAGCTTGTACATTCCAAGCTCATTCCTTGACGCATCAATAGCATGCGAGAACAGGTTGAGCAGATTTCCGGCCGTCTCAACCGAGCTCTTTATCGCGTACCTCTTATTATTATAAGAGTATCCGAATCCGAATTTCATGATAAAGAGATTCTCGTAATTATACCGCAGGATGGCATTCCTGTTCGATGCATCATCCAGATAGTCTGTCTTGAACTTGCTGGATATCCACGGCATCGACACATAGTTGAGGTCGAGCAGGTCTATCTGGTATCTGTCGTGGTGGTTGGCATCGTTCCATTTATACTTCCATGCCGCGGCAAGCACCCGCCTGTGATACTCCGGACGGTTCTGAAGGTTATATGACACCGACACCTCAGACGTGGCTGTGATGCGCCGTCTGAAACTGCGCGGCAGGAAAGGAGCAATGAAGCGTGGGAACATCAGGCGCGCCTCGACCCCGTACTCCTCGAAGTTATCGTTGGCATAGCCCTCAAGTCCGCGTATGGCCTCGTAGGCACCGCGCGCCTCCAGGCTGAGAACCTCGGAACCATGGAACAGGTTTCGGTTCTGGTATGCCAGCGTTGCGGCCGCTCCCAGGTCGCCGGCCGTGTTCGTTCCCTCGGGCTGGAAGCTGATGGTGCTGGCCTTGTTGGTGCTCACCTGTATGCGGCAGTTCAGCAAGGCACTGTCCGGCACTTCGCGGAAGCCTATGTTCGTATACTTCACAGCCTGCAGACGGCCGAAATGATTGTACGTCTTCTGAAGCTCACGGGCCGAGTAGAAGCGCGACGGCTCTATGAAGGTGTTTGCCTCCAGCACCTTCCTGCGCAGATGTATCACGCTGTCCGCAGGGTCTCCGCTATGGAAGGTGACCGTCCCCACAGTATACCTCTTGTGTGGTGTCTCGGCTGCCGAGTTGTTTGCCCTGTATTTATTGAGAATCAGGGTCACGTCGACCACCTTATGTCCGGCCATGGTATCGGCACTGTAGGTTATGAAATCCTTGTTGAACCTGTAGTAGCCGCTGTTCACGAGCATGTCCACAATCCGGTTGCGCTCCGCGTCAAGAGCCGTTATACTGAACCGCATGCCCGGACGCAGTCCCTGAGCGAAAGCCTTGTTTTCAGCCAGGAATCCGGCCACGAGCGAGTCCCTGATGTCATACTGCACATTTCTTATTCTATAATGCTCTCCCGGATTGACGATATACGTCACGTTAATCTTCTTCCCCTTGACGGCCGTACGGGTGTATACGCCGGCATCGAGATATCCGTCGCCGAACATCTTGGCCCGCAAGTCCCTGCACGACTGCAGCGTCCGGATGGAGTCGTAGAGCACGGGAGCCTCTCCCATCGACTTCAGTATGCGGTTAATCCATTTCGTGCTGTCACGCCCTGAAAGCGAGTAGGTGCCGAGCGGTATCTTGAGCGTGGAGAACCACCGCGAGTTTCCCTGCTGGCGCACGTACGAGCGCAGCTCGCCGACATTGGTGCCGTCCTTTTCCGGCTCCACCTTCACATCGACCTTGTTCAACAGGTAATACCCTTCAGGCACGTATTTGGTGCTTGAACAGGACACTGTCAGTACGCCCCACAGGAGCGCGCATATATATATATGGTATCGCATTAATATCTTTTAAAGTTGCAAAGTTAAAACATTATTCGTAATTTTGCTGAATCTTTAGTGACTTTTTACAAACCGACGATTCCTATGATAAGTAAAAATACGATAAAGTTCGTCCGTTCGCTTGAGATGAAAAAGAAGCGGACGGCCGAAAGACTGTTTGTCGCCGAAGGCCCAAAAGTAGTAGGAGACCTCATGCGCCATGCGTCTCCCGTGCACCTCTATGCCACCCGCGAGTGGATTGCCGCCAACAACGGTACGACGGCCGGAGCCATGGAGATAACCGAAGACGAGCTGTACCGGCTCAGTTTCCTGCAGAATCCGCAGCAGGTTCTGGCCGTCTTTCCCATCCCCAGGCAGGCCGGCGACGACATGTGGACGGTCCGGCCGGGCGACGGACTGACCATCGCCCTTGACGGAGTGCAGGACCCCGGTAACTTCGGGACTATAATAAGAATTGCCGACTGGTTCGGAATAAGAACCATACTATGCAGCCACGACACGGCAGACGCCTACAATCCGAAGGTGGTGCAGGCCACGATGGGCAGCATCGCACGGACGCGCATCATCTATACAGACCTCTGCCGGACACTCTCCGCCCTCGACAAGGCAATACCCGTCTACGGAACGCTCCTCGACGGCGACAACATCTACACCCAGGAACTGACCGCCGACGGCATCATCGTGTTCGGAAATGAGGGCAAGGGGATATCGCCGGCCGTAAGACAGATCGTCAGCAGGCGGCTGCTCATTCCCGACTTCTGCGAGGGCAACACCGCGGAGAGCCTGAACGTGGCCATCGCTACGGCCATCACGTGCTCGGAATTCAGAAGAAGGCATATATGATGTGCTTTCTGCAAGATAACAGCAAATAATTGCGCCGATTTGTTTTTATTTACTATCTTTGCAGCAAACAAACTTCATTCGGGAACCAGCATGCAGGCCGGCACCTGACCGGCTGACACAGCCCCGGCACCGAATAACTATTATTATCAAATTAAAAAAATGGAAAGAACATGGAGATGGTTTGGCAAGAACGACAAGATAACACTTGCCATGCTGCGTGAAATCGGTACTGAGGGCATCGTCACGGCACTGCACGACGTACCAAACGGAGAAGTATGGACACGCGAGAAGATACGCGACCTGCGCGAATACATTGAAAGCTATGGCATGCGATGGTCTGTTGTGGAGAGCCTGCCGGTGTGCGAAAGCATCAAATACGGGGGCGCAGACCGCGACCGGCTGATAGAGAACTATAAGGAGAGCCTCAAAAACCTCTCTCTCGAGGGCATACACACCGTGTGCTACAACTTCATGCCCGTGCTCGACTGGGCACGCACGGACCTCGAACACAGCAACCCGAACGGCACGACAAACCTCTATTTCTCGCACGCAAGGTTCGCATACTTCGACATCCACATCCTGAAGCGCGAGGGAGCTGCTGCCGACTGGCCACAGGATATCCTCAACCAGGTTGACGAACTGAAGAAGACGATGACGCCGGAAGACGAGCATAAGCTGGTGGAAAACATCATCGTGAAGACGCAGGGCTTCGTCAGCGGAAACATAAAGGAAGACGACGAGCACCCCGTGGAGCTCTTCCGCCAGCTGCTCGCACTGTACAAGGACATCGACAAGGACAAGCTCAGGGAGAACATGAGATACTTCCTCGACGCGATAATGCCCACATGCGAGGAGTATGACATGTATATGTGCGTGCATCCGGACGACCCACCCTTCCCCATTCTCGGCCTGCCGCGCATCGTCACCTGCGACGAAGACATCGACTGGTTCCTCAAGGCTGTGGACAATCCTCACAACGGACTAACCTTCTGCGCCGGCTCGCTGTCTGCCGGAGCACACAACGACGTGGTGGAGCTCGCACGGAAATATGCCGGACGCACATGGTTCGTGCATCTGCGCTCATGCCACATCTTCCCCAACGGCGACTTCACCGAGGCATCACACCTCGGCGGACGGGCCGACCTGATAGAGCTGGCCCGCATCTTCGAGAAGACAAACCCCGCCCTGCCGATGCGCGTAGACCACGGCATGACGATGCTCGGCGACGAGAGCCGCGGCTACAACGCCGGCTACTCATTCCTCGGCCGCATGTTCGCCATGGGTCAGGTGCAGGGCATTCTGGCCACAGTAGATAATGAATTAGGAATCAAATATACCCAACCGGGATTTTTCAAATGACAAACTTATTCGAAATAAAGGATTACGTAGTGGTAATCACCGGCGGCACGGGAGTTCTCGGCCGCTCAATAGCACAGTATCTGGCAGAGAACGGCGCCAAAGTGATAATCCTCGGACGCAAGGAAGAGGTGGGACGCAAGATAGCGGAAGATATCTGCGCGGCCGGAGGAACATGCGAGTTCATGAAGACCGACGTGATGGACATCGCCACGGTGAAGAAGAACCGCGACGACATCATGGCCAAATACGGACGCATAGACACTCTGCTCAACGCCGCGGGAGGTAACATGGCCGGCGCCACGATAGGCCCGGACCAGAACATCTTTGACCTCGACCCGGCCCAGTTCCAGACCGTTCTCTCGCTGAACCTCACCGGAACGGTCATCCCCACGCAGATATTCCTCGAACCGATGGTGGCCCAGGGCAAGGGCAGCATCATCAACTTCTCGTCGATGGCGGCCTTCAGGCCCATGACACGCGTATGCGGATATGCCGCCGCCAAGGCCGGCATATCAAACTTCACGGCATTCATGGCCACCGAATGCGCAAAGAAATTCGGCGAAGGCATCAGGGTGAACGCCATCGCTCCGGGCTTCTTCATCACCGAACAGAACCGCGCACTGCTCACCAACCCTGACGGCACATACACCCAGCGCGGCCAGGACGTCATCCGTCAGACACCGTTCGGCCGCATGGGCGACCCCGAAGAGCTCTGCGGAACGATACACTACCTGATGAGCGACGCGGCCAAATTCGTCACCGGCACAGTCGCCGTAGTAGACGGCGGCTTCAACGCCTTCGCCATGTAAACATCCCGTTATACACTGACAGACATACCAGTCCCCTTGCTCCGACGGTCCATGCAGACCACAGGAGCAAGGGGATTTTTCATTTCCATAAGACCGATACAGAATTACTGAATGCAGAAAGAGCATGCGGCAGCAGGCAAAAGCACTTAGCTTAACGCTCAAAAACACTTTTGATAGCGGGCACAAACGCATTTGAAAGCAAGCAGAACACATCAGCGGGCAATCCGACGCACCGTCAAACCCTGCCCATGGCACCGTCGGAAGGCCTCCGCCGCATCATCACGGAGGCTCCGCCGCACGGCACCGGGGAGCATCCGGCATCCAGCCGGCCGGCTAAATACATTTTTATTAAATAAATCCCGCCGTTTTATCTCCGTTTAGAAAAAAAAGTGTAACTTTGCGGAAATAAATTAAAAACAAATCTAAAAACAAATAATTGTATTATTATGAAACCATTAAACAAAAACTTTGCTCCAAAGAGCGTGATGCCCGAAAAGGTCATCCAGTTTGGAGAAGGTAACTTCCTTCGTGCATTCGTAGATTGGATTATCTGGAACATGGACCAGAAAACAGACTTCAACGGCTCGGTTGTAGTCGTCCAGCCCATCGAGCGCGGAATGGCAGAGTGGCTCAACGGCCAGGACTGCCTGTACCACGTGAACCTGCAGGGCCGCGAAAACGGTCAGCCGGTAAACACGCTGCAGCGCGTAGACGTTATCAGCCGTGCGCTGAATCCATATACACAGAACCAGGCCTTCATGGCCCTGGCAGACCAGCCTGAGATACGTTTCGTCATCTCGAACACGACAGAGGCCGGCATCGCATTCGACCCCGAGTGCAAGCTTGAAGACGCTCCTGCATCTTCTTACCCCGGCAAGCTCGTGCAGCTGCTCTACCGCCGCTGGCAGACATTCAACGGTGACCCGTCGAAGGGACTCATCATCTTCCCCTGCGAGCTTATATTCCTGAACGGACACGTGCTGAAGGACTGCATCAACAAGTACATAGAGCTTTGGAAGCTGCCTAAGGAATTCAAGGAGTGGTTCGACAACCATTGCGGAGTATATGCCACACTGGTAGACCGCATCGTCCCCGGATTCCCCCGCAAGGAAATCGCCGAGATACAGGAGAAGATCAGCTACCGCGACAATCTCGTGGTACAGGCCGAGACTTTCCACCTCTGGGTAATCGAGGCACCGAAGGAGATAGCAAAGGAATTCCCCGCAGACAAGGCCGGACTGCACGTGCTGTTCGTACCGTCGGAGGAGCCCTACCACAAGCGCAAGGTGACTCTGCTCAACGGCCCGCACACCGTTCTCTCGCCCGTGGCATTCCTCAGCGGCGTAAACATCGTGCGCGATGCCTGCAACCATGAGGTGATAGGCAAGTACATCCACAAGGTTCAGTTCGACGAGCTGATGCAGACGCTTGACCTTCCGATGGACGAACTGGAGAAGTTTGCCGCCGACGTGCTCGAGCGCTTCGACAATCCGTACGTAGACCATCAGGTTACGAGCATCATGCTCAACTCCTTCCCGAAGTTCTGCGCACGCGACCTGCCAGGAGTGAAGACATATCTGGAGCGCAAGGGCGAGCTGCCGAAGGGCCTCGTGTTCGGTCTCGCAGCCATCATCACCTACTATAAGGGAGGCAAGAGAGAAGACGGCACGGAAATTATCCCGAACGACGCACAGGACATCATGGACCTGCTCAAGGAACTGTGGGCTACTGGCGACACACAGAAGGTGACCGACGGCGTGCTCGGCGCTACATCAATATGGAGCGAAGACCTCAACGCCATCACCGGACTGAACGCTCTCGTGAAGCAGTATCTCGATCTCATACAGGAGAAAGGTATGCTTGAGGCAGTCAAGACAATACTCTGATAACAAACAATTTATCCGAAACAGCATTACCCGCAAAACCAGCACGCAAGCTCCGGAGCAGTCCGGTTGTACCGTGCCGGTTTTGCGGGTAAGCTTTATATCAATATGGACGACATCAAATCATTGCTTACCGGATATGCCGAAAGATACGAGACGGCGGCTTTCCTGCCCGAAGACCCGAGCTGCTTCATGCACCGTGTCAGCGGCCGGCTAAACCAGGAGACAATAGCCTTCATCGCATCGTCGGTCAGCTACGGCAGCCGCAAACAGTTCATGCCAAAGATACAGCATATACTCGACTGCTCGGGAGGAGAGCCTTACGAATGGGTAAGGAGCGGACAGTTCGACCGTGACATACCGTGCAGCGACGAATGCTTTTACCGGCTGTACACGATGCGCACGATGAACAGCTTTCTGCACGCCCTCAAGAGCATGCTTGAGGAATACAGTTCCATCGGCGGCTTCGTCGAGGCAGAAGCTACGGACGGCCTCTCGGCCGTAAAGGCGATATGCGGATTTTTCGCTGCCCGCGGCATAACGGGAATCATCCCGAAAGATACAACATCGGCCTGCAAGCGGGTCTGCATGTTCCTGAGATGGATGGTGAGAGACGGTTCGCCGGTAGACCTCGGCCTGTGGAGCAGTTTCATTGACAAGCGGACGCTGATAATACCGATGGACACGCACGTCGTGCAGGAGGCACGCCGCCTCGGACTCATATCCGGCAGCAGCGCGTCGATGGCTTCGGCACGCAAGCTGACAAAGGCACTGGCAGCCATATTCCCCGACGACCCGCTCAAAGGAGACTTCGCCCTGTTCGGGTACGGCGTGAACAAATAGGCCGTCATATCACAGGTTTATTGAAAAAAACTCGCAATAAACAGCCTCTCATCAGATTTTTTTTGTAATTTTGCCCACTAATTGTTACACATTGACATAAGCACTAAAGTAAATGAGACCAACAGCGATTCTGCTTCTACACTGCCCGGACCAACAGGGCATCATATCCGAAATAACCAAGTTCATAACGGATAATCAGGGTAACATCGTTTATCTTGACCAGTATGTAGACCGGCAGGACGGCTTTTTCTTCATGCGCATAGAGTGGGAACTGGACAGATTCATGATTCCGCGCGACAAGATAAAGGAGTATATCGACACGCTGTATGCCCAGAGATACAACATGGAATGCAACCTGTATTTCAACGACGTACGCCCGAGGATGGCTATATTCGTCAGCAAGATGAGCCACTGCCTCTACGACCTGCTCGCAAGGTACAAGGCCGGAGAATGGGAGGTGGACATCCCCTGCATCGTGAGCAACCACGAAGACCTGCGCTACATCGCCGAGCAGTTTGACATACCATACTATGTATGGTCTATCAACAAGGACCACTCGAACAAGGAGGAAGTCGAGCGGACCGAGATGGAACTGCTGAAGAAGGAAAAGGTCAGCTTCATAGTGCTGGCACGCTACATGCAGATCATCAGCGACAACATGATCAAGGCCTATCCGAACCACATTATTAATATACACCACTCGTTCCTGCCCGCCTTCATCGGCGCCAAGCCGTACCATCAGGCATGGAAGCGGGGCGTAAAAATCATCGGGGCGACGAGCCACTACGTGACCGACGAGCTGGATGCAGGCCCCATCATCGAACAGGACGTGGTACGGATAAGCCACAAGGACACGCCGGAATCGCTCGTGCTCAAAGGCCGTGACCTCGAGAAAATCGTGCTGTCGCGGGCCGTGACGAAGCACATCGAAAGAAAGATACTGACATATCACAACAAAACGATTATCTTCAGCTGATGAATGTCGCCATCGTTAAATACAATGCGGGCAACATCTACTCTGTTGTCAACGCCCTGAAGAGGCTCGGCATATCACCTGTGATAACAGATGATGCCAGGCTGCTGGCCGGTGCAGACAAGGTTCTGCTGCCGGGACAGGGAGAGGCCGGCACCGCAATGAGGTGTCTGAGGGCAACGGGGCTCGACCGGGTGATACCGGAACTGAAGCAGCCCGTGCTCGGGATATGCGTCGGACAGCAGCTGATGTGCCGCCACTCGGAAGAGAGCGACACGGAATGCCTCGGCATAATAGATGCCGGGGTGAAGCGCTTTGTCCCTGTGACAGGCCGCGAGAAGATTCCTGCAATAGGTTGGAACTCGCTCTACGACATGACGGGCGACCTGTTCAAAGGTATAGGAGACAACGAATATGTATACTTCGTACACAGCTATTACGTGCCGGTAGGCAACTACACGATAGCCAAGGCAGACTATATCCACCCATTCAGTGCCGCCATACGGCACGGCAACTTCTACGCGACGCAGTTCCATCCGGAGAAGAGCGGCGGCATAGGAGAAGCCATACTGCAAAACTTCCTTAGCTTATGATAGAACTCATACCTGCGATAGACATCATCGGCGGCGAATGCGTAAGGCTCACCAAAGGCGACTATGAATCGAAAAAGATTTATAGCAGCAGTCCTGTCGACATGGCAAAGCAATTCGAAGACTACGGATTCAAACGCCTCCACATCGTCGATTTGGACGGAGCGCGCTCAAAGCACGTGGTGAATATAGACGTGCTAGAAAAGATAACGGCAGCCACCAGGCTGACAGTTGATTTCGGCGGAGGCATCAAGACTGGAGAAGACTTGAAACGCGTGCTCGACGCCGGCGCGTCGATGGTCACGGTAGGCTCCGTCGCCGTCACCTCGCCGGATCTGCTTATGGAATGGCTCGGCACGTACGGAGCAGACAGGATAATCCTCGGGGCAGACGTGCGCAAGGGCAAGATATCAATAAACGGATGGCATGAAGATTCCGACATCACCCTGACGGACTTCATCGGGCGGTATACTGAAGCTGGCGTGACCAACGTGCTGTGCACCGAGATTTCGCGCGACGGCACGCTGACAGGCCCCGATGTGGCACTATATAAAGAGGTGTTGGAGGCGTTTCCACGCCTGAACCTCATCGCAAGCGGTGGCGTTTCCACGGCGGAAGACATACGCCGGCTTGACAGGGAGGGCGTACCCGCGGTCGTTTTCGGAAAAGCTTTCTATGAAGGAAGAATCAAACCAGAAGAGTTATGGGACTTGCTAAACGTATAATTCCATGCCTGGACGTAAGGAACGGTGAGACCGTCAAAGGCGTCAACTTCGTCGGGCTGCGGACCGCCGGCGACCCGGTGGAACTCGGAAAGAAGTACAGCGACATCGGAGCGGACGAGCTTGTATTCCTCGACATCACGGCGAGCTTTGAAGAGCGCAAGACGTTCACCGATATGGTGTCGCGCGTGGCGGCGGAGATAAACATCCCGTTCACCGTCGGCGGCGGCATAAACGAGATTTCAGATGTAGACCGCCTGCTGTCTGCCGGCGCAGACAAGGTAAGCGTGAACAGTGCCGCCCTCAGGAATCCGGGACTGATTGAGGACATCGCCGGACGGTTCGGAAGCCAGGTCTGCGTCTGTGCCATAGACGCCCGGCACGACAGCGACGGATGGCACTGCTATCTGAAAGGCGGACGCGAGCGCACGGAGAGAGGCCTGTTTGAATGGGCTCACGAAGTACAGGAGCGCGGCGCTGGAGAGATTCTCTTCACAAGCATGGACCACGACGGCGTCAAGGGCGGCTATGCCAACGACGCCATCGCACAGCTGGCAGACACGCTGTCAATCCCCGTCATCGCAAGTGGCGGCGCGGGACGCATGGAAGACTTCAGGGACACATTCACAGAGGGGCATGCCGACGCCGCTCTCGCCGCAAGCGTGTTCCACTTCGGAGAAATCAAGATACCCGATTTGAAGCGTTATCTCAGGAAAGAGGGTATTAATGTAAGAATATAAAGATAAGATAATGATAGATTTTGAAAAGATGGGAGGACTCGTTCCGGCTATCGTGCAGGATGCGACGACAAAAACGGTGCTGATGCTCGGATACATGAACGAAGAGGCATACGCCAAGACTGTGGAGACCGGAAAGGTGACTTTCTTCAGCCGCAGCAGGCAGAAACTATGGACAAAAGGCGAGACTTCGGGTAATTTCCTGAACCTCGTGAGCATCAAGGAGGACTGCGACAACGACGCTCTGCTTGTCACGGTACACCCAGAAGGGCCTACATGTCACACCGGCACGGACACTTGCTGGGGCGAGAAGAATGACTCTAACCCACTTCTGTTTCTCTCTGAGATACAAGACTTTATCAAAAAGCGGCACGAAGAGATGCCGGAGGGCAGCTACACGACATCCCTCTTCAAGGACGGACTCAACCGGATGGCTCAGAAAGTGGGCGAAGAGGCGCTGGAACTGGTTATCGAAGCCGTCAACGGAACAGACGAACGCCTCATCTACGAGGGCTCCGACATGCTCTATCACCTGATTGTACTGCTGACAAGCAAGGGGCTGCGGATAGAGGAAATGGCCAAGGAACTCCAACTGCGCCATAATCCCGGATGGCATAAACACTGACAACAATACAACAAGTAAAAATATTCAGGCATGCTAATAGATTATAAGAAGGTCAATCTCTACCAGCAAAAGGACGAGCCGGTGCTGTCTGACGTCTTCTTTCATGTGGACGAAGGCGAGTTCATCTACATCATAGGACGTGTCGGTTCGGGCAAGAGCACCCTGCTGAAATCACTGTATTTCGAACTGGCAGTGGACGAAGCGGAAAACGCCGTGGTGCTCAACCACGACCTGAAAAAGCTCAAACAAAGGTACATACCGGCCCTGAGGCGGCAGATTGGGATAATCTTTCAAGACTTCCAGCTGCTATATGACAGGACCGTATACGAGAACCTGAGATTCGTACTGAAAGCAACGGGCTGGAAAAACAAGGCCGATATAGACAAAAGGATAGACGACGTGCTGTTCGATGTGGATATGCAGGACAAGAAAGACAAGCTGCCCCATGAACTGTCCGGCGGCGAACAGCAGCGCATCGCCATAGCGCGCGCCATACTGAACAAGCCTAAGCTCATCATCGCAGATGAGCCGACAGGCAACCTCGACCCGGTGACGGCCGAGTCGATAATATCCCTTCTGCGCCAGATATCGCAGACCGGGACGTCGGTTATTATGAGTACGCACAACATGCCGTTGCTGGATAAGTATCCGGGAGTTGTCTACAGATGTGCCGACGGCCATCTTGAAGACGTCACCGGAGACTACAACAAGATTGCAGCGATAGAAGACGATGAGCAGGACGCAGCCCCCCCGTTCACAGGAGAATATGGTAAAAGGGAGGATCTGTCAGTCTGAAAGCGGCAAACGGCCAAGGCTTGAATGGCAAACGACTAAGGTTCAAATGACAAACGACCGGACAATAAGTTGCTGACAACCAGACGGCAAGCAGTAAACAACCAGAGTATAATAACAATATAATATAGTAAGGAATATGAAAGTGATGAAGTTTGGAGGCACCTCAGTCGGCACTCCAAGTCGTATGAAAGACGTTACGAAGCTCGTTGTATCATCCAATGAGCCTGTTTTTGTTGTCCTGTCGGCCATGTCCGGCACAACAAATTCACTTGTTGAAATATCAGACTATCTATATAAGAAGAACCCAGAAGGAGCCAACGAGGTAATAAACCAGTTGGAACGGACCTACATGAATCATGTGAAGGAGCTGTACTCGACCGATGAGTGGCAGCAGAAGACCTCCAAGTTCCTGCAGGACGAGTTCAAATACCTGCGCTCTTTCACCAAGGAACTGTTCACGAGCTTCGAGGAAAAGGTGATAATCGCACAGGGAGAGATTATCAGCACGAACATGGTGACCAACTACATGAAGGAAAACGGGATAAAGGTCTCGCTGCTTTCGGCACTCGACTTCATGCGCACGGATAAGAACTCGGAACCTAATATCCCCGTAATCAGGGAGAAACTACATGAAATCATGGAAGCTGAGAAGGGCTCGATGGTATATATCACACAAGGTTTCATCTGCCGTAACGCATACGACGAGATTGACAACCTGCAGCGTGGAGGAAGCGACTACACCGCCTCACTCATCGGAGCAGCCATCAATGCTGAGGAAATTCAGATATGGACGGACATCGACGGCATGCACAACAGCGACCCGCGCATTGTCGAAAAGACAGACCCCGTGCATCAGCTGCACTTCGAGGAGGCCGCAGAGCTGGCATACTTCGGTGCGAAGATACTGCATCCGACATGTATCCAGCCGGCAAAATACGCAGGAATACCCGTCAGGCTTCTGAACACGATGGACCCGGAAGCAGAGGGAACGACCATAAGCAACACTACTGAATACGGCAAGTTCAAAGCCGTGGCCGCCAAGGACAACATCACGGCCATCAAGATAAAGAGCAGCAGGATGCTCCTTGCCACCGGATTCCTCCGCAAGGTGTTCGAGATATTCGAGAGTCACCAGACTCCCATCGACATGGTGTGCACCTCGGAGGTCGGCGTTTCAATGAGCATCGACAACTCATCGCACCTCACCGAGATTGTAGACGAACTGAAAAAGTACGGCACCGTGACCGTCGACAGCAACATGTGCATTATCTGTGTCGTCGGCGACCTCGACTGGAGCAACGTCGGATTCGAATCCATTGCGGCGGAGGCGATGAGGAACATCCCCGTAAGAATGATATCATACGGAGGCTCCAACTATAACATCTCGTTCCTGATAAGGGAAGAAGACAAGAAGCGGGCACTACAAAGCCTGAGCAAAACACTGTTCTACAACAACAAATAAGCATAAGCAGCAAACACAAACATGAAGAGAGTATATCCGACAGAGAAATTCGCGGCATTGCAGACACCGTTCTATTACTACGACACGGAACTGCTGCAAGCCACTCTGAAGACAATAAAGACAGAGGCTGGAAAGCACGGCAACTTCGTTGTCCACTATGCGATAAAAGCCAATGCCAATCCGGCAATCCTGAAGATAATCAGCTGTGCCGGGCTCGGTGCCGACTGTGTAAGCGGCGGTGAGATAGAAATCGCCCTCAAGACAGGCTTCACACCGTCCGACATCGTCTTTGCCGGAGTAGGTAAAAGTGATTGGGAGATTAGCTTGGCACTTGACAACGGCATCTTCTGCTTCAACGTAGAGAGCCTCGCCGAGCTGGAAGTCATCGACATGCTGGCCAGCGAGAGAGGCAAGACAGCACGTGTTGCCCTCCGCATAAACCCAGATGTCGATGCCCATACTCATGCCAACATCACCACGGGACTGGCCGAAAACAAGTTCGGCATAGCCCTGGCAGACGTCGACGGCGTGCTCGAGGCGATGAAGGGCATGGCCAACGTCGAGCTCGTAGGCCTGCATTTCCACGTCGGTTCACAGATACTCGACATGTCTGTATTCGCTGCTCTGTGCGACCGGATAAACGAAATACAGGACAATCTCAAGGCCAACGGCATCACCGTGCCAAACATCAACGTCGGCGGAGGCTTGGGAATAGACTATGTTTCGCCGGAGAACAACCCTGTTCCGGATTTCAAGAGCTACTTCGACAGCTACGCAAAGCATCTCAAACTGGGCGCAGACCAGAAGCTACACTTCGAGCTCGGACGTGCCGTGGTAGGCCAATGCGGGACGCTGGTCACCAGAACATTATATGTAAAGCAAGGCACTAACAAGCAGTTCGCCATCGTCGATGCCGGAATGACCGACCTGATAAGACCAGCTCTGTATCAGGCGCATCACAAAATAGTCAACGTCTCAAGCACTGGGCCTTGCGAGACCTACGACGTTGTCGGCCCTATATGCGAGTCGAGCGATGTCTTCGGAAAGAGCGAGGAACTGAACAAGGTGAGCCGCGGCGACCTCATTGCCATAATGTCTGCCGGCGCATACGGAGAAATCATGGCTTCACAGTACAATTGCCGTGCCCTCCCCAAAGGATATCTGAGCAGCGAGTTGAAGTAAACGGCTATATAAGTTGAAAAGAATAGCTATATAAGTTGAAATAAACAGCTATATATATGGAGATAGATATTATTACAATAGTTGTTTGCAGCGTACTTATCCTGTCTGCTGTAATAACCTCATTGTGCAATGGCTTCTTCCGTATACCAAAGAAAAGAGAAGGAGACGGGAACGCCGACGGCAAGGCCCCCCAGCTCTCTATCGTGATTGCGGCACACGACAATGCGGAAGAACTGAAGGTCAACCTCCCGCTATTGCTTTCACAGCAGTATCCCGCAGAATTTGAAGTGATAGTAGTAGACGAATCGTCGAGCGACGAAACGGACGACGTGCTGACTCTCCTCAAAAACGAATACAGCAACCTTTACACGACGTTCATTCCGCAGTCGAGCCACTATCTTAGCCGCAGAAAACTGGCTCTGACCGTCGGAGTGAAAGCCGCAAGATACGAGTGGATTATATTTACCGATGCCGACTGCGCCCCGGATACCGACCTGTGGCTCGCCACGATGGCGCAGTCATGCACCGTATCGAACGACATTGTAATCGGATATACCAATTACGATTCCGAATCCAAGACCTTCTACCGCTTCGATCAGTTGCTCACCGCACTTTATTCGATGCGTCAGGCCACCCGCAAATACGCCTACAGGGCATGCGGAGGCAACCTTGCCGTACGCAAAAGTACGTTCATGAAGAGCAACGGTTTCCTGCAAAACCTCAAGTATCTGCGGGGCGAATACGACTTCATGGTGAATGAGTACTGCCGCCCCGGCCGCACGGCCATATCCCCCTCCCCCACTTCTTTCATGCACAGGAACACCCCGTCAAGGAAGTCGTGGCTGAATACGAAGCTGTATTACATGGAGACAAGGAAGCACCTGAGCAGGAGCCGAGGATACCGCAGCCTGTTCAACACCGACATGCTGCTGCTCCATCTGAACTATATCCTCGAGCTGTCGGCCATTGCCGGCTCGCTCATAAGCGCCAATTATATACTCACCGCCGTTGCCGCGGTCTCACTGATACTCACCGTTACCCTGCGTACCATCATCTGCAAGAAAGCGCTTGACGCCTTCGGTGAGTATATTCCGTTCTTCAAGATACCATTCTTCGAGATTAGCGTGATATTCGTCAATGCCCAGCTGATGCTGCGGCACAGGATGTCCGACCGCTACGACTTTATACGCAAATAAGCTATGAGAGTGCTGCATTTTTATCCTGACAAGGCAGACATGGTCACCAGGTACGTGGACATGCTGGTACTTGCCATGGGCGAATATGCCGGAACGGATAAAGCATGCACCCTGTCAGACTTCAAGAAGAAAGTGAAGACATGGCATCCGGACATCGTACACCTTCACGGATGCTGGAATTCATCCACAGCTTCAGCCGCCTCGCATGCCTTAAAGAAAGGTATAAGATATGTACTGAGTCCCCACGGCCAGCTCGAATCGTGGATAATAGGCCAAAACTACTGGCGCGACAAGTTACCGAAGATTGTCGCTTTCCAGCGGCGGACAATCCGCAGGGCCTACGCCATCGTGGCTATGGGACGAATGGAGGCCGGAAGCATCGGACAACTCGGATGGAACAGGCGTATCGAGATAGTGCACAACCCGCTTATCACGTCGACCGTCGACGAGCGTGAGGCCGGACTTGCCGTCCTTTCCATCTACCGCAAGGTGCTCGACACCAATGTCTACCCACTGATGAAAGCTGATACCGTCATCGCGCTTAGGGCACTGATAAAAGCCGGGCAGACGCGCAACGAACAGTGGCTCGACGACACCGAATACTCCACCGTAAAGGAACTGGACGGCGGCGAGTGGCGTAAGATACTGTTATACGCATACCATGAAAAAATCCTTGATACCATACAAAGCGGCATCAGCACGCTGAACATGCCGGCTCCGGACGTCAGTCTGCCGGACATACCCGTATACCTGCCGCACAGGAAGTCTGCCACGGCACGACTCCTCAAAAGCACCGGTCATGGCATCAATGCCGATGTAGCGGCCATGCTCCGCGAGACGCGCAAGCGTGTATCAGACCATACAATCACCATACGCGACCTGCTGGAACTCTCGCAAATACTGAGAAGACCGGACATAGAGGACAACAAAGTAATAAACGCCCTCGAACTGAGCGGTCAGACAAAGCATGCAGGCCGGATAATGCAGGTTCTTGCAGACATGACGGGCCTCGAAGAAGGATTCATGCCGGTGCCGGCCGTAAAAGACAGACAAATCAAAAAGATTAAGAAAACAATAATAAAGCATCTGGAAATATGACTTCAATCAACCACAACGACATGGATGCGGACATCCGTTATCTCTGTCTTCTGTCGCAATCATTTCCAACTATAGCCGACGCAAGTACGGAGATCATCAACCTTGAGGCAATACAGAACCTGCCTAAAGGAACCGAACACTTCCTCGCCGACATACACGGCGAGAACGAGGCGTTCCAGCACGTACTGAAAAATGCCTCGGGAAACATAAAGCGCAAGGTCAACGAGCTCTTCGCCGGCAACATGCGCGAGTCTGAGAAAAAAGACCTTTGCACGCTCATATATTACCCGGAAGAGAAGCTCGAGCTGATAAAATCATCCGAACCGGACATCGACGACTGGTATCACATCACCATCCACAACCTCGTCAAGATATGTCTCGACGTGAGCAGCAAGTACACCCGCTCGAAGGTTCGCAAGTCGCTACCAGAAGACTTCAGCTATATAATAGAGGAACTGCTGCATGAAAGAAAAGCCGACACAGACAAGGCGGCATACGTCAACGTCATCGTCGACACCATAGTGACAACCGGAAGGGCCGACGACTTCATCATTGCGCTATGCGGAGTGATACAGAGGCTGGCCATAGACCAGCTCCATATACTCGGCGACATCTACGATCGGGGACCCGGGGCACACATCATCATGGACACGATGAAGAACTATCACAGCTGGGACATACAGTGGGGAAACCACGATATCCTGTGGATGGGCGCATGTGCGGGCAATACCGCGTGTATATGCAACGTGCTACGCCTTTCCCTGCGCTATGCCAACCTGACCACACTTGAGGAAGGCTACGGCATAAACCTCGTCCCCCTCGCCACCTTCGCCATGGATGTCTACGGCGAAGATCCGTGCGAAGAATTTGTCCCGAAACTGCTGAAAGGCGGCACCATGGACGAGAAGACAATGGCGCTGACGGCAAAGATGCACAAGGCGATAAGCATAATACAATTCAAGGAGGAAGCCCGCATATTCCGGCGCCGCCCCGAATGGAACATGACAGACCGCTGCCTGCTCGGCTCCATCGACTTCGCGCACGGCAAGTGCACCATAGACGGGAAGAAATACGACATGTGCAGTTGCAACTTCCCCACCGTAAGCCCCGACTCTCCGTACGAACTTACCGAAGAAGAGCGCATTCTCATGGAGCGTCTGCGCCACTCGTTCACCGTCAGCGAGAAGCTCCGCAAGCACATACGCACGCTCCTCAGCCACGGCTGCATGTACGCCATATACAACAGCAACCTGCTTTTCCATGCGTCAATACCTCTCAACGAGGACGGCACGCTAAAGGAAGTGGAACTGTACAAAGGCAAACGGTACAGCGGTCTCGAACTGATGCAGAACATCGGGATGATGATACGCTCGGCATTCGAGAGCGATACGGATGCCGACATGCGCAGATATGCCATCGACTACTTCCTCTACCTGTGGTGCGGAAAGGACAGCCCGCTGTTCGACAAGTCGAAGATGGCCACTTTCGAGCGCTATTTCCTCAAGGACAAGGACACCTATCACGAGGAGAAGGGCAACTACTTCAAGCTGCGCGACGACGAGACCGTGTGCGACCGCATACTCGACGCCTTCAACGTGAAAGGCCAGAACCGCCATATCATAAACGGCCACGTGCCCGTGCACGCCTCGAAGGGCGAGAACCCAATCAAGGCCAACGGCAAGCTGATGGTCATAGACGGCGGATTCAGCGAGGCGTACCACAAGGAGACAGGCATCGCCGGATACACCCTCGTCTACCATAGCCGCGGATTCCAGCTCGTACAGCACGAGCCCTTCACCTCCGCCGCCGACTCTATACAACGCGGAACGGACATCAAGAGCACCACACAGATTGTCGAGATGTCCACCCACCGCATGCTTGTGGCCGACACCGACAAGGGCGACGAACTGCGCTCGCAGATTTCCGACCTAAAGAAACTGCTCTATGCCTACAGGCACGGAATAATAAAGGAAAAGCGCTGACGCACAAAATCCTGTACGGCAACGCATAAAAAAGAGAGCCATATCGCTCCGTCCTGAGGAGACTGATATGGCTCTCTGCCTTATATGGCGGTCACGTTCAACGCCCGTTCCGCGACACTACAATCTTGTCGGTAATCACACGGCCGTCTCTCATATACATCTTGCGGATGTTGATGCCGGGCACGAGATGCTCTATGCGTGCGCCTCCGGCATTGAACAGCTCCACGGCCTTCACCTCTCCGGCTGCATTATCGGTTACGCCGTCGATGCCGTCAGGGTCTGATAGAGCCTTCACCAGTTCGAACGGATAGCCGTACAACTCGGGGGCACCCTCATAATTGACCGTTCCATCCCCGTTCACCGTCCAATAGATGTTTCCGGAAGTGGCAGAGTTATGGATGGCGAAATACATCGTTCCGGCTGCAGCCTGCAGGCGGTGCGGACGCATCGTCATGGTCCTCATCACTCCCGACTTGTCCAGATACATGTTGTTGAGCTTCGAGATGATGTCGTAGCGTGCCATCGAACTGCGCGATATGGTCCATATCTGCGTCTGCGGGGCATCGCTGTCCTTCTCCGCGAATGCCGGAGTCTCACCCTCTTCACCTGTATATGTCAGATAGCGACCTGTGGCACGCTCAATGATGTGATAGTCGTCCACATCCACCAGACGGTCTTCCGTCTCCTTCACGAGAATGTTGTATGTGAAAGAGAACACCGTATTGCCGCCGATGATATACTCCACCGTGCGCGAGCATGACTCTTCCAACTTCTCCAGAGTCAGCGTCTCGCCTTCAGAGCCGTCGCTCCATTTCAGCCGTCCGCCTACCATTCCTTCCGGCAGGGCAAGACGAAGCTCCACGTTCCGGCCCTTATCCACTACCACTTCACTGCAGTCTGTATACTTCGTGCCGTCCACAACGACGCTCGGCACTCCGTATACCACCTTCAGATAGAACTTCTTTGACGTGACGTTTCCGCCCTGGTTGGTATACTGAACGGTATATGTGCGGTCGCTCGTGATATTGGGTACGACGATGAGATTGCCCTTCTTGCCGTTGCTCCAGAGATATTCGTCAGACCATCCGGTAGAGTTTCCGGCATAGAGGATGACGTCGTCACCATAGAGTACAGTCTTCACTGTGTCCACATAAATCACTCCGTCAACAGTTATCTCCGGATGAATGACGTCAGGATTGTTGTCGCCGGCCACTGCTATGGCAAACGACTGGGTAGACACGGC
The DNA here is from genome assembly GCA_905216025.1 of uncultured bacterium. Classification (GTDB taxonomy): domain Bacteria; phylum Bacteroidota; class Bacteroidia; order Bacteroidales; family Bacteroidaceae; genus Prevotella. The sequence goes on along the minus strand of CAJMSE010000013.1, from coordinate 24,289 downwards.
ACCGTTGTCTGCAGTATAGTGCACGCGGTAGATGTAGCTGCGGTCTGTGTCTACGGTGATGTCCTTGGTCGTCTCACCCGTCTCCCACTTCCATGAGCCGTTGTCTGCGACACCCTCCGGAAGCATCGGCATGAGTGTGGCCTTGCCTCCAACGGGCACGGCCTTCGTGTGGCAGACCTCATATTTATATTTAAGTCCGCCGAGGTTGGTCTGGTTCTTGAGTGTCTCGCCGTTGTATACGATTTGTCCCGAGAGCACCACCGGTGCCTTGGCCGGATCGATGGCCGGGCGATAGTCCATCAGTGTGGTGAATCCCAAATGGTCGAATCCGCCTGAATTCTGTCCGTAGTTGCCTCCGCCGGCATCTGTTCCTGAATTTCCGCGCACGGCTTTTGCTGCCACTTCAGAATATTTCATCTTCACTCCGCGCACGCCCTCGTAGTATCCGACAACGCGATCCCAATACGGACGACAGCCTCCGCGGCCTCCGCCGTTGGGGCCGTCCTGCTGCCAGCCGGCTCCCATCCATCCGCCACGGTCGGTATAGTTATATCCTGTCCATGGCAGGTCGTCCACTCCGCTGTGGTTATAGGCAGCCGTCCACTCGAGACCGGCAGCCAGACGGTCGTTCATATAGGCATAGAGGTCGTCGCCTTGGTTCAGGCCCACCTTGCAGATGTCTACCGCCAGTCCGGCAGCCATCAGCGCGTGACCCTGGTCGCGGCCGCTCTCCTGCATCTGTCCGAGGTATCCAAACGGGCCGCGGTCGTCGGCATGCACCACAGGTACGAGGTTTCCGATAAACTCGTTGCAGCCGTCGTTGAGGATAACGCTTGCCTGGCTGCGGTCTTCAACGAACGTTCCCACGTGGTCGTACTTATAGAACGACACGCCCTGATTATATATATGCACGTCGTCGCATAGTATTCCGATGTTCATCAAGCAGAGCACGTTGCACAGTCCCCAGTTAGACCAATAGTGGCCGGGGCGCTCGCCCTTTGCAGCCTGCACCCAATTGGCCCATGTATCGTGGCGGCGGCGCAGGAAGTCACAAGCAACGGGATACCACGTAGCAAGCATATAGCGCTTGAACTCCTCGAAGTCGTCGCGGCTCCATCCCTCGTAGTCGCGCATCAGCTCGGCAGCCTGTGCAAACTGATATCCGGTAAGTCCGGCAGCGAGCGACTTGTTTGTGTCGCCACCCACATATTTGTTTCCACGAGCCCATGCCATCAGTATGCGCACGGCTCCGTCGGCATTGGCCTTCGTGCCGTCAATCTTCCAGCGCAAGGCATTCTGATAGGCCATCGCCGCACCGCGGCAGGCATTGATATAATTCTGTCCGGAGCCACCACCGCGTATTATCTCCCACACCGGCCATGTGGCAACTCCCGATTGTGAGTATTCGTTGCTCCTCAGCAGCTTCATCGCCGCCGTTATTGTCGGGTCGCCGTCGGCCAGCATCTGCTTCACGCGGTCGAAGTCGGCCTGCGTGTGCAGTCCGCCCGGATGCACGAAACCATGGTTCTCCGGCATGAAGTGGCTCACCTCGCCGAATGTTATGCCTGCAGTGGTCAGCGCATGGTCGAGAGCAGCCTGCATAGACTCTAACCGCTTGTCAATCATCGGCTGCGATGCCGTGGCCGCAGCAATGAGCAGGCGGGCCATCTCAATCTCGTCCTGCACCTCGTCTACAGCGTTCTGAAGATATGTCCCCGAGGCTCCGGCTACAAAGCCTTCGCACTCTTCCAGGAGTTTCTTCAGCGCGGTGAAATCACCCGGGTCGCCATAGAAATACTCGTTATCAAGGTCTTTTGCCACAGCAGCGAGTGATGCAACCTCCTCATCCGTCACGGCAGCGTCATACACGCGGAAGTCCGTCATGTACGTGCCTTTCAGGTAGTTGTCTGCAGAGAAAGGAGCACGGCCTATCCAGCAGTAGCGCGGCGCGGCGGTGAACGTGGCGTTAAGAACAGGCATCTCCGTGTTCTTTCCTGCCAGACGACCGTCGATATACAACTCGCCCGTGGCTCCGCTCTGGCGGTAAAGCACGTGGCTCCACTTTCCCTTGGCGGCCTCGCCGCCCTTCTCTATTCCGGCCTCGCCGCCCCATCCGCCTGTTGAGGTGGCAAAGCGCTGTGCGTTAAGCCTGTAGGCCATGTACGGGCCGGCAGTCTGGGTATTGGCATCTAAAGCAGAGAAAGCCCAAAGGAAGTATCCTGCGCCCGACAGCGAGGCATCTTCCTCAACGAAATAATAAGCCGAGACACTGAAGTCTGCAAGGTCCTTGACCACCTTTCCGGCGTTCTCTCCCATGTCGAGATAGCCCGTCCCCTTGCCGAGGTTCAGCACATGGTACTTTCCCATCTTGAAGACCTTGGCCTCATTCTTCAGCTCTGCCGTCACTCCGGACGGTGAAGCATCCGGCACCTGGGTGCCGGAAACATTCTCAAACGTGTAGTGCAGCCTCAGGCCGGCGGTCTGAGCAGCCGCTCCGGTGCCCGCAAGGAGCACGGCCAGAGCCACGCATGTTTTCCTTAGTCGTTGAAATTGCTTCATAAAATGTAATATTAAATAGTTTTATTGATAATACGACGTTAGTCTTCTACAGAGGAACAGCCTCACTGACGCAACCATGCCGGAACATAGCAACAGCACAATCCGCGTTTAATAGTAATACGCCTGAAAGGGCGGATACGCTTAGTCGCAATGTAAATTTTTCATTATCGCGAATGCGGCAGGCGTCAAAAGCGATTAGCTCAGCTCTCAAAAACACTTTTGGTAGCTCTCAAAGACGCGTTTGAAAGCTGGCAGAATACTACGGCGGGCAATCCGTCACACCGTCACGGACATCCCGTTACACCATCAGAAGCGCCCCGTTATACCGTCGGGAAGCACTCCCCACCCGGCAACGGGCATGAGACCGGAGGCGCGAAGCGATAAAAAAGCAGCGAAGCACGTTGATAAATGCTTCGCTGACAATCTTTTACCGCAATATACTCATCATTTTGTGACACGTATCCAATCTACATCCAGAAATCCTGTCACGCCCTTTCCGGCAGGCTCTTCGGCAACGAAACCGAACTTGGCACCGACCCATTTGCCCTCACGCATCTGGAATTCGTCGCCCACCTCGGTGAACTTCTTGCCGTTTTTGCTATAGGAGAAACGCAGCTTGGCACCTTCCTTCACCGTGAAACGCAAGTAAATATCCTCGTATATGGCCGGTTCGTAGTTCACCTTATCCTTGTCTGTCGGGGCGAGCTCGGCCAAAACCTTCACCGTTTCGGGCTTGTTCTTGTCGGCCTTGAGGCATGTCAGCTGCTGAAGCTGGAACTTATCTCCCACTCTCTTCACCACAAGTGCGCTGTAGTCGAGACCATACATGATGATTCCGCCATACTGTCCTTCCTTCTTTGCGGCAAACTTGAGCTTTGCAGTGGCCGTGAACGAGTCAGCCGGAGTCTTCTGGAGAAGCAGGTTCGGAGCTTCCCAAAGGTTCACGAAGTTCTCGCTCAGCTTATGTGTATAAAGCCGGAAGAAGCCGTATGGCGTGGGCTGGCCGTAGAACTGGTCGTAGTTTGAGTTCCACTGCCACTGCTTTCCGAGCACCGGCACATTGAACTCGTCGCTCTCCACGGGATTCTGCACGGGGTAAACCTTGCCTACATTGGGCTTCTTATAGCGCATTACAGGGTCGCCGCAGAGGTCGCCGTCCTTGTCGACACCCATCACCGGCCATCCCTTCACCCAGTTCACGGGCTGCAGGTGCACCACGCGGCCGTAAGGGCCCTTATCCTGGAAGTGCATGAACCAGTCTTCACCCTGGGCCGTGTGTACCCATCCGCCCTGGTGAGGGCCGTTGACGGCGGTCTTTCCCTGAGCCAGCACAATCTTGTGCTCATACGGGCCGTACGGGCTCTTCGAACGCATGGCAAGCTGCCAGCCTGTGGGCACGCCTCCGGCGGGGCACATTATCCAGTACCATCCGTCACGCTTGTAAAACTTCGGACCTTCTGCCGTACGGTGCTCGTTATTGCCGTCGAACACTATCACCGGGTCGCTGATGGCGCGCGTACCGTCTGCCGACAACTCACGCACCGAGAGCACGCTCTTGAATCCGGCACGGCTGCCGGCCCATCCGTTGACGAGATAGCAGCGGCCGTCGTCGTCCCAGAGCGGCGACGTGTCTATCATTCCCTTACCGGAGATGACGAGCACCGGCTCTTCCCACTTTCCGGCCGGGTCTTTTGTCTTCACCATGAACACGCCATAGTCAGGGTCTCCCCAGTATATGTAGTACTCGCCGTTGTGATAGCGGATGCAGGGTGCCCACACACCCATTCCGTGTGCGGCATTGTCGAACACCTCCTTAGGTTTCAGTTCCTTAAGCGCATGCCCTACAATCTCCCAGTTTACGAGGTCCTTGGAGTGCAGGATGGGCAGTCCCGGCAGGTGATTGAACGAGCTGGCCGTCATGTAGAAATCTGTGCCCGACGCTCCGACACAGATGTCCGGGTCGCTGTAGTCGGCGTTGATTACAGGGTTGATGTAGGTTCCGTCTCCCTGATCGGGACACCACGCGTCCGAGCGATACTGCGCCTGAGCGGCTGCGGTCATCGCCGAGAAGATTAGTAATAAATGTAGTTTCTTCATAAAATATTTATATTTAATTGGTATTTATCTTTCTTTGTGATTGCCATAGTTGCCCTGCGGCCCGTATCCTCTGCGGGAATCAGCGAAAGGGCGGCGTGCCCCATCGTGCGCCTGAGGTTTATCTCCACGCATGGATGCACCTTAAAGGCTGCGTCGCCATCATCCCACACTATCATCATGTCTACGCCGAAAAAGCCTCTATACATATTATTATATTTACGGCCGCACCAGCGAACGATGCTCTCGCGGATATCATCCAGTAATATCCCTGACACATAGCGCTTTAGCTGACATTTCTTAAAGTATTCTGACGCTATGATATTTCCTGTATACGCTCCGTTGTCAGTACTGAAGAGAGACAACCCGCAGTAGGTCACGCCACCCTTTCCGTCGCTGTAAAACTCCATGCCGAAGTCACAGACCTTGTCGTAACGCTTCTCTACCATCACGCACCCCTGCGTCTTTATGATGTTCCTTATCCACCCGTGGAGATGGCCCGACATTTCACCGGCCGCCGCAAAGCGGAGCCCCCGCCCGCTGCAGCTCCACGGAGCCTTGAGCACCGCATCGTGATACCTTCCGATGCAGTCGCAGACCATAGCCTCACCGGTACATCCGACAGCCTCGCCGACAGTGCCGGGCATGTCTGCAGACGCAAGAAAGGCGGCCGCATTACGACGATGCGACAGTTCTCTTATAGCATCAAGACGATCTTCATCGGGTAGCAATGCCCCACTGACGCCACAGGCTGAGAGTTCCTTCCGGACACCCCTGTCCCACCCCCAGACGTCTATTTCATCGACTGAAAGATGCCGGAGACCGGCCAACGGGACGAACTCTACCCTACGATGGATATCCACACCGAGGATGTCAGATACCCCGTCAGCAAACCGCGAGAATGCCTTGACAGCATTACAGACATCATGCACCGCCACAAAATCGCCCTCACCGGCCCATAAAGCAGGCAGGAAGCCTATATCGGCACGCAGGCCACGGGCTGCATCCGGAGCAGTGTAGCTGCCTGTTTTGCGAGCCAGAACCAAATCGTGCTCAGGGTTAAACACATGAAGGACATGCCGGTTAGTCATTTTCCACTTTCTTTTGGGGACAAAATTAATTATTTTTTTTGATATTTTGTAACATTGAGTTTGCAATTTACGAATTTAATTGCTATCTTTGCGGCTAATTAACGAAATTAATAAAATGGAGGTTTTCTTTAGGACTCACGCTTATTTGGTCGAGCATACGAATGCTCCTGTCCGTCGCACCTTAATGGATGAGATAGACTGGAACGACCGTATGATAGGCATAAAAGGTACGAGAGGCGTGGGGAAAACCACCTTTTTATTGCAGTATGCCAAAGAAAACTTCGACCTGAACGACCGCCAATGCCTCTACCTGAACATGAACAACTTTTATTTTCAGGGGCGGGGAATTGCCGATTTTGCCGGCGAATTCTACCGCAAGGGAGGCCGCGTGCTGCTGATAGACCAGGTTTTCAAACAGCCGGAATGGAGCCGCGAACTGAGAAAATGCTACGACGAATACCCCAACCTGAAGATTGTCTTCACCGGTTCGAGCGTCATGCGCCTCAAGGAGAAGAACCCGGAACTGAACGGAATAGTCAAGAGCTACAACCTGCGCGGATTTTCTTTCAGGGAGTTTCTGAACCTGCAGACCGGCAACGACTTCAAGCCGTACACGCTGGACGAAATTCTCAACGGTCATGAGCGCATCATCAAGCAGATTCTTCCCAAGGTGTCACCGGGCAAATATTTCTTCGATTACGTGCACCACGGATTCTATCCGTTCTATCAGGAGCACCGGAATTACTCCGAGAACCTGCTGAAGACGATGAACATGATGACCGAAGTGGACATACTGCTCATAAAACAGATAGAGCTCAAGTATCTCACGAAAATAAAAAAGCTGTTCTACCTGCTCGCCATAAACGGACCGAAGGCTCCCAACATAAGCCAGCTGGCCAACGACATAGAGACAAGCAGGGCCACGGTGATGAACTACATAAAGTATCTGGCAGACGCGAGACTCATCAACATAATATATCCCGTGGGGCACGACTTCCCGCAAAAGCCGTCGAAAGTGATGATGCACAACTCCAACCTGATGTATGCCATATATCCGATAAGGATAGACATGCAGGACACAATGGAGACTTTCTTCGTCAATTCGCTATGGAAAGACCATACGGTGAACCAAGGAAACAGAGACATCCACTACACCGTAGACGGCAAGATGAAGTTCCGCGTGTGCGATGCAGCCAGCCACGGCAAGATAAGGTATACCCCGGACACCATATACGCCCGCTACAATACCGAGATAGGAAAGGGCAACCAGATACCATTATGGCTGTTGGGATTCCTTTATTGATATCAGTAAGGCTATAAAACAAACATTTATTCATTATAAATATTTTATCTATTAAAATGGCAAAAGAAAAGAAATTTATCACTTGTGATGGTAACCAGGCCGCAGCGCATATCTCGTATATGTTCTCGGAGGTGGCAGCCATCTACCCCATCACCCCGTCTTCAACGATGGCGGAGTATGTGGACGAATGGGCAGCACAGGGCCGCAAAAACATCTTCGGCGAGACTGTCCTCGTACAGGAAATGCAGTCTGAGGGCGGTGCAGCCGGTGCTGTTCACGGTTCGCTGCAGGCAGGAGCACTCACTTCTACCTATACTGCATCTCAGGGTCTACTGCTGATGATACCTAATATGTACAAGATTGCCGGTGAGTTCCTGCCCTGCGTATTCCACGTATCGGCCCGTACTCTCGCTTCTCACTCTCTGTGTATCTTCGGCGACCATCAGGATGTAATGTCTACACGCCAGACTGGATTTGCCATGCTCTGCGAAGGTTCGGTACAGGAGGTTATGGATTTGGCCGGCGTTGCCCATCTCGCAACAATCAAGAGCCGCGTTCCGTTCGTCAACTTCTTCGACGGCTTCCGCACATCGCATGAGATTCAGAAGATAGAGATGCTCGAGAACGACGACCTCGCACCGCTGGTTGACCAGCAGGCTCTGACCGAGTTCCGCAACCGCGCACTCACTCCCGAGCACCCCGTGGCACGCGGTATGGCCGAGAACCCCGACACTTTCTTCACTCACCGTGAGTCTTGCAACTCTTACTACGACGCCGTTCCCGCCATCGTAGAGGAGTACATGGAGAAGATTTCTGAGATTACAGGACGCAAGTACGGCCTGTTCAACTACTATGGAGCTGAGGACGCAGACCGCGTAATCATCCTCATGGGTTCGGCAAGCGAGGCTGCACGCGAGGCAATCGACCACCTGACAGCTCAGGGCGAGAAGGTAGGTCTCGTGTCGGTACACCTCTACCGTCCGTTCTCTGTAAAGCACCTGCTCGCAGCAGTGCCCAAGACCACGAAGCGCATCGCCGTTCTCGACCGCACGAAGGAGCCGGGAGCAAACGGAGAGCCTCTGTATCTCGACGTGAAAGAAGCATTCTACGGCGTAGAAAACGCTCCCGTCATCGTTGGCGGACGCTATGGCCTGGGCTCTAACGACACCACTCCCGCACAGATTCTCGCCGTTTACGAGAACCTCGCTATGGCTGAACCGAAGAACCACTTTACACTCGGCATCGTCGACGACGTCACATTCACATCGCTTCCCAAGAAAGAAGAGATTGCTCTCGGTGGCGAAGGCATGTTCGAGGCTAAGTTCTACGGACTCGGCGCAGACGGTACCGTAGGTGCAAACAAGAACTCGGTTAAGATCATCGGTGACAACACAAACAAGCACTGCCAGGCTTATTTCTCTTACGACTCAAAGAAGTCGGGAGGATTCACCTGCTCTCACCTGCGCTTCGGCGACACGCCTATCCGCTCAACATACCTGGTAAACACGCCTAACTTTGTGGCTTGCCACGTTCAGGCTTACCTGCACATGTACGACGTGACACGCGGTCTGCGCAAGAACGGTACTTTCCTGCTCAACACAATATGGGAGGGCGAAACACTTGTAGCCAACCTGCCGAACAAGGTTAAGAAGTTCTTTGCCGACAACAACATCAAGGTTTACTACATCAATGCAACCAAGATTGCACAGGAGATTGGTCTGGGCAACCGCACCAACACCATCCTGCAGAGCGCATTCTTCCGCATCACAGGCGTTATCCCCGTTGATCTCGCCGTAGAGCAGATGAAGAAGTTTATCGTGAAGTCGTACGGCAAGAAAGGTCAGGACGTTGTAGACAAGAACTACGCAGCCGTTGACCGCGGCGGTGAGTACAAGGAACTGACCGTTGACCCGGCATGGAGCAACCTGCCCGCAGACGCTGTCAAGGAGAACAATGACCCCGCATTCATCAACGAGGTGGTTCGTCCCATCAACGCACAGAACGGCGACCTGCTCCCCGTTTCTGCCTTCAAGGGCATCGAGGACGGTACATGGCCGCAGGGCACTGCCGCATACGAGAAGCGCGGCGTGGCTGCCTTCGTTCCTACATGGACTCCCGAGAACTGTATCCAGTGTAACAAGTGTGCATACGTTTGTCCTCACGCTTGCATCCGCCCGTTCGTAATGGACGACGCAGAGGCTGCCGGACTCAATGCAACGGCTATCGACATCAAGGCTCCCGCCGCACTGAAGGGCATGAAGTTCCGCATGCAGGTGGGCGTTATGGACTGTCTGGGTTGCGGCAACTGTGTTGACGTATGTCCCGGTAATCCCAAGGCCGGTGGTCCCGCCCTCAAGATGGTTCCGCTGGAAGGCGAGCTCGGAGAGGCTGCAAACTGGGAATATTGCGTTAAGAACGTCAAGAGCAAGCAGGATCTGGTTGACATCAAGCAGAGCCCGAAGAACTCACAGTTCGCTACTCCGCTCTTCGAGTTCTCAGGCGCTTGCTCCGGTTGCGGTGAGACTCCGTACGTGAAGCTGATTTCTCAGCTCTTCGGCGACCGCGAGATCGTTGCCAACGCTACAGGATGTTCTTCCATCTACTCCGGTTCAATCCCCTCAACACCGTATACAACAAACGAGAAGGGACAGGGTCCGGCTTGGGCTAACTCACTGTTCGAGGACTTCTGCGAGTTCGGCCTCGGTATGACGCTGGCCAACAAGAAGATGCGTGCCCGCATTGCTGAAATTCTCACAACCGAACTTGCCAACGAAAACGCACCTGCCGACTACAAGGCAGCTGCTCAGGAGTGGCTCGACGGCAAGGACGATGCCGATGCAAGCAAGGCTGCTGCGGCCAAACTCATCCCGATGATTGAGGAAGGTGCTGCCCATGGCTGCGAGACATGCAAGAAGCTGAAGGAGCTTTCTCACTATCTCGTTAAGCGCTCACAGTGGATTATCGGTGGTGACGGTGCTTCTTACGATATCGGCTACGGCGGTCTCGACCACGTAATCGCTTCGGGTGAAGACGTAAACATCCTCGTTCTCGATACAGAGGTTTACTCTAACACCGGTGGTCAGTCTTCAAAGGCAACTCCGCTCGGCGCCATCGCCAAGTTCGCCGCATCAGGCAAGCGCGTGCGCAAGAAGGACCTCGGTATGATTGCCACAACTTACGGATACGTTTACGTAGCACAAATTGCTATGGGTGCAGATCAGAGCCAGTGTCTAAAGGCTATCCGCGAGGCAGAGGCTTATCCCGGACCGTCTATCATCATCGCCTACGCTCCGTGTATCAACCACGGTCTGAAGAAGGGCATGGGTAAGGCACAGGCAGAGGAAGCAGCTGCTGTTGCCTGCGGTTACTGGCACCTGTGGCGCTTCAACCCGGCACTGGAAGAGGAAGGCAAAAACCCGTTCACGCTCGACTCTAAGGCTCCGGCATGGGAGAACTTCCAGGATTACCTGAAGGGCGAGGTACGCTTCCTCTCTGTAATGAAGCAGTATCCCAACGAGGCAGCAGACCTGTTCAAGGCTTGCGAGGATATGGCAAAGAAGCGCTATCAGAGCTATGTCCGCATGAGCAAGATGGACTGGAGCAACGAAGAATAATACATAATATTCTCTATAATGATGAAGCAGGTTCTCCTTTCGGGGAATCTGCTTTATTATATATATGGTGCAGACTGATTATTTTTAGAAAAAAAGTATATCCATATTGCTAAATTTTCATGGAAATGCAGTAATTTTGCAGCCTAAAAAGTATAAACATGGGCGGTTTTTTCGGAACAATATCAGTTAAAGATTGCGTAAACGATTTGTTTTACGGCACGGATTATAACTCACATTTAGGTACAAAGAGAGCGGGCCTTGCCACTTTCGACAAGGAAAAAGGTTTTGCACGCAGTATTCACAGTCTTGAGCGGGACTATTTCCGTTCGCGGTTCGAAAGCGAGCTTGACAAGTTCGGTGGAAATTCCGGCATCGGTGTAATCAGTGATACCGACCCGCAGCCGATACTTGTAAACTCACATCTCGGCAGGTATGCCGTGGTCACGGTGGCCAAGATAAACAATGTGCGCGAGATTGCACAGGAACTGCTCGACAACCGCATGCACTTCAGCGAGATGAGCGCAAACAACATCAACCCCACTGAGCTCGTCGCCCTGCTGATTAATATGGGCAACACATTCGTCGACGGCATCAATCTCGTATACCGGAAGGTGAAAGGCTCGTGCTCGATGCTTGTGCTCACGGAAGACGGAATAATTGCCGCGCGCGACGCACTCGGACGCACACCAATAGTGCTCGGACAGAAAGACGGGGCGTTTGCCGCCACGAGCGAGACGACAGCTCTGCCCAATCTCGACTTCAAGAGGTTGCGCGACGTCGGTCCGGGAGAAATCGTGAAACTGAGAGCCGACGGCATCGAAGTGATGCAGAAACCGTTTACACGCTGCCAGATATGTTCGTTCCTGTGGGTATACTACGGCTTCCCCGCAAGCGACTATGAGGGAATAAACACCGAATACGTGCGCGAATATGCCGGAAACGTCATGGGCCGGGAAGACGACACCGAGGCCGACTGCGCCTGCGGAGTGCCCGACTCGGGAGTGGGAACGGCGCTCGGATATGCCGAAGGCCACAAGATACCATACAAGCGTGCCGTGCTGAAATATACTCCCACATGGCCCCGCTCGTTCACTCCGGGCAACCAGAGCCGCCGCGACCTCGTGGCAAAGATGAAGCTCATCCCCAATCCGGCAATACTGAAAGACCAGCGGGTGGTGTTCTGCGACGACTCCATTGTGCGCGGCACACAGTTGCGCGACAATGTGCGCACATTCTTCGAGTACGGAGCCAAGGAAGTGCACGCCCGCATATCGTGCCCGCCGCTTGTATACGGATGCCCGTTTATCGGATTTACGGCATCGAAGAGCGACCTTGAACTGATCACGCGCCGCATAATCCAAGACTTCGAGGGCGACCCGAACAAGAATCTGGACAAGTATGCCACGACAGACAGCCCCGAATACAAGCGCATGGTGGAGGAAATAGGCCGCAGGCTCGACCTGACCAGCGTGAAGTTCAACAAGATAGAGACGCTCATCGAAGCCATCGGCTTGCCTAAAGAGAAAGTCTGCACCCACTGCTTTGACGGCAGCAGCTATTTCTTTCAGGATAAGGAGCAATGACATTAAGGATATCGGTATAAGCGTATGAGAAATCCTGAGCAGACCGTCGGCAATATTGTAGACAAGCAGAAGACAGCATTTATCGGTTCGATAGACCGTGACGGGTTCCCCAATATAAAAGCCATGCTGCAACCGCGCAAGCGTGAGGGAATCAAAACGTTCTATTTCACTACAAACACATCATCGATGCGCGTGTCCCAGTACATGTCTGACAACCGAGCATGTATATATTTCTGCGACCGGAGGTTCTTCCGCGGTGTGATGTTGCGCGGTACGATGGAGATTCTGACCGACGAAGCTGTAAAACAGGAGATATGGCAGGATGGTGATACGATGTATTATCCCGGCGGAGTTAACGACCCTGATTATTGCGTTCTCCGGTTCACCGCCTTATCCGGCCGTTACTACAGTAATTTCCATTCGGAGGAGTTTACCGTTTAAGCAAAGCCTCTATGACAAACGACACTATATGCGCATTGGCAACCCCGAGCGGTGGAGCCATCGGCATCATACGCGTCTCAGGGCCACACGCTATTGATATAACCGACGGAATCTTTCAGTCCAAGCACGGTCATCAGCTCAATGAGGCATCCACGCAGACGGTGCATTACGGAACAATCATCGACGATGAAGGCAATATCATCGATGATGTTATCGTCACGATATTCCGTGCACCCCACTCCTACACGGGCGAAGACTGCACAGAAATATCATGTCACGGCTCACGCTATATATTAAATAAGGTGTTGCAATTGCTCATCAGCCACGGTTGCCGCCAAGCCAATCCAGGGGAATACACCCAGCGTGCCTTTCTTAACGGCAAGATGGATTTGAGCCAGGCCGAGGCTGTGGCAGACCTCATTGCATCCACGAATCAGGCCACGCACCGCATAGCAATGGGACAGTTGAGAGGGAATATAAGCAGTGAGCTGTCCGCGCTGCGCGAACGCCTGCTCAGAATGACATCGCTGATGGAACTGGAGCTGGATTTCAGCGACCACGAAGAGCTGGAATTCGCCGACCGTACCGAACTATTGCAGCTCGCACAGACCATCGACAGCCATATATCTCGCCTCACATCGACATTTGCATCCGGACAAGCAATCAAAAAAGGCATCCCCGTAGCTATCGTCGGCAAGACAAACGTCGGCAAGAGCACATTGCTGAATCTTCTGATAGGCGATGACAAGGCCATCGTCAGCGATATACACGGCACAACACGCGACGTCATTGAAGACACGACAGACATCAACGGCGTGACATTCCGTTTCATCGACACTGCCGGCATGCGCAAGACTGACGATGAAATAGAACGAATAGGCATAGAACGCACTTACAGCAAACTAAACAGCGCCGCCATCGTATTATGGCTCGTAGATGCCATACCCTCAGATGGCGAATGCGAAGAAATGAGAATGCTTTGCCAAGGTAAAAGCATGGTTGTCGTAAACAACAAGACCGACATTCAGAACCTTACCCTGCAGCTCTCTCCCCTGCTCCACCGCTACATCCCTACAGCCACGATTCTCGGTATCAGTGCCCGCGAAGCCACCGGCATAGACAATCTGCGCAATGCCATACATCGCCTCGCCGACCTGCCGGACATAAGCGAAAATGACGTAATACTGACCTCTGCCCGCCATTACGATTCCCTCATACGCGCCCATGAAAGCATCACCCGCGTAATCAACGAATTCGAAATGAACCTAAGCAACGACCTTCTCAGCGAAGACCTCCGCCTCTGCCTCGACCACCTTGCTGAAATAACAGGCGGTCAGATAACAACCAACGAGGTTCTCGGAAATATTTTCAAGCATTTCTGCGTGGGTAAATAACACCCTGCATAGGGAAAATAAGTGGTCTATATAGTTCAAACGAATATATAGGAGACATATTTCAAGATATAAAAAATCTATGAAACCGTCACTTATTAGCAAGCGCATAGAAGAGGAAAAGGCTGTCGTCGGACAAATGATACGCCTATACTGCCGTAAACATGAGGGGAACAAGACTCTATGCCCGAAATGCAAGGATCTGCTGGAGTATGCTGACAGAAGGCTTGACCATTGCCGCTATGGTAGCGGAAAGCCAACCTGCAAGAAATGTCCCATCCACTGCTACCGGCCGGAAATGAAGGAACGCATCAGGATTGTAATGCGTTGGGCCGGACCGAGAATGATTCTATATCATCCCGTGGCAGCTGTCAAGCATATTCTGCATGAACTTTTTTAAGAAAAACGACAGCAGCCCAAACCACCATACCAAATATAAAAACAAGGATGATTGAACTGACATACATCTTTCATAGCTGTTTCATATTGGAAACAGAAAAGTGCATACTGATATTCGACTATTGGATGGATCCGTCGGATGCGATGCAGCGATTTATCGGACGAAGCGGCGGCAAACACATTTACGTTTTTGCAAGCCATTTCCATGAAGACCATTTCAACAGGGAAATATTTAAGCGGAGAGCCGAAAATCCATCAGCACAGTTCACATACATCCTTTCAAAAGACATCCTGAGGCATCGCCGTGCCGGAAAGGAAGATGCCGACGTTTGGCTTGCAAAAGGCGGCGTATGGGAGGACGGCAACGTCAAAGTGACGGCCACAGGCAGCAACGACAGCGGAGTGAGCTGGATTATTGATACAGACGGCAGAAGGATATTCCATGCCGGCGACCTATGCAACTGGTACGCACGCTTCCTGACCGAATGTACATCAGAAGAAACAATATACAGCGAGGAGTTCGGTACATACATCAATCCCGTTGCGGAAGAAAAGCGGTTCCTTGGCGAACTGAAAGACATACGTAAGATTACCGGCTACTTCGACATTGTGATGTTCCCCGTTGACGGACGCATCGGCAACGGCTATACCTTGGGCGCACGGCAGTTTATCGATCGCTTCAAAGTGGGGCTGTTCGTCCCCATGCACTTTGTGATGAGCGGCTTTGAGAGTGCATGGCGCATGGAACCGTTCTGCAACGAAAAGGACATCCCGTTCTGGCGCATCGGCATGGAAGGCGAAAGTGTATGCATCGGTCAGAACAATCTCATCATCCACTGCCGGGACGGCAACGAACGGATGGCATATCAATACACAAAATAGAACGTATTAATCCAAGTCAAAGCCAACCGTCAGCCTCCCATCAGCTCGATGCTCTCGATGCGCAGCTTCTGCACACCGGCTGGAACGCGCACTTCCACGATGTCGCCGACCTTCTTGCCCAATAAAGCCTCGGCAACAGGTGACTTGATGGAAATCTTCCTCTCCCGCAGGTTGGCCTCGTGCGGACTGACAATAGTATATGCCATCTTGCAACCGTTCACCATATTAGTCATCTCTACCTTTGTCAGCAGCCCGACGGCATCCGAGCCGAGGCGCTTCGTGTCTATGACCCTTGCAAACTCCAGCACTCTCTGTTTGAAGCGTATCCTGCCGAGCAGGCGTCCCTGCTCGCGCTTGGCGGCATGATACTCGAAATTTTCGCTGAGGTCGCCCTGTGCCCGCGCCTCAGCGATGGCCTCCCTCACCCGCGGCAGTTCCACGCTCTCCAGTTGATGTAATTCGGCTACCAGCTTGTCGTAGCCTTCTTGCGACATGTATTCCATATATTATTTGCAAAGATAGCGATTTATTTCTGTTTACATGCTTTTTGAGCCGACAACATTTTACCTTTTCATACCTTTTCATCCTAGATACGTCCCGAAATGCCTTCATCCCCGCACCGGATGCGATAAAAACCCTGCCCGGAATAATCAAATACTTTGCCAAAGTACTCAATTATTCCGAGCAGGGTACTGTGCTTTTCCTGTAAAGTACCGACATGTCAGTCGCACCAATTTATACAGTATTCGTACCGGTCGAATTCCAATTCTTCCTTCACGCCGGCCTGCCGTAATGCATCGAACACTATCCGCTGCTCACCCGGCGGGAGGGCTATGTCACAACAGCGGCGCTCGTAATACGGATTATGCCCAAAACGGGCCTTCAATACCTACATGAACGTCAGATATTGGGCCGGATACATGTGTTGTTTCATGCGTGAATATCCGAAAGCGTAGGCCACAGGGGCCGCATCGCGGAAATAAGGACAGTCTGAATCCTTCGTGCATCGGCCGGGATTTATCAGCCTGACAATCTCGCAGCGCTCCATCTGTTCGCCGTATGCCGTCTGATGCAGGCACTGTGCCGCGCGCGGGCAATCGGCATGGCTGCATACTGCAAAACTGTCCGGCATGTCTGTGTAATGTTTTCTTGCCATTATCTTTATCGTTTTAATCTTATTGACATCATAAACATAGCAGTCTCCGTAATGTTCAGATTCAGCCATGATTCTGCAAAGTGACAAAAGAAAGAGGAGAAAAAGAAGAAATGCGCCATATTCTTCCGTTCCCCGCCACGCTTGCCGCTTGCCTCAGTCTAAGGAGTCAAAATATTCATAGTCTGACGGCATAATCTCATGGATTTTACGTATCTTTGTCGCTAATATAATTACTATAATTCCATGGACGGTTTCAAGAATATCGATATAAGGAATTTCAGAGGCATAGAGCAGCTGAAAATAGATGATTTTGCAAGGGTAAATGTGTTTCTTGGACAGAACAACTCAGGAAAAAGCTCTGTGCTGGAAGCATTGATGCTGCTCATGGGAATGTCTAATCCAGACATGCCACAGCAACTGAATTATTTAAGGACAAATGCCTTTAATCCATTTAGAAACATCAGCTATTTGTTTCATAACATGGATATCAACAATGCTCCTGTGATAATGTCAGAACAGTTTGATACTTTAAGGAGACTATTGGAACTTAAACTGACATACGTTTTTGATGGCAGTCAGTCTTCACCAGAAGTTAACGGACAATCGGCAACGTCAGAGACAAAGACATTCCTTAATACATTAGAAATGAACTTTGCCATAGAGTCAGGAGAAGACAAGAAGCATTACAGAAGTTCCGTTACTATCAATCAGACAACAGGAATGATATCCAACAGGACTGTGGCAGAAGAATATCTGGAGAAAAACAGTGCCTCGTTTCTTTCTGCTTCCTTGAATTTTTCCAGACTTGTCGAAGATCTCTCTGAACTTATAAAGCGCAAAAGAAAGGATGTGATATTGGAACGTATGCAAATGTTCGATTCCCGTATCAATGCAATAGAGGTGATAGCCAATGATGTATTTATCGGATTTGAGGGCGTTGCCGAACTGATGCCTATAGGTATGACAGGTGACGGATTGCGGCGTTATCTTAGTGTTGTTGCAAGCACAGCCAATACCGTGAACAATATCATCCTTATAGATGAGATAGACAACGGTCTGCATTATTCGGCATACAAAAAACTATGGGAGAGCATTTTTGTTCTTGCCTCAGAAACAAACAAGCAGGTGTTTATTACGACCCACAGCAAAGAAACTCTGGTGAAACTGTATGAAATGCTCGAAGAGCACAGTGAATATCAGGAGATGTTCCGTATATATACTATAGAAAAGACCTTACTGAAAGGACATAAGGCATATAAATATGGTTATGAGGGACTTGCGAATGCCTGTATGAATGATGTTGAACTTGAATAAATGAACAATATAAAACAAAAATTAAAGCTATGATGTATTGGCATATAGGCAAACGCGTCAATCATGATGTCTTTGGTTATGAATGTATAGCATACGATGAGCAGATAGTTGTGACAGTGTTACGACAACTGCAAATGGAGTATTAAGCAGATTTGCTAAGATGTAATAAATGATTACTTATCAGATAAAAACATGTCTAAGAATAAAATACATAAAAGACGAGGTAGACTACCTTCAATAGAAGTAGTTGACTTGTTTTGCGGAATAGGTGGGCTTAGTTATGGAATGAGGTCAAAGGGATTTAAAATCTTGGCTGGTTTCGATTTGGATAGGACTTGCAAGTACGCATACGAGACTAATAATGAGGCTAAATTTATTTTCAAGGATATAAGGTCAGTCCATAAAGAGGATATTATATCCTTCTATTCCAAGAAATCAATAAAAGTTCTGGCAGGGTGTGCTCCTTGTCAGCCTTTTTCGTCTTATGCTTTTAAGAATAAGAACAAAGATAAAGATAAGTATAACCTTCTTTATGAATTTGGACGTCTTGTCAAAGATGTACAACCAGACATTGTCACAATGGAGAATGTTCCGGCTATAGCCTCATTCAAACTTAAGTCTGTTTTGGGTGATTTTGTTAAGACACTTGAGATGGAGGGATATCATGTGTCTTATCAAGTAGTTTATTGTCCCAATTATGGCATTCCTCAGACACGTAAAAGATTAGTATTGTTAGCTTCAAGATTTGGTGAGATTGAATTGATTCCCCCAACACACAAAAAAAATAATTATGTGACCGTACGTGATGTGATAGGTCATCTTCCCCCTCTTCAGGCCGGCGAGCAATGTGCAACAGATACGTTGCACCGATGTCGAACTTTGTCTCCATTGAATATGAGAAGATTGATGGCAACACCATACGGTGGAAGCTGGAAAGACTGGCCTGAGGAATTATTATTGGAATGTCACAAAAAGGAAGGAGGTAAAAGTTTCGGAAGTGTTTATGGACGCATGACTTGGGAAGAGCCAGCTCCTACAATGACCACACTCTGTACAGGTATAGGCAATGGTCGTTTTGGTCATCCAGTCCAAAATCGAGCTATTTCTGCACGCGAAGCCGCATTGTTCCAAACATTTCCTATAACTTATAAATTCTTTCCTAATGAACTGGAAGTATCTTTGGTAAAGGCATCACGATATATAGGAAATGCTGTTCCACCAAGATTGGGAGAAATAATAGCCGAAAGTATTAAACAACATATAAGAAATACTCCATTATGAAACAATATAATTTTAACATATCTTTGAGCATATTAAATCATCTTGGCAGAAACCTTTATAGAAGCTTCATGACAGTTCTTGGAGAAGCTATTTCAAATTCATGGGATGCAGATGCAAAGAATGTATATATAACTATTGATCGTGATTCAAAAACATTAATCGTCCAAGATGATGGAAATGGAATGAATGAAAATGACTTCCAAAATAAGTTCTTGAAAATTGGATATTCCAAACGTAAAGATAATGTGACACATACTTTTTTGAATCGCCCTTTTATTGGAAGAAAAGGAATTGGCAAGTTGGCTTTGCTATCATGTGCACAAAAAATAACAGTCTTAACTAAGGCTGAAGGAATGAACATAGTTGGTGGTGTTATTGATAATTCCGGATTAGATAAGGCCATAAAGGATGATGTGTCTTCTACGGATTATAGTCTTGGATTACCATCAGATTCATTGATTTCTATATATGACAAGCAATTGGGGAAGAAAGGGACTATCATTCTCTTTGAAGATTTGAAGGATGGTATTCGCAATAGAGTCGAATACATAACAAAAATGGTTGCTTTGTATTTTCGTTTTTCTTTAAAAGATCCGAGTTTCAATATATACATTAACGAAAAATTGATAACAATAAAAGAACTGGATCCTATAAAAGAAAAAACACAGTTTATATGGATATTAAACACTATTGATGACCCTTATATTAAAGACAGCTCATTTAAGAAATCAAAAAATATATCTCTTAACAATAATCAAATAAAAGGATTTATCGCATCTGTGACAACACCTTCTGACTTGAAAATTAAAGGAACAGAAGAAAAAATCAGCATTGACCTATATGTTAATGGACGATTGAGAGAGAAAGACATTCTGCGTCATATTCCTACTGCTCGAATTGTTGAAAGTTATCTTTATGGTCAAATACATTTTGATGATTTGGATGATGAAAATGATCGTTTTACAAGTAGTCGAGAAGGTGTTGTTCCAGACGATCCTAAGTTTAAAAGTTTATTAGAGAAATTAGAAATAGTTCTTAAAACGATAATTAATGATTGGGATATTTGGAGAACAGAAATCAATCAAGATGGTGATTCGGAAAATCCTCGAATGACTAAGAAGCAGAGAAAATCAAAAGAGCTTTTTAATGCTGTTGTAGAGGATTTCAAACCATCAAAAGATAATAGCAAAAGTCGGAAAAAAGTAGATGGTTGGATAAAAGCAATCAGTGAAGATGCCGAATTTAATTTATCTTCTTATGGTGAATGTTTTGTTTCTGAAAATTTATTGCGTAAATATATAACAGAAAAGGATATTTCAATACCTCAAAATGTTCAAAATAAGATAGATGACTGGAAAGCAAAGGCAAACACTGCTAAACAAAATGCGAACATCAACTTTGAAATACGTGAGGACAATTCTGATTTATCACATTTAGATATGGATAATCTGGCATTTTTAGCCGATGATGAAACAGACAGAATTAAAAAGGCATCATTAAGAAGAGACGCAACGGAATACAAACCAATCAGAGACGCCTTAGCGCATACATCAAGATTGACAATGATTGCAAAAAGTCGGTTAAATATTACTTATGAAAATATTAAGGCGAGAATTGTGACCTTATTGAATAATGCATGAATAGGCTCGTTGGTAACTAATTAATGGTAAAAATTAATGCAAAAAATAAAATTTATAGATTTATTTGCCGGTATAGGTGGTTTCCACACTGCGATGCATAGTGTGGGAGGCAAGTGCGTATTTGCAAGTGAATTGGATAAGAATGCAAGACTTTCTTATGAGGCAAACTATAAAGATATTGAACCAAAATTATTTAAAAAAAATAAGAAAGGGGAATATCTGTATTTCAATGAAGATATAACCAAAGCCAATCCAAGTAAAATTCCTGATTTCGACATCTGTTGTGGTGGTTTTCCCTGCCAACCATTTTCTATTGCTGGTTTAAGAAGAGGATTCGAAGATACACGAGGTACATTGTTTTTTTAATATAGCAAACATTGTCAAAGAAAAAAATAAATGCAGGATATCCTCCAAGGGTATTATTCTTGGAAAATGTCAGAGGGCTTAAGAATCATGACAAGGGGGAAACTTTAAAAGTAATTCTTGCAACGTTAGAAGAACTTGGATATGGGTATTCATATGAAGTATTAAATGCTAAATATTTTGGTGTTCCACAAAACAGAGAACGTTTATTTATTATAGCATGGTATAAAAAACTTATCAATGTTGATGAGTTTAATTTTCCGTATGGAATATCAGAAGACGGCTCAACAATATATGATAAAATAAATTGAAAGAAGGAATTTTAAAAACAAAAGTATCTGATATTTTTGAGCCTGAAGAAAAGGTTGGTTCCCAATTTACAATAAGCGACAGGATGTGGGAAGGTCATCAGAGACGTAAAGAACGTAATCGACAAAACGGAAAGGGATTTGGATATTCACTGTTTAATGGAGATAGTATATATACAAGCACGATTTCTGCCAGATATTGGAAAGACGGAAGTGAAATTCTCATTGACCAATCTAAAAAAGGATTAAATCCAAGGACTTTAACACCTGTAGAAGCTGGACGCCTTCAAGGATATCGAATATTAGGTGATGGCTGGGAACATCCCGAATGTGCAGATAATCAAAATTACAACGAAGAGAATCCAGAATTTAAAATTGTCGTGTCAAAAAAAGAGGCATATAAACAATTCGGTAATAGCGTTGCAGTTCCTGTTATAAAAAGAATTGCACAAGAAATAGTAAAACAATTAATGTAAACAATATGGGAAAATTGAGGAATCTTAAAAAATTAGGGGAAGAACTTCAATTAAATTTTGAAAAAGTTTTTAAGCCTAATGATATAGAGTTGCCAAACTCTTTCAAAAACTCGGTAAAAGAGCTAAATGGTTATAAATATGACTACAAGAAATATCTTGTTCACATTTATTCAGAAAATTTGAATGGTTACATTCCAAATCTATGGTTTGTTATAGCTTCCTTTTTTGTTGATTATTATCAGGAACTTCAGAAATATAAAACGGTTCTTGTTGATACCTTAAAGTCATGCGGTTTAACAGCAACAGATGAGAGGAAAACACTAATGGCAATGTATTCTACAGAACTAGGGAAAAAACCTAAAACTGTAACTTATGAAGCCCATAAAGCATCCACCATTTCAAAAGTAGCTGCAGAAATAACAAATGTTTTGAATAATACATCTTCTATAGATGAGGAGGATAAAAAATATCTGATTCATTTTGTATCAAATTATGATTGGTGGTATGGCGGAAAGAGTATTGACCGTGGAGATTTTTATGTGTCTCCAATCCTTGCACTCTCCAAAGTTGTTAATGCTTCACATACCTATATTGCAGAAATTTGCAAATCTTTTGCAGAAATGAGAAATGTATCAGATGCATTAAGAGATGAGTATGAACAAAATATATCACCAAATATTGACCATAAAATTGAGATAAAAATATCAAATAGTCGCCAACAAATCTTCTACGGTGCACCAGGTACAGGTAAGTCACATAAAATTAAAGTAGCATTAGGAGAGATGGAAAATACATCTGAGAAGAAAAAAGTTCCAACTGAGAATATTTTCCGCACAACTTTCCATCCTGATAGCGATTATTCCACATTTGTTGGAGCTTATAAGCCGACAATGAAGAAACATTACCGATATGACGGTAAGGTGAAAGCCAAGTATTATGAGGATGATGATTTAGCAGGGGCAAAGAAAGACGAGACTATCATTGACAAGGTGATTGAATATGACTTTGTGCCCCAGACATTTATTAAGGCATATATGCGTGCTTACCAGACGGAAGAGAATATTTATCTCGTAATAGAAGAAATAAACCGTGGTAACTGCGCCCAGATATTTGGAGACTTGTTCCAGTTGCTGGATAGAGACGAGAATGGTGTCTCAGAATATAAGATAAAAGCTGATGCTGATATTGTGAATTACCTTGAGGAGAAACTTGGGAAAGATAGCGCAGGTATTAAAGACGGCGAGCTATGTCTGCCTTCTAATCTTTATATATATGCCACGATGAACACCTCTGATCAGAGTCTGTTCCCAATTGATTCTGCATTTAAACGTCGTTGGGACTGGGAGTATGAACCAATAAAGTATAAAAATACAGACTGGAGGATTGAGATTGGCAATAATCTGTATTCATGGACTTCTTTCCAGAAAAAGGTCAACGAAAAGATATTAGCGGATACTAACTCTGAGGACAAGATGTTAGGTGATTATTTTGTTAAGGGAAGTTACGAAAAGAGTGTATTTTATTGGAAATGAGCGTATGTTGATTGCTCATGATAGTAATAGGTTACGATTTAGTTAGTTATCTGCTGCATTATTCTTCTGCGCGTTGCGTAACCTTCAAAGAACTCTTCGTATGCAAAAGTAACAATAAAACGGGAGATTTTGATATGAATCTCCCTGATTTTTTCTATCTCACACAAGTTTTTTCGTAAAAGCGGCTTTATTCGTTGGCACACCATCGTACAAAAGGATTTTGAACGAACGTGTGCCGACTATCGCATAAGCGGAGAAAAGGGCTTTGCCTCACGCCTAAACAACAGTTTAGACTGATGAAGCAAGGCCCATTTCTTTTATGCTTATGCCAAAGAGGTGCTTTTACGGTTTTTCAGATGATTTTTCTTTTTCGCTGTTTCTTTGAGCCGGAAGCGGAAAGCCGTGTATGACCGCTTGTCCATAAATGGAACAAGCCGTCACCCACAGCAGGCAAACTGGGAAGAATGATTTTATCTGCCCGCCCCGACACGTCTGACCGGACAGATAAAACCATACTTCCTTACAGGTGGTTTGCCCGGTTTCACGCTACCGGCTATGTTCTTTTTTTGTTGGAAGAGATTTCTTTTTTCACGGATTTCTCTTTTGAAGTTTTCTGTCTAATCTGCCTCTACTTCCGTTTACCTCCATTTTCGCGCCTTTCAGTGAGCCGCATCAGGTAGTCATTTTCGTTCTGGGCGCAAAGGTAACTCCGGGATTTGACGGGAAAGCAAGGTCAAGCCTCCTGTTTTCGGGAAAAATCTCCAGCCCTGCGGGTAGTATTTTTCCCGAAAAACCTTGCATTCCCTAATCCCTACCTTTTTAAGCACCCGAAACGAAAACGACCGATGCGACAGAAAGACGC